>NZ_RJVI01000001.1:828604-1161603 GCF_003751635.1 Inmirania thermothiophila
GCGCAGCATGCTGGCCCAGTTCGGGATCACCATCCCGCCCGGGGTGAGCCTGCAGACCAAGAACGTGGCCGCGGTGGCGGTGCACGCGGAGCTGCCCCCCTTCGCCAAGCCCGGCCAGACCATCGACGTCACCGTCTCCTCCATCGGCAACGCCAAGAGCCTGCGCGGCGGCACCCTCCTCATGACGCCGCTGCGCGGCGCCGACGGCCGCATCTACGCCATCGCCCAGGGCAACCTGGTGGTGAGCGGCTTCGGCGTCGCCGGGGCCGACGGCTCCAGCATCAAGGTCAACGTCCCCAGCGCCGGCCGCATCCCCAACGGCGCCACCGTGGAGCGGCCCGCGCCGGATCCCTTCAACGGCGGCGCGAGCCTCACCCTCAACCTCCACGAGCCGGACTTCACCACCGCCTACCGCGTCGCCAAGGCCATCGACCGCGTCTTCGGCCGCGGCACCGCGCGCCCGCTGGACGCCACCTCGGTCGAGGTCAGCGCCCCCGCCGACCCGGGTCAGCGCGTCGCCTTCCTCTCCCTCGTCGAGAACGTGGAGGTGGAGCCGGGGGAGGCGCCGGCGCGGGTCATCGTCAACTCGCGCACTGGCACCGTGGTCATCGGCAGCCACGTGCGCGTGATGCCGGCGGCGGTGAGCCACGGCAGCCTCACCGTCACCATCACCGAGCGGCCCGAGGTGAGCCAGCCCGCGCCGCTCTCCGGCGGGCAGACCACGGTGGTGCCCCGGACCGAGATCCAGGCCGAGCAGGCCGGCGGGCGCATGTTCCTCTTCCGCTCCGGCGTGACCCTGGACGAGATCGTGCGCGCGGTGAACCAGGTGGGGGCGGCGCCGGGCGACCTGGTGGCCATCCTCGAGGCGCTGCGTGCGGCCGGGGCCCTGCGCGCCGAGCTGATCGTGATCTGAGCCATGCGCCCTGCGGCCGACAGCGCCGGCGCCGCCGCCCGCGTCTACCACGACCTGCGGGGTCTCGCCGCCCTGCGGGCGGACGCCGCCCGCGGCGAGCCCGGCAGCCTGCGCGAGGCGGCCGAGCAGTTCGAGGCGCTGCTGGTGCAGATGATGGTGCGCAGCATGCGCGCGGCGCGCCTTGCCGAGGACCCCTATGCGGGGCCGGGCGGCGAGCTCTACACGGATCTTCTCGACCGCCAGCTCGCCATCGAGCTGGCGGCGCGCGAGCGCCTCGGGCTCGCCGAGGCCATGGTGCGCCAGCTCGAGGGCGCGGCGCCGCGCCCGCCGGCGCCGCCGCCCGCCGAGGCCCCGCCCGCGTCGCGCGGCGAGGCGTTCGCCTCGCCGGCGGAGTTCGTGCAGCGGCTGCGGCCCCACGCCGAGCGGGCCGCACGCGCCCTCGGCACCCGACCCGAGCTGCTCCTCGCCCAGGCCGCCCTCGAGACCGGCTGGGGGCGGCGCGTGATCCGCCGCGACGACGGCACGAGCAGCCACAACCTCTTCAACATCAAGGCCGACGCGCGCTGGCAGGGCCCGCGCGTGGAGGTGGAGACCACCGAGTACCGCGACGGGCGCGCGGTGCGCGAGCGGGCCGCCTTCCGCGCCTACGGCTCCTGGGCGGAGGCCTTCGACGACTACGTCGCCTTCCTGCGGGCGAGCCCGCGCTACCGCGAGGCGGTGGCGCAGGCGGGGCGGCCGGCGGCCTTCGTGCGGGCGCTGGCCGAGGGCGGCTACGCCACCGACCCGGACTACACGGGCAAGGTCCTGGCGATCCTCGCGCGGCTCGAGGGCGACGGGTTCAAGTCTGCGGCGGCGGCGCCGACAGACGGGGCGTGAGGCGGAGGTAGGGCACCATGGCCACGGGCAACGTCTTCGGCATCAGCACCACGGCGCTGCTCGCCTTCCAGCGGGCCCTGGCCACCACCGGCCACAACATCGCCAACGTCAACACCCCCGGCTACAGCCGCCAGCGCGTGGACCTGGTGGCACGGCCGCCGCAGTACGTGGGCGGCGGCTTCATGGGCGCCGGCGTCATCGTCGACTCGGTCACCCGCGTGACCGACGAGTTCCTCACCGGGCAGGTGCGGGCGAGCACCTCCGCCCACGCCGAGGAGGCTGGGTTCCACGCGCTCGCCGCCCAGGTGGACGCGCTCCTCTCGGACCCCGAGGCGGGCCTGCTGCCGGGGCTCGAGCAGTTCTTCAACGGGCTGCAGGACCTCGCCGACCACCCCGACTCGGTGCCGGTGCGCGAGGCCCTGATCGGCGCCGCCGACAGCCTCGTCGGCCGCTTCGCCGCCCTCGGCGGGCGCCTCGACGACCTCAACCGCGAGGTCAACGCCCGCATCGGCGCCGAGGTGGAGGAGATCAACGCCCTCGCCCGCGCCATCGCCGACCTCAACGTGCGCATCGTGCAGGCCCTCGGCATCGCCCAGGGCGACCCCCCCAACGACCTGCTGGACCAGCGCGACGAGGCCCTGCGCCGGCTCGCCGAGCACGTCGGCGTCACCGTGGTGGCGCAGGACGACGGCGCGGTCAACGTCTTCCTCGGCCGCGGCCAGGTCCTGGTGCAGGCGGCGGTGGCCAACGAGCTCGCCGCGGTGGAGGACGCCTTCGACCCGAGCCGGCTCACGGTGGCCTTCCGCAAGGGCTCGGTGGTGGCAGACATCGGGCCCTACGTCTCGGGCGGGGCGCTGGGCGGCGTGCTGCGCTTTCGCGGCGAGATCCTCGATCCGGCGGCGCGCGAGCTCGGGCGTCTGGCGGTGGCGGTGAGCGACGCCGTCAACGACCAGCACCGCCTCGGCACCGACCTCGACGGCAACCTCGGCGGCGACTTCTTCACCGATCTTGCCGCCACCGCCGGGGTCGGGCTCGCCTCCCGGGCCAACGCCGCATCCACCGACGTCACGGTGGCGGTGGAGGTGACGGACGTGGCCGCGCTCGCCGCCAGCGACTACCGCATCGACTTCGACGGCAGCGACTACACGGTGCGCCGCCTCGCCGACAACCAGGTCGTGGCCACGGTGGCGGCCGCGGGCTTTCCCCAGACCATCGACCTCACCGCCGGCGAGGGCCTGCGCCTGACCCTCTCGGGAAGCAGCGTCAGCGCCGGCGACGCCTTCCTGGTCCGGCCCACCGCCCGCGCCGCCGCCGCCATCGGCATCGAGGTCGGCGGCGTGCGCGAGATCGCCGCCGCCGCTCCCATCCTCGCCGAGGCCGACCTCGGCAACACCGGCAGCGCCACCGTGACCCTCGGCGAGGTGAGCGCGGGGCCGCCGCCGGATCCCAACCTGCAGCAGACGGTCACCATCACCTTCAACGATCCGCCGACCAGCTTCGACGTCAGCGGTACCGGCACCGGCAATCCCACCGGGGTCGCCTACACGCCCGGCGCCGAGATCAGCTACAACGGCTGGACCATCCGCATCGACGGCGCGCCGGCGGCGGGCGACCGCTTCACGGTGCGCGCGAGCACGGGGGCGACGGGCGACAACCGCAACGCCCTCGCCATGGCCGCGCTGCGCGAGCGCGCGCTGCTCGAGGGCGGCACCCTGCGCCTCGCCGACGCCTACGGCGCCACCGTCGCCTCCGTGGGCAGCGCGACCCGCGAGGCCGAGGTCTCGGCCGAGGCCCAGCAGGCCCTGCTGGACCAGGCGGTGGCCCGGCGCGAGGCGGTCGCCGGGGTCAACCTCGACGAGGAGGCGGCCAACCTGCTCCGCCTGCAGCAGGCCTACCAGGCGGCGGCGCAGGTGATCCGCACCGCCTCCACCCTGTTCGACACCCTGTTGGCGGCGGTCGGGAGGTAGCGGGCCATGCGCGTCTCCACCTCGCAGATCCACACCGGCGCCCTGCGCGCCATGCTCGACGGCCAGGCGCGGCTGCAGGAGACGCAGCTGCAGCTCGCCACCGGCCGCCGCGTGCTCACCCCCGCGGACGACCCCGCGGCGGCGGCCCGCATCCTCTCCCTCACCGCCTCCACCGCGGGCCTCGAGCAGTACGGGGCCAACGCCGCCGCCGCCCGCGCCCGCCTGGGCGTGGAGGAGACGGCGCTCGCCGGGGCCCAGCGCCTGCTGGTGCGGGCGCGCGAGCTCGCGATCCAGGGCGGCGACGACGCCCTCGCCGCCGCCGACCGCGACGCCATCGCCGAGGAGGTGCGGGGGCTGCGGGCGGAGCTCGTGCGCATCGCCAACAGCCAGGACGCCAACGGCGAGTACGTCTTCGCCGGCTTCAAGGTACGCACCGAGCCCTTCACCGAGCGCGGCGCCGGCGTGACCTACAACGGCGACGGCGGCCAGCGCTTCGTCGAGGTGGGGCCGGGGCGGCAGGTGGCGGTGGGCGATGCGGGCTCGGCGGTCTTCCTCGCGGTGCCCACCGGCAACGGCGTCTTCGCCGTGGAGGCCGACGCCGCCAACACCGGCACCGGCGTCATCCACCAGGGCAGCGTCACCGGCACCTGGGTCCCCGACACCTACACCATCCGCTTCAGCCAGCCCACGCCGTCGGATCCCGTGACCTACACCGTGACCGACTCGGGCGGCACCACCGTGGCCAGCGGCACCTACAGCGACGGGGCCGCCATCGCCTTCGCGGGGGCGGAGGTGGTGATCGAGGGCAGCCCCGCCGACGGCGACCGCTTCACCGTCGCCCCCAGCGGCAGCCAGGACCTCTTCGCCACCCTCGACCGCCTCCTCGAGGCGCTCGGCACCGGCGGCGACGCCGCCGCCGACGCGCTGCGCCACAACCGGCTGGGGCGGGTGCTCGCCGACCTCGACCGCGGCCTCGAGCATCTCGACGTCGTGCGCGCGCGGGTGGGGGCGCGGCTTGCCGCCGTGGAGAGCCAGGAGGAGGTCAACGCCGACCTCCGGCTGCAGCTCGAGGCGACCCTGTCGGGCCTTCGCGACCTGGACTACGCCGAGGCGGTCAGCCGCTTCAACGTGCAGCTCACCGCCCTGCGGGCGGCGCAGCAGACCTTCGCCCGCGTGCAGGGGCTGAGCCTGTTCCAGTTCCTCTAGGACCGGTCCGCGCGGGCCGCCGGGAGACGCCATGGAGACGAGACTGCAGGTGGCCTCGGAGCCCCGCCCCAAGGTGGCCGTGATCAGCCACGAGCGCTCCGGGACCCACTTCCTCATGAACACGCTGGCCGCCAACCTCGGCTACGTGGCGCGCCCCTGGTGGAACTTCGACTTCGAGCTCGGCCTCAACTTCCACGCCCCGCAGGGTCTGCGCGACTACTTCCGCCAGGTGCGCGGCCATGCCGTCCTCAACATCCTCAAGTCCCACCACCAGGCGGCCTTCTTCGAGCCCTTCGTCGCCGAGTTCCTGGAGGAGTTCCGCATCCTCTACATCGTGCGCGAGCCGCTGGCGGTGATGGCGAGCTTCTGGCGCCTGGTGCAGTCCCTGCCTTGGGACGAGGGCCCGCGCACGGAGAGTCCCGCGGCCTTCATGCGCGCGGCCCCCCGCGGTGCGCTGCTGCGCTACCAGAAGGCGCAGGTGCCGACCATGCTCGAGCGCTGGGCGGTGCACGTGGAGGGGTGGCTGGATCTGGCCGCCCGCCACCCCGAGGGCATCGTGGTGGTGCGCTACGAGCAGCTGGACGGGCGCTTCGGCGAGACCGTGGGCATGCTGGCCGGGCGGCTGGGGCTCGCGCCGCCGCCGGCGCCGGTGCGCCCCTCCCGCGAGGTCAACGTGGTGCGCGACACCGTCGGGCATGCGCGCACCCCGCCGTACACCGACGAGGACCGCGACTGGGCCGCGGGGCGCGTGGCGGCGACCCTCCGCCGCATCGCCGCCCTCGCCCCCGCGGCCTGAGGCTCAGGCGGCGAGGACCTCGGCGAGGCCCCGGCGGATGGCCTCCATGCGCTCGGCGAGCCGCTCCCGGTAGCGCCGTACCGCCTCGCGGTCGACCGGGAAGGCCTGCCCGGGCGGGTAGGCCCGGCCCAGCACCTCCACCAGCAGGGCGCGCACGGCGCGGGCCGAGGCCTCGGGCGCCGCGGGGTCGGGGTGCCACTGCATGCGTGCTGCGGCGGCGAGCCCCACGAGCACCGCGTCGGGACCGACGGCGACCACGCCGCCCGCCGCCGCCGCCTCCGCCGCCAGGGTCTCGGGCGGGGCGGCGGCGAGCGCCTGCGGCCCGATCCGCACCGCGCCCTCGGCGTCGTCGCGCGGCGCCGGGCGGAGGAAGGCGAGGGGCCAGACCCCCAGGTGGACCGCCCCGGAGGCGGCGTCGGCGGCGGTGAGGGCGAGGCGCAGCCGGAGCCTCGCCGGCGGCGCCGCCGCGGTGAAGGCGCCGGCGCAGGGCAGCGCCGGCGCGGCCGCGGCGAGGGCCTCGGCCGGGGCGGGGACGAGGCCGCCGGTGAGGAGGAGCGCGTCCGTCGCCTGCCCCTCCGCCACGAACTCGGTGCCGCCGGGCAGCAGCGCCGCCCACAGCCGCCCGGCCATGCGTGCCGGCAGGGAGTCGTCCAGGGCCAGCAGGCGCACCCGGCGCGGGACCGGGGTCTCGGGCGGCCGCCGCTCGAGGGCGAGATAGCAGCGCCCCTCGCCGCGCTCGGCGGCGCGCACCCCGAGACCCGCGGCGAGGAGCGCCTGCACCGTCCCCTCGAGGCGCTCGGAGGGGACCCCGAGGATCACCTCCGCAGCGGCCTCGCGCAGGGCCGCCGCCGCCTCCGCCGGGTCCCCAAGGTCCTCGGCCCGGGCCACCAGCAGATGGGTGAAGGGGCCGCCCTCGCCCTCCTCGTCGCCGACCCTGGTGAGCCGCGTCCCCTCCGGCAGCGGCACCGCCGGCGGCTCGCCCACCGCCAGCACCCGCGCCCCCGCAGGCAGCAGCGCCCCCGGTCCCTGCCAGGGGCCGGCGGCGGCGGCCGCCTGCGCCGCCTCGGCCTGCCGCGCCGCCACGAGATCGCGCAGGGCCGCCTCCACGCGTTCGAAGACGCTGTCCCAGTCGCCCGGTCGCGGCTGGCGGAAGAGCCGCATGGTGGGATACCACGGGCTGTCCTCGCGCTCCAGCATCCAGCGCCAGTCGCAGTCGTGCTGCAGCAGCGTCCACACGGGACGGCCCAGGGCGCCTGCGAGGTGGACCACGGAGGTGTCGACGCTGACCACGAGATCCAGGTGCATCAGGATCGCGGCGGTATCGGCCATGTCGCCGATGTCCGGCGTGGGATCCACCACCTCGATCCCCTGGGCCCGCAGCTCCGCCACCTCCTCCCCGCGCAGCCCCTTCTGCAGGCTGTAGAGGGTGACGCCGGGGATGCGGCCGAGGCGGGCGAAGCGCACCGCGGGCACCGAGCGGCGCGCGTCGTGGCGGTGGGTGGGGTTGCCGGCCCAGCAGATGCCCACGCGCAGCCCCGGCCCGGCCGGGAGCCGGCGGCGCCACTCCTCCACCAGGAACTCGGGCGCGCGCAGATACGGGATCTCGGCGGGGATGCCCTCGAGGTCCGTGCCGAAGACGTGGGGCAGGCTCGCCATGGCGAGATGGCAGGCGGGGGCCTCGATCCGCCCCTGGGCGGGGACGATGCGCGCCTGTGGGAAGGAGGCGGCGAAGAGCCGCAGCAGCGCCGGCGGGCTCGGCAGGACCGGCACCCCGCCTCGGGCACCGATCAGGGGCAGGTAGCGGGCGAACTGGATGGTGTCGCCGAGCCCCTGCTCGGGGTGCAGGAGGAGGGTGCCGCCCTGCAGCGGTCGGCCGTCCCAGACCGGGTCGGGGGGCGGCTTCGGAAAGCCCGGGGTGCCGTGCCGGAAGCGCGCCTCGTAGGCGGCGAAGCCCTCCCGCAGCCGGCCGTGCAGGAGCAGGACGATGGCGCGCTGCCACTGCACCTCGGCGCTCTCGGGCCAGTGGCGCGCCAGCTCCTCGATCACGGCGAGGGATTCGTCGAAGCGCCCGGCGTGGAGGAGGGCGTCGGAGAGGTTGACCCCGGCCGCCGGATGGCGCGGATCGGCGTGGTGCGCGCGCTCCAAGTAGGCGATGGCCTCGGCCGGGTCGCCCCCCTCCTCGAGCATCGTCACCCCCAGGTGCGAGAGCACGTCGGGATCGTCGGGCGCGATCTCGAGGGCGCGGGCACGGGCCGCGGCCGCCTCCTCACCCCGGCCCTGGCGGCGCAGGGCGGCGGCGAGGTTCAGCCACGCCTCGACGCAACCCGGGTCCTCGGCCAGGATCTCCCGGCAGATCCGCTCCACCTCGGCGTAGTCGCCGGTGCGCTGCAGCAGGTTGGCGTAGCCGAGCCGGCCCCGCCGGTGCCCGGGGTGGGCCTGCAGCAGCCGCCGGTAGGCGGCGAGGCCCAGTGACGCATCCACGATGGCCGCCGCCACCGCGGCGTTGCAGAGCGGCTCCGGATTCTCCGGCTCCAGCCCGGCGGCCCGCTCGAAGCAGGCCGTCGCCTCGCGGTGGCGGCCCTGGGCGAAGCGGAGCGCGCCGAGTTCCTGGAGCAGGCCCGCATGGGGGCCGTGGCGCGCCATCCACGCCTCCATCCAGGCCGCAGCCTGCTCGGGCTCGGCCGAGCGTGCCAGCGCCCACGCATGCAGCGCCGCCGCCTCGGTGTCGTCCGGCGCCTTCGCGAGCAGCCGCTCCGTGCAGGTGCGGGCCACCTCGGGCTCGTCGCGCCGCCGCGCCACCACGGCGCGGTTGCGCAGCCCCTGGGGGTGCTCGGGCGCGTGGGCGAGGAGGCGGTCGAGGAGGGCCGCGGCCTCGTCCAGGTGGTCCCGTTCGAGAAGCATCGCGCCCAGGTTGTTGAGGGCATCGACATGGTCCGGGTGGGCCGCGAGCACCTCCCGCAGCATCGCCGCGCCGCGCTCCCACTGGCCGGCCTGGCACAGCGCGGTCCCCAGCAACACCCGCAGGTGCGGATCGTCGCGCCGCCCCAGCAGCCGTTCATAGCGGGCCGCCGCCTCGGCGGCCCGGCCGGCGCGGTGCAGGGCCAGCGCCTGCTCCAGTTCCTGGTCGCCCCTCGCCACCTTCGCCTCCGTCGGGAAGTCGACAGCCGCCCCACGTGTTGCAAGAACGATGCCGGAGAGTCTAACCGCGCCGGGTCCGTGCGGGGCTAAAGGGGGCGAAGGGAGCGGCCGATACGGGGTTCGGCAGCGGTGAATGCCGACCGGCATATCCGCTAGGTGCAACGCCCCCGCGCCCGCGGTGCGGGGGCTCGGAACAGGGGAGAACGAGCCATGGCACTTGTGATCAACACCAACGTCGCGGCGCTCAACGCCCAGCGCAGCCTGAGCCGGACCCAGAGCGAACTCAACGTCGCCCTCGCCCGGCTCTCCACGGGCCTGCGCATCAACAGCGCCAAGGACGACGCCGCCGGCCTCGCCATCGCCCAGCGCATGACGGCGCAGATCCGCGGCATGGAGCAGGCGGTGCGCAACGCCAACGACGGCATCTCGCTGGCGCAGACCGCCGAGGGGGCGATGCAGGAGACCACCAACATCCTGCAGCGCATCCGCGAGCTCGCGGTGCAGTCGGCCAACGCCACCAACTCCTCGTCGGACCGCGCCGCGCTGCAGAAGGAGGTCAGCCAGCTGGTCGCCGAGCTCGACCGCATCGCCCAGACCACCGAGTTCAACGGCACCAAGCTCCTCGACGGCAGCTTCGCGGCGCAGGCCTTCCAGGTGGGGGCCAACGCCAACCAGACCATCACCGTCTCCGTCTCCAGCGCCCGCACGGTGGACCTCGGCGCCGTGGTGGACGCGAACGGGACCTACAAGAGCACGCTGACAGGCGCCACCGCCACCACCGGCACCCGGACCATCAGCAACGGTGCCGGCAGCTTCGCGGCGAAGCGCACGCTGACGGGAGCGGTGTCGAGCTCCGCGCTCTCGGGCCTCACCATCAACGGCGTCACCATCGACAACTCCACCGCCTTCGCCGTGAGCGGCGACACCTACCGCAGCGGCGACAGCGCCTACGCCAAGGCGCTCGCCATCAACGCCTCCAGCGATGACACCGGCGTGGAGGCCGTGGCCCAGACCCAGGTCACCTTCGGCGGCAACGGCGGCACCACCGGCGTCTCGGACTTCCTCGACATCACTCCCAGCAGCGGTACGGACACCATCTCCGGCTCCGGCAGCTACACGCTCAAGATCAACGGCACCACGGTGTTCACCTACACTTTCTCCGCCGGCGACAAGGTCACGGCGGCCGATGTCGCCCTCGACACCGTGGTGGCCAAGATCAACGAGAACAGCGACACCACCGGCGTCACCGCCACCAACAGCAACGGCAAGCTGGTGCTCACGGCCACGGACGGGCGCAACATCGAGGTCAACGAGGTGGTGTCGGGTTTCGACGCCAACGCCTCGGGCGGCGGCGACACCACCGCCACCATCAAGACCGTGTTCTCGAGCACCGCGTCGAACTCGGCGGGCACCATCGCGATGGACGCCGCCGACACCTTCCGCGGCTCCATCACCCTGCAGTCGTCCAACGCCGTGGAGCTCGCGGGCGGGGGCAGCGCGCTCAACGCCATCGGCTTCACCACCGCGCAGGCCTCCATCGCCACCTCGGGCAGCCTCGAGGGCCTCGACATCTCCACCGTGAGCGGGGCCAACGACGCCATCAAGCGGGTGGACGCCGCCCTCGACACCATCAACTCCGCGAGGGCGCAGCTCGGCGCGCTGCAGAGCCGCTTCGAGTCCACCATCCGCAACCTCGAGGTGACCGTGGAGAACGTCTCCGCGGCCCGCAGCCGGATCCAGGATGCGGACTTCGCCGCCGAGACGGCGCGTCTGACCCGGGCGCAGATCCTGCAGCAGGCGGGCACCGCCATGCTCGCCCAGGCCAACGTCCTGCCGCAGAACGTCCTGGCGCTGCTGCAGTAAGGGGATGACGTCCGGGGTGGGGGGCGGCCGGCGGGCCGCCCCCGCCCCGGGCGCGGACCCGGGAGGGTAGCGCAATGGCCAACGAGATCAGCACCCGCGTCGCGGTGGCGGTCTCCGGGCCGGCGGACGGTGCGCGGACACGGCCCCAGGTGGAGGGGGCGGTGCGGCAGGAGGGTGCGGCAGCGGGCGGCAACGCCTTGCCGCCGCAGGCCCCAGGGCAGGCGCCCCGCGAGGCCGGGCAGCCCTCCAGGGCGCAGGTGGAGGAGGCGGTGTCGCGGCTTCGCGACCACGTCCAGAGCCTGCGGCGCGAGCTCCGGTTCAGCGTCGACGAGGAGAGCGGCCACACCGTGATCCGCGTCATCGACGCCGAGACCGACCAGGTCATCCGGCAGATCCCGCCGGAGGAGGTCCTGAGCATCGCCCGCCACCTGCGCGAGCTGCGCGACCCCGAGCAGCAGGGGATCCTGCTCCGCGTGCAGGCCTGACTGGCCCGGTTGTTGCTTGTCATCGGCAAAGGGCCGGGTCCCGTTCCCGGGGCCCGGCCCCTCCGGGGCGGACCGACGGAGGCGGCATCATGGCGAGCATCCAGTCGCTGGGCGTGGGATCGGGGCTGGACCTGGCGTCGCTGGTCACCGACCTGGTGGCGGCCGAGCGCCAGCCGACGGAGCTTCGGCTCAACAAGCGCGAGGCCAAGACCCAGGCCACCCTGTCCGCCCTCGGCACGGTGAAGTCGGCGCTCGCCTCGCTGCGGGACGCCGTCGCCGCCCTCAAGGACACCGACACCTTCACCGGCCGCACCGCCACCTCGGGCGACACCTCGCTCTTCACCGCCAGCGCCGACGGCGACGCCGTCGCGGGCAGCTACGAGATCGAGGTGGTGCAGCGGGCGGCGGCGCACAAGGTCCGTTCCGGCGACTTCGCCTCCGCCGGCGACAACGTCGGCACCGGGACCCTCACCATCAGCGTCGGCGGCGACAGCTTCACGGTGGCGGTGGACGCCTCCGCGCAGACCCTCGCCGACGTGCGCGACGCCATCAACGCCGCCGACGGCAACGACGGCCTCGTCTCCGCCACCATCGTCCACGTGGACGACGGCGCCGGCGGCACCGTCTCGCGGCTCGTGCTCACCGCGGGCAGCACGGGCGCGGCCAACGCCATCTCCGTCACCGTCGCCGACGACGATGGCAACGACACCGACGCCGCCGGGCTGTCGCGCCTGGCCTCGGCCAATCTGGTGGAGATCCGGCCAGCGGCGGACGCCCAGATCCGCATCGACGGCCAGACCGTCTCCAGCGCCACCGACACCTTCGCGGACGCCATCGACGGCGTCACCATCACCGTGGTGGGCGAGCCGGAGACCCCGGGCACCACCGCCGAGCTGACCGTGGCCGTGGACCGCGGCGCCGTCACCGCGGCGGTGCAGGGCTTCGTGGACGCCTACAACGGGCTCGTGGCCACCCTCGGGGCCCTGACCGAATACAGCAGCGAGGGCGCCTCGGGCACCCTCATCGGCGACTTCACCGTGCGCACCCTCGAGAGCCGGCTGCGCGCCGAGCTCGGCGCCGCCGTGGACGGTGCGGACGCGGCCTACGACACCCTCGTGGAGCTCGGCATCACCACGGACGAGGACGGCATGCTGCAGCTCGACAGCGCGAAGCTGGAGGCGGCGATGGACGCCGGCCTCGACAAGCTCTCGACGCTCTTCGCCGGCAGCGACGGGGTCGCGGTGCGCCTCTACGACCTCATCGACGAGTACACCGGAAGCGACGGCATCCTCGACGCCCGCGAGGAGGGGCTGCAGGCGCTGCTCGACGACATCGAGGCGCAGCGCGAGGCCCTCGACCGCCGCATGGAGGCGCTCGAGGAGCGGCTCACGGCGCAGTTCAGCGCCCTCGACAGCCTCATCGCCGAGCTCAACACCACGAGCCAGTTCCTCGCCGGGCAGCTCGCCAACCTGCCCGGCGCCATCGACTCGGGCAGCAAGCGCTGAACCCAGACAACGAAAGGAGCGAGACCATGAACCGCAGCGGCGCCATCCAGCAGTACCGCCAGGTCAGCACCCACGCCGGGGTCACCGACGCCGATCCGCACCGCCTCGTCCAGATGCTGCTGGAGGGGGCGCTGGAGAAGGTCTGCACCGCCCGCGGCCACATGGTGCGGGGCGAGGTGGCGGCCAAGGGGGCCCAGATCGGTTGGGCCATCTCCATCCTCGAGGGGCTGCGGGCGAGCCTCGATCGCGAGCGCGGGGGCGAGATCGCGGCCAATCTCAACGACCTCTACGACTACATGGAGCGCCGGCTGCTGGAGGCCAACCTGCACAACGACCCCGCCATCCTCGACGAGGTGGCCAACCTCCTGCGCGAGATCAAGGGCGCCTGGGACGCGATCCCCGAGGCGGTGCGCGCCGGCGTCCCGGCGGCCGCGGGAGCCTGAGGCCGGCGGTGGACGAGGTCCTGGCCCTGACCGAGGCCATGCTCGGCCACGCCCGCGCCGGATCCTGGGCGGCGGTGGCCGAGCTGCAGGGGCGGCGGCGCGAGGCCATCCGCCGCGCCTTCGCCGCCCCGCCCGACGCCGCCCGCGCCGAGGCCCTCGCCGAGGCCATCCGCGCCGTGCTCGCCCGCGACCGCGAGCTCGCGGCCCTGGCCCTGGCGGCGCGGGAGGAGGCGGCGGCGGCCCTGCGCGCCCTGCGCCGCGGCCGCGCCGCCGCCGCCGCCTACGGCGCCGCCGCCGGCTGAGCCCTTGCCGCCCCCGGCGGCGCCGGCTACGCTGCCGCCATGGCCGGGGAGCCGCAGGAAGGTCTCGGCGCCGGCGTCGTCCACCGCGCGCGCATCCCCCTGCGCTGGCGCGCGGCGCCCGACGACGCCGTCCCCGACGCGCAGACCAACGCCCGCGTCCTCCGCCTCGCCCTCGCCCTCGACGAGTGGCCGCGGCGGGGCGAGCCCGCCGACGAGCCCGGCGCCGATCCGGCGCTCGCGCGCATCGAACGCCGCCTCGACCTGATCCTGGAGCTCATGGGCCTGTGGCTCGCCCGCGAGGGCGGCGCGCCGCCGCCGCGGGCGGTGGCGTGGCGGCTGGACGCCCTGCGCTGGGAGGGCGACGGGCGGCCGGCGCCCGGGCAGCGGGTCTTCGTGGAGCTTGTCCTCGATCCGCGCCTGCCGGCGCCGCTGGTGCTCGCAGGCCGTGCCGGCGGCGACGGCACGGTGATCCTCGAGCCTGCGCCGCCGCCCGTGGCCGAGCTGCTCGAGCGCTACCTCTTCCGCCAGCATCGGCGCACCGTGGCGCGGGCGCGGGCGGGCGGCGCGCCGGCTGCGCCGCCCGGCGCGTCGGATTTTTGACAACGCGCGGGCGGCGTCGCTACGCTTGCCGGGCCGCCGCGGGGGCGGGAGCACGGCAGGGGAGGGCATGAGCGGGACGTGCGAGGCGGTGGCGGTGGTGGCCGCCGAGGCGGCGGAGGCCGAGCGCCTCGCCGCCATCGTCCGCTTCCTCGACTACGAGCCGCGGGTGGCGGCGCCGGGTGAGGTGCCGGAGGGGGCGGCGGTGTGGCTCCTCGCCCCCGGCCTCGGTGGCGAGGCGCGGGCGCGGGCCCGGGCCGCGGCGCCGGAGGGTGTCGCCGTCATCGCGCTCGCCGACGGGGACGAGGCGGCCGAGGGGGCGGTGCCGCTGCGGCACGGGCCGCTCCTGGCGGCGCTGGAGCAGGCGGCGCGCAGGCAGGGGCGGGGCCGGGGCGCGCTGCACCGGCTGGTGGGGCGCAGCCCCGCCATCCGCGAGGTCCGCCGCCTCATCGAGCGCGTCGCCGACTCCGACGCCAACGTCCTCGTCCTCGGCGAATCGGGGACCGGCAAGGAGGTGGTGGCGCGGGTGCTGCACCGCCTCTCGCCGCGGCGCAACGGCCCCTTCGTGCCCGTCAACTGCGGCGCGATCCCGGCCGAGCTCCTGGAGAGCGAGCTCTTCGGCCACGAGAAGGGCGCCTTCACCGGGGCCTTCAGCAGCCGCCGCGGGCGCTTCGAGCTCGCCGACGGCGGCACCCTCTTCCTCGACGAGATCGGCGACATGAGCCTGCCGATGCAGGTCAAGCTCCTGCGCGTGCTGCAGGAGCGCTGCTTCGAGCGGGTGGGCGGGAGCCGCACCATCACGGTGGACGTGCGCATCGTCGCCGCCACCCACCGCGACCTGGAGGCGGCGATCCGCGACGGCCGCTTCCGCGAGGACCTCTACTACCGCCTCAACGTCTTCCCCATCGAGATGCCGCCGCTGAGGGCGCGCGCCGAGGACATCCCGCTGCTGATCGAGGAGTTCGTCGCCCGCCTCGACGCCGCTGGCCGGCCGGGACCGCGCCTGACCCCGGCGGCGCTGCAGGCCCTCGCCGCCTACGACTGGCCGGGCAACGTGCGCGAGCTGCAGAACCTGGTGGAGCGTCTCGCCATCCTCCACCCGGGCGAGTCGGTGGACGTGCGCGACCTGCCGGAGCGCTACCGCCGCGGCCTCGAGGCCGGGGTGGAGGTGGCCGAGGCCCTGGGCGCGGCGGCGCCCGGCGCCGCCGCGCCGGAGCTGCCGCCGGAGGGCCTGGATCTGCGCGAGTACCTGGCCGAGCTCGAGGTGCGGCTCATCTCGCAGGCCCTGGAAGAGGCCGGCGGCGTGGTGGCCCACGCCGCGCGCCGCCTCGGCATGCGCCGCACCACCCTGGTGGAGAAGCTGCGCAAGTACGGCCTCCAGCGCCCGGAGCAGGCGGGGGCCTGAGACCGCGCCGGAGTCCGGCACGCTTCCTGCATCCTCTCGGGGCAGGGAGCGTGTGCGACGGAATTCCGACGTCATGGCGCAGAACCAGCCCAGCGCGGAGCTTGCCGAGGCCTTCCGGCTCTTCAACGACCTCTCGGAGCAGCTTGCGGCCGCCTACCGCGACCTCGAGGCGCGCGTGGCCGTCCTCACCGAGGAGCTGGCGGCGGCGCGCGGGGCGCGCATGCGCGAGCTGGCGGAGAAGGAGCGCCTCGCCGGGCGCCTGGCGCGGCTGCTGGAGGTGCTGCCGGTGGCGGTGCTGGTGCTGGACGCCGAGGGCCGGGTGGTCCAGCACAACCCGGCCGCCGAGCGCTTCCTCGGCCTCGTCCCGGCGGGGCGGCGCTGGGCCGAGCTCGCTGCGGGGCTGCGCCCGGCGAGCGCCGACGGGCGCGAGCTCGCCACCGCGGGGGGGCGCCGCCTGAGCCTCGCCCGCGCGGCGCTCGCCGACGGCGGGCGCATCCTCGTCCTCCACGACGTCACCGAGACCCGCCGCCTCGAGGCCCAGGCCGCGCGGCAGGCGCGGCTCGCCGACCTCGGCGAGGTCACCGCCCGCATCGCCCATCAGCTGCGCACGCCGCTGGCGGCGGCGCTGCTGCAGGCGGGACACCTCGCCCGCGACGACCTCGAGCCGGCGCTGCGCCGGCGCATCGCGGGGCGGCTGCAGGAGCGGCTGCGCGCCCTGGAGGGGCGCATCGCGGGGCTGCTGCGTTTCGCCCGCGGGGTCCCGGAGGCGGGCGGCGAGGCGCTCTTCGACGCCGTCGCCGCGGCCCGCGAGGCGGCGGCCGAGGCGGCGGGCTTCGGCCGCCCGCGGGTCGCGGTGCGCGCGCCCGCGGGCGAGGCCCTGGTGCGCGGCCGGCGCGAGGCCTTGGTGGAGGCGCTCGCGAACCTGGTGGACAACGCCCGCGAGGCCGGCGCCGCCGAGGTCACCCTCACCGTCGGGTGCGCCGACGGCTGGGTCACGGTGGAGGTGGCGGACGACGGCCCCGGCGTGCCCGCCGAGGCGCGGGAGCGGCTCTTCGAGCCCTTCTTCACGACCCGTCCCGACGGCACCGGGCTGGGGCTTGCGGTGGTGCGCGCGGTGGCGCGCGCCCACGGCGGCGAGGCGGCCTACGTCGGCGGCCCCGGCGCCCGCTTCGTCCTGCGCCTGCCGCAGGCGACGGCGGCCGAGCCCCTGGCGGGCGGGGCGGTGCGGATGGCGAAAGCAGGAAGGAGGAGGTGATGAGCGAGGGGGTCGTGCTCGTGGTGGAGGACGATGCGGCGCTGCGCGAGGCGCTGTGCGACACCTTGGAGATGGCGGGGCACGAGGTGGCGGCGGCGGCCGACGGCGAGGAGGCCCTGGCCGCCCTCGAGGCGCACCCGGTGGGGCTGGTGGTCAGCGACGTCCAGATGCCGCGCCTCGACGGCCACGGGCTGCTGCGGCGCATCCGGGCGTCGCGTCCGGAGGTGCCGGTGCTGCTGGTGACCGCCTACGGCACGGTGCAGAGCGCGGTGGAGGCGATGCGCCTCGGGGCCGTGGACTATCTCGTCAAGCCCTTCGAGGCCGAGACGCTGCTGGCCAAGGTGCGCCGCTACCTGCGCCGGCCCGAGGCCGAGGTCCCGGTGGCGGAGGATCCGCGCTCGCGCGAGGTGCTGGCGCTGGCGCGGCGGGTGGCGGCGAGCGAGGCGACGGTGCTGCTCACGGGCGAGTCCGGCACCGGCAAGGAGGTGGTGGCGCGCTATATCCACCGCCGCTCGCCGCGCGGTGCCGGCCCCTTCGTCGCCGTCAACTGCGCCGCCATCCCGGAGAACATGCTGGAGGCGATCCTCTTCGGCTACGAGAAGGGCGCCTTCACCGGGGCCTACCGCAGCACGCCCGGCAAGTTCGAGCAGGCCCAGGGGGGCACCCTGCTCCTGGACGAGATCTCGGAGATGCCGCTGGCGCTGCAGGCGAAGCTGCTGCGCGTGCTCCAGGAGCGCGAGGTGGAGCGGCTCGGCGGGCGCGAGACGGTGCGCCTCGACGTGCGGGTGCTCGCGACCACCAACCGCCGCCTGCGCGAGGAGGTGGCCGCCGGCCGCTTCCGCGAGGACCTCTACTACCGCCTCAACGTCTTTCCGCTGCACCTGCCGCCGCTGCGGGAGCGTCCCGGCGACATCCTGCCCCTGGCGCGGCACCTGCTCGCCCGCCACGTGCCCGCGGGGCGGCCGCTGCCGCGCCTGACCGCCGCCGCCGAGCGGCTGCTTCTGGCCCACCACTGGCCGGGCAACGTGCGCGAGCTGGAGAACGCGCTGCAGCGGGCCCTCATCCTCGCCGACGGCGGCGAGGTGGACGCCTGGGCGCTGCGCCTGGAGGCCGAGGCGCCCCCCCGGGCGGGGGGCGAGGCGCCCGCGGACCTGGGCAGCGATCTGCGCAGCCGCGAACACCAGCTCATCCTCGAGGCCCTGCGCGCCGGCGGCGGCAGCCGCAAGAAGGCGGCCGAGCACCTCGGCATCAGCCCGCGCACGCTGCGCTACAAGCTCGCGCGCATGCGCGAGGCGGGCATCCCGATTCCGGAGGCATGCTGACGGGGGGACGGACGTGAGCGAGATCGGCATCCAGGATCTCATCGCGCAGATGCGCGCCATGGCGGCGCGCGCCGCGGGCGGCGCCGAGCCCGCCGCCGGCGGCGAGGCCGCGGGGGGCGGCTTCGAGGCCCTGCTGCGCCGGGCGGTGGACGAGGTCAACGCCCGCCAGCAGCAGGCGGCGGGGCTCGCCGAGGCCTTCGAGCGCGGCGAGCCGGGGGTGGAGCTTGCGCAGGTGATGGTGGCCCTGCAGCGGGCCAACGTCTCCTTCCAGGCCATGACCCAGGTGCGCAACCGCCTGGTGGAGGCCTATCAGGAGATCTTCCGCATGCAGATCTGATCCCGGGTGACGGGCCCCGAGGCGGGCGCCGTCGGTCGGTGCCGAGGAGGTTGCGATGGCGGTGGTGAAGCTGGAGGATCTGGGGGCCTCGGTCAGCGGCCTCGGCCGCATGCCGGTGGTGCGCCAGGTGGCGGCGATGGTGGGGGTGGCGGCGGCGGTGGCCATCGGCGTGGCGGTGGCGCTGTGGGCGCAGCGCCCGCCCATGGTGCCCCTCTACGGCAGCCTGGCGGCGCAGGACGCGGCCGAGGTGGCCGAGGCCCTGCGCCAGGCGGGGGCGTCGTTCCGCCTGGATCCCGCCACCGGCGCGATCCTCGTGCCCGAGGCCAAGGTCCACGAGCTGCGCCTGCGCCTCGCCGAGGCGGGGCTTCCGCGCGGCGCCGACACCGGCTTCGAGCTCCTCGACCAGCAGCAGGGCTTCGGCACCAGCCGCTTCATCGAGCAGGCCCGCTACCAGCGGGCGCTGGAGGGGGAGCTCGCGCGCACCATCTCTGCGCTCGCCAGCGTCGAGTCGGCGCGCGTGCACCTGGCCGTGCCCCGACCCTCGGTCTTCCTGCGCGAGCGCGAGGAGCCGAGCGCCTCGGTCCTGGTCAGGCTGCGCCCCGGCCGGACCCTGGAGCGGCCGCAGGTGGACGCCATCGTGCACCTGGTGGCCTCGAGCGTGCCGGGGCTCAAGGCCTCGCGGGTCAAGGTGGTGGACCACAAAGGCCGGCTCCTGACCCGCGACGAGAGCGGGCTCGCGGGTCTCAGCACCCGCCAGCTGGAGTACCAGAAGGCGGTGGAGGAGCGCTACGCCGAGCGCGTGCGGCAGCTGCTGGCGCCGGTCGTGGGCGCCGACGGCGTGCGGGTGCAGGTGGCGGCCGACCTGGACTTCACCGCCACGGAGTTCACCCGCGAGTCCTTCGACCCGCAGCGCAGCGCGGTGCGCAGCGAGGAGAGCAGCGAGGAGGTGAGCGGCGGCGCCGAGCCGGCGGGGGTGCCGGGTGCGCTCTCCAACCAGCCGCCCGCCGAGCCCGAGCTGGTGCCGGGGGCGCAGCCGGTGAGCCCGCCGGAGCAGTCGCCGGTGCGCAACAGCGCGCGGCGCGTGGTGCGCAACTACGAGATCGACCGCACCATCAGTCACGTGCGCGAGCCCGTGGGCCGCATCAGCCGCCTCTCGGTGGCGGTGCTGGTGGACGACCGCGTGGTCACCCGCGAGGACGGCACCACGGCGCGCCAGCCGCGCACCCCGGAGGAGATGGAGCGCATCACCGCCCTGGTGCGCCAGGCGGTGGGCTTCGACCAGGCCCGCGGCGACACCGTGAGCGTCATCAACGCCTCCTTCCAGCCGCCGGCCGCGCCCGAGCCGCTCCCGGAGCCGGCCCTGTGGGAGCGGCCGTGGGTGTGGGCGCTGGCCAAGCAGGTGGCGGCGGCGGCGCTTATACTGCTGCTGATCCTGGTGGTCCTCAGGCCGCTGGTGCGGGGCGCGGCCCAGGCCGGGGCGGCGCCCCCGCCGGCGCCGGCCCTGCCGCCCGGCGCCGGCGGCGCGGCGCAGCCCGCGCAGCTCCAGGGCCCGCAGCCGCAGCGTCCGGCGAGCTTCGAGGAGCAGCTCGGCGCGGCGCAGACGGTGGCGAGCCAGGACCCGAAGCGCGCGGCGCAGGTGGTGAAGACGTGGCTTGCGAGCGATGGCTGAGGCGGGGAGCGCGAAGTTGAGCGGGGCCCAGCGCGCCGCGGTCCTCCTCATGACCCTCGGCGAGCGCGCCGCGGCCGAGGTGCTGCGCCACCTCGGCCCCCACGAGGTGCAGCAGGTGGGCCAGGCCATGGCCGAGCTCGGCGGCGTCACCCGCGAGCAGGTGCAGGGGGTGCTGGAGGCCTTCGTGCAGGGGGTGGAGAAGCACACCGCCCTCGGCGTGGGCAAGGAGGAGTACCTGCGCACGGTGCTGGTGGAGGCCCTCGGGCCGGAGCGGGCCGGTGCGGTCCTCGAGCGCATCCTGCAGGGGGTGTCGGGCAAGGGGCTGGACGCCCTGCGCTGGCTCGATCCGCGCGCCATCGCCGGGCTCATCCGCAACGAGCATCCCCAGATCCAGGCCATCGTCCTCTCCTACCTGGAGGCGGAGACCGCGGCCCAGGTGCTCGCCCTGCTGCCCCAGCACGTGCGCGCCGAGGTGGTGATGCGCGTCGCCACCATGGACACCGTGCCCTCCGAGGCCCTGCAGGAGCTCGACGCCATCGTCGAGCAGAGCGTCTCGCGGGGGCTCGCCCGCGGCGGCAGCGCCCTCGGCGGCCTGAGGCGGGCGGCGGACCTGGTCAACCTCCTCGACGCCGAGACCGAGGGCGCGGTGATGGAGGCGCTCAAGGAGAGCGACGCAGACCTGGCGCAGCAGATCGAGGAGCAGATGTTCGTCTTCGAGAACCTCATGGACGTGGACGACCGCGGCATCCAGATGCTGCTGCGCGAGATCAACACCGAGACCCTGGTGGTGGCCCTGAAGGGCGCCGACGAGGCGCTGCAGGAGAAGATCTTCCGCAACATGTCCAAGCGCGCCGCCGAGATGCTGCGCGACGACCTGGAGGTGCGCGGCCCGGTGCGCGTGAGCGAGGTGGAGGCGGCGCAGAAGGAGATCCTGGCGGTGGCGCGGCGCCTCGCCGAGGAGGGCCAGATCATGCTCGGCAAGGGGGACGAGTTTGTCTAGGCTGCTGCGGGGCGAGCGCGCCGGCGAGGCCGAGCGCTGGCAGGCCCCGGAGGTGGGGGCCTCGGGGACCGTGCGGCGCCACGCCCTGCCCACCGCCGAGGAGATCGAGCGCATCCAGCGCCAGGCCTGGGAGGAGGGCTTCACCGAGGGGCGCGAGGCCGGCTATCGCGAGGGGCGCGCGGCGGGCGAGGCCGAGGTGCGGGCGGCGGCGCGGCGGCTCGAGGCGCTCTGCGATCTGCTCGCCCGTCCGCTGCAGGCCCTCGACGAGGAGGTCGAGCGCGAGCTGGTGCAGCTCGCGCTCGCGGTGGCGCAGCAGCTCGTGCGGCGGGAGCTGCGGACGGATCCGGGCGAGGTGGTGGCGGTGGTGCGCGAGGCGCTGGCGGCGTTGCCGGTGGCCGAGCGCCTGGTGCGCGTCCACCTCCATCCCGAGGATGCCGCCCTCGTGCGCGAGGCGCTCTCCCTCTCGGGCGAGGAGCGGGCCTGGAAGGTGGTGGAGGATCCCACCATCACCCGCGGCGGCTGCCGCGTGGAGACCGACGTCTCGCGCCTGGATGCCACGGTGGAGAACCGGCTGGCGGTGATCGCGGCGCGGCTCCTCGGCGGCGAGCGGGAAGCGGATGGGCACGCAGGCTGATCCGGCGGCGGCGCGGCGCGCGGCCTGGCGGGCGCGCCTGGCGGCGCGGCGGGCGCTGCTCGCCCGCCCGGTCCGCCCGGTGGTGGAGGGTCGCCTCACCCGCATGGTGGGGCTGACCCTGGAGGCGGTGGGCTGCCAGGCGCCGGTGGGCGGGCGCTGCCGCGTCGTCGGCCCGGGCGGCGAGGTGGAGGCCGAGGTGGTGGGCTTCGCCGGGGAGCGGCTCTTCCTCATGCCCACCGGGGAGCTCACCGGGCTGGTGCCCGGGGCGCGCGTCATCCCGCAGCAGGGCGGGGCCGAGGTGGCGGTGGGCGAGGGGCTGCTGGGGCGGGTCGTGGACGGCGCCGGGCGCCCCCTCGACGGGCGCGGGCCGCTGCGCGTCGAGGCGCACCGCCCGCTCACGGGCAGGCCCTTCAACCCGATGCTGCGCCGGCCCATCCGCGAGCCGCTGGACGTGGGCGTGCGCGCCATCAACGCCCTGCTCACCGTGGGCCGCGGCCAGCGCATGGGGCTCTTCGCCGGCAGCGGCGTGGGCAAGAGCGTGCTCCTCGGCATGATGACCCGCTACACCGAGGCCGACGTCATCGTCGTCGGGCTCATCGGCGAGCGCGGGCGCGAGGTGCGCGAGTTCGTGCAGAACATCCTCGGCGAGGAGGGGCTGCGCCGGGCGGTGGTGGTGGCGACCCCCGCCGACCATCCGCCGCTGATGCGGCTGCACGGGGCGATGCTGGCCACCACCATCGCGGAGTACTTCCGCGACCGCGGCCGGCAGGTGCTGCTGCTGATGGACTCGCTGACCCGCTTCGCCCAGGCCCAGCGCGAGATCGCGCTGGCCATCGGCGAGCCGCCGGCCACCAAGGGCTATCCGCCCTCGGTCTTCGCCCGCCTGCCGCAGCTGGTGGAACGCGCCGGCAACGCCGAGGACGGCGGCGGCTCCATCACCGCCTTCTACACCGTGCTCGCCGAGGGCGACGACCAGAACGACCCCATCGCCGACGCCGCCCGCGCCATCCTCGACGGCCACGTGGTGCTCTCGCGCGAGCTCGCCGACGCCGGGCACTACCCCGCCATCGACGTCGAGGCCTCGGTGAGCCGCGCCATGATGGAGATCACCGGCGCGGAGCACCAGCGTGCCGCGCGCCGCTTCCGCCAGCTCTTCAGCACCTACCGCCAGCACCGCGACCTCATCAGCGTCGGCGCCTACCAGCACGGCAGCGATCCGCGGGTGGACGAGGCCATCGACTACTATCCTCGTCTCATGGCCTTCCTGCGCCAGGACATGGGCGAGCGGGTGACCTGGGCCGAGAGCGTCGCCGCCCTCGAGGCGCTGGTGGGCGTGCGGCAGGCGGCGGCCTGAGCGGAGGGGGATGACGATGGCGGGCCGGGCGAGGCGGATGGAGCCGGTGGCGCGGGTGATGCACGAACGCGAGCGCGAGGCCGCCCGCCGCCTCGGCGAGGCCCAGGCGCGGCTTCGGGCGCGGCTTGCCGAGCGCGAGCGCCTCGAGGGCTACCGCGCCGAGTACGCCCGCAGCCTGCAGGGGGCGGCCGCCGTGAGCGGCGCGCGCCTGCGCGACTATCGCGTCTTCCTGGAGCGCATCAACCGGGCCCTCGGCGAGCTCGAGCGCGCGGTGGAGCAGGCCCGCGCGGAGGTGGAGGCCTGCCGCCGGCACTGGCTCGAGGCGCAGCGGCGCAGCCGTTCCGTGGGCCTGGCCGTGGAGCGGCTGCAGGGGCTCGAGCGGCGCGAGGAAGCGCGCCGCGAGCAGCGCGAGAGCGACGGGCACGCGGCGAGACGCCTGCGCCGCGGCTGAGACCTGGCACGGGATCTGCATCCTTCCGGGCAGGGACGAGGCGGAGGACGCCCCCATGGAACAGCTGATGCCCATCCTGGCCCCGGGTGCGGTGCCGGCGCAGCCCGCGGCCTCGCCCGCGCAGGCCGCGCCGGCGGTGGATTTCACGCGCCTGCTGGAGGCCGGCATGGCCCTGCTTGCGGGCGAGGCGCCGCCGCTTGCGGCCGCGCCGCAGGCGGCGGCGGACGGCAAGGCCTTGCCGCCCGAGGCGGCGGCGCGGCCGGCGACCGCCGGGCGGCCCGCGGTGGCGGGCGCGGTCCCGGCGGTTCCGGCGGACGGGGAGGCGGGCGCGGTGCAGGCCGCCGAGGACCGTGACGATGCGGGCGGGGCGTCGGATGCGCCGGTGCCGCCCCCGGCGCTGCCGGTGGTGCCGGATGCGCCCGCCGCCGGCGGCGCGGCGCCGGCGGCGGAGGAGGCCGCGGGGGCGGCGGCGCGGGCGCGGCCGCGGCCCGCGGAGGCGGCGCTGCCGACGCCGTCGGCTGCGGGCGAGACCGGCGGCGGCGAGGCCACGGCACGGGCCGCTGCGGTCATGGCCGCGGCGGGGGCCCCGGAGGCGGCCCCGGTGGCGGCCGGGGGGGCGAGGGGCGGCCGCGACGAGGCCGTCGCCGCGGCACCGCCTGCCTCCGCGCCGCCGCGGGACGGCCAGCCCGCCGCCCCGGAGGCCGCCGCCGCGCCGCGCGATCCGGCGCGGCCGGAGTTCGCCGACGCGCTCGCCGAGCGGGTCCAGTGGCTGGCCCGCGGCGGGCACGGCGCGGCGCGCATCCAGCTCGACCCGCCCCACCTCGGCCAGCTCGAGGTGCGGGTCTCGGTGCACAACGACCAGGTCCAGGTCCAGTTCCACGTCCAGCAGGGGGCGGCGGCGGACGCCCTCCAGGCGGCCCTGCCGCGCCTGCGCGACCTGCTCGCCGCGCAGGGCATGGCGCTCGCCCACATGGGGGTGCAGCACCAGGGGCCCGGCCAGGACGGCGGCGGCCACGCCCGTGACGGCGCCGGTGCCGGATCCGCCTGGGCCGAGCCGGACGCCCCCGCCGACGCCGCCGCACCCGTCCGCCGCGGCGACGGCCTCCTCGACGCCTACGCCTGACCCGCGCGCCGGCTTCCCGACGCGCTCGCCCGCTGGTGCGTCGGCGGGCCGGCGCATCCGCCCGCGCCGCGTTTGCAACCTCCTGAGTCTTCGGGGCTAAATGGGAAGGCGCCGTGATGGCACGGGGCTTGCTATCCCTTTGGGCAGGACGGAGGTGCGAACGATGGCCGACGAGGACGAGCTCGAGCTCTCCAGCGACGAGGAGGGCGGAAAGAAGAAGGGGAAGAAGGGGGGGCGCAAGACCCTCTTCCTGATCCTCGGGGCGGTGGTGGTGGCGGCCGCCGCCGCGGGCGGGGGCGTCTGGTTCCTGACGCGCGGCGAGGCGCCGCCGGAGCCCCCGGCGCAGGCCGAGAGCGCGCCCGAGGCGCCGGCGCCCAAGCAGGCCTTCTACATGCCCCTCGACCCCCCCTTCGTGGTCAACGTGGGCGGCAGCAACAGCAACCGCTTCCTGCAGGTGACCATCGAGGTGATGGCCCGCGACGAGAAGGTCTTCGACGACGTCAAGAAGCACATGCCGGCGATCCGCGACGCGCTGCTGCTGCTCTTCTCGAGCCAGGACATCGAGGCCCTGGGCACCATCGAGGGCAAGCAGAAGCTGCGCCAGGCGGTGCTGGCCGAGATCCAGCGCATCCTCCAGGAGGAGACGGGCAGCCCCGGCATCGAGCGGGTCTACTTCACCAGCTTCGTCACCCAGTAGCGCCATGTCGGTCAACGACCTCCTCTCCCAGGAAGAGATCGACGCCCTCCTCGCCGGGGTGAGCGAGGGCGAGGTGCCGGCCGGCGAGGGCACACCGCCGGCGGAGGGCGAGGTCCGCCCCTACGACTTCACCAGCCAGGACCGCATCGTGCGCGGCCGCCTGCCGGGGCTCGACGTGGTCAACGAGCGGCTGGCGCGGCACCTGCGCGGCAGCCTCTCGGCGCTGCTGCGCCGCCCGGTGGAGGTCAAGGCCGAGCCGGTGCAGACCCTCAAGTTCGGCGAGTACGCGCACAGCCTCTACGTGCCGAGCAGCATCAACCTGCTCGAGATCCAGCCCCTGCACGGCACGGCGATGCTGGTGCTCGATCCGAAGCTGGTCTACGTGGTGGTGGACCACTTCTTCGGCGGCGGCGGCCGCTTCGGGCCGCGCATCGAGGGGCGGGAGTTCACGGCCACGGAGCGGCGCGTGATCCAGCGCCTGGTGGACGCCGCGCTCGCCGACCTGGCGCGGGCCTGGGAGCCGGTGCTTCCGCTGCGGGTGACGCTGGCGGGCACGGAGATCAACCCGCATCTTGCGAACATCGCCATCCCCGCCGAGGTGGTGGTGGTGAGCGCCTTCCGGGTGGAGCTCGAGGGCGGGGGCGGCGGCGCCCTCCACGTGACCTTCCCCTACGCCATGCTGGAGCCGGTGCGCGAGCACCTCGACAGCGGCGTGCAGAGCGACCGCATCGAGGTGGACGAGGGCTGGGCCGAGGCCCTGCGCGAGCAGACCAAGGCGGCGCGGGTGGAGCTCGTGGGGGTGCTGGCGCAGACCGAGATCGCCCTGCGCGACGTCCTCGCCATGAAGCCCGGCGACGTCATCCCCCTCGACCCGCCGGAGCTGGTGACGCTGCACGTGGAGGGGATCCCGATGTTTCTCGGACGCTTCGGCAGCCACGAGGGCGCCAACGCCGTGCGCATCGAGCGCGTGGTGCGCCGGCCCCGCGCTGCCGGGGGAGGTGGGGCATGAGCGACGAGCAGAAGACCGGCAACGGGGCGGCGCCGGAGCCGGCGCCCATGGAGGAGCTTGCGGCGGGGCCGCAGGAGGGCGGGCGCGAGCTCGACCTCGACCTCATCCTCGACATCCCCGTGGACCTCACGGTGGAGATCGGGCGCACCCGCATGAGCATCCGCAACCTGCTGCAGCTCAACCAGGGCTCGGTGGTGGAGCTGGACCGGCTCGCGGGCGAGCCCCTGGACGTGCTGGTCAACGGCACCCTGGTGGCGCACGGGGAGGTGGTGGTGGTCAACGACAAGTTCGGGATCCGCCTCACCGACGTGGTCAGCCCCAGCGAGCGGATCCAGCGGCTGCGCTGAGGGGGGCGTGGTGCGCGCGAGGATCCTCGTGCTGCTGGCCCTGCCGCTGCCCGCGACGGCGGCGGAGGCGGCCGACCCCCTGGCGCCGCAGCAGCTTGCGCGCATCCTGGCGGGGCTGGTGCTGGTGGTGCTGGTGATCGCGGCCACCGCCTGGGGGCTTCGCCGCCTCGGCCGCGTCGGCCTCGGCGGCGGCGGCGTGCTGCGGGTGGTGGCGGCGCTGCCGGTGGGGGCGCGGGAGCGGCTCCTGCTGGTGGAAGTGGGCGGCGAGCAGATCCTGATCGGGGTCGCCCCGGGGCGGATCCAGCGGCTGCACACCCTGGCCGAGCCGGTGGCGGCGCCGGCACCGGCCGCCCCCGGCGGCTTCGCCGCGCGCCTGCGCGAGGCCCTGGGGGCGCGGGAGGCGGGGCGATGAGACGGGGGCGCCTGGCCGCGGTGCTGCTTCTGCTCGCGCCCGCCCTCGCCTCGGCGCAGCCCGGGATCCCCGCGCTCACCGTGGACGGGCCCGGCGGCGGGCAGACCTACACCCTCTCGATCCAGATCCTGTTCCTCATGACGGCGCTGACGCTGCTGCCGGCGGCGCTGCTCATGATGACCGCCTTCACCCGCATCATCATCGTCCTCGCCGTGCTGCGCCAGGCCCTCGGCACGTTGCAGACGCCTTCGAACCAGATCCTGGTGGGGCTGGCCCTGTTCCTGACCCTGTTCGTGATGGCGCCGGTGCTGGAGCGGGTGCGCACCGAGGCCCTCGCCCCCTACCTCGCCGACGAGATCCCGGCCGAGGAGGCCCTGCGCCGCGCCGCCGGGCCGATGCGCGCGTTCATGCTGCGCCAGACCCGCGACGACGCCCTCGCCTTGTTCGTGCGGCTCTCCGGGCGGGAGCCGCCGGCCTCGCGCGAGGAGGTGCCGTTCTCGCTGCTGGTGCCCGCCTTCGTCACCAGCGAGCTCAAGACCGCCTTCCAGATCGGCTTCCTGCTCTTCGTCCCCTTCCTCGTCATCGACCTCGTGGTGGCGAGCGTGCTGATGTCCATGGGCATGATGATGCTGTCGCCGATGCTGGTCTCGCTGCCGTTCAAGATCATGCTCTTCGTCCTCGTCGACGGCTGGTCGCTGGTGATGGCGACGCTGGCGGCGAGCTTCGGCGTGACGGGAGGCTGAGGGGTGGGTCCGGACGAGGTCATCGACATCGGCCAGCGGGCGCTGGAGGTGATGGTGCTGCTGGCGGCGCCGATGCTGCTTGCCGCCCTGCTCGTGGGCGTGGTGGTGGGCATGCTGCAGGCGGCGACCCAGATCAACGAGCTGACCCTGAGCTTCGTCCCCAAGCTGATCGTGGTGGCCCTGGTGCTCATGGCGGCGGGCCCGTGGATGCTGGGCCTGATCGTGGACTTCACGCGGGAGCTCATGGAGGCGGTCCCGCAGCTCGTGGGGGGCTGAGGTGGTGGTGCCGTGGAACGCCGACGTCCTCGCCGCCGAGGTGGCGCGCTGGTTCTGGCCCTTCGTGCGCGTCGCCGCCATGGTGATGGTGGCGCCGGTGTTCGGCGCCGCCGGGGTGCCCGTGCGGGTGCGGCTGGTGACGGCGCTGGCGCTCACCGCGGCGGTGGCGCCGGTGCTGCCGGCGCCGCCGGCGGTGGCCCCGGCGAGCGTGGCGGGCCTGCTGGTGGGGGTGCAGCAGCTGCTGATCGGCCTCGCCACGGGCTTCGCCCTGCGCCTGGTCTTCGCCGCCATCGCCACCGCCGGGCAGGTGCTCGCCAACACCATGGGGCTCGGCTTCGCCTCCAGCGTCGATCCGCAGAACGGGGTCCAGGTCCCGGTGCTGAGCCAGTTCCTGGTGGTGCTTGCGACCCTGGTCTTCGTCTCCGTCAACGGCCACCTGATCCTCATCGACATCGTCGCCGGCAGCTTCCGCACCCTGCCGGTGGCGGCGGAGGGGCTGGGGCGGGCCGATCTCTGGGCGGTGGCCGCCTGGGGCGGCGAGCTCTTCGCCGGCGCGGTGCTCATCGCCCTGCCGGTGCTGACGGCGCTGCTGCTGCTCAACCTCGCCTTCGGCGTCATCACCCGGGCGGCGCCCCAGCTCAACATCTTCGCCGTCGGCTTCCCGCTCTCGATGCTGCTCGGGTTCGTGGTGATCTGGGTCTCGCTGCCGGGGCTGCTGCCGCAGCTGGAGCGGCTCCTCGCGGCGGGGCTCGGGCTTGCGCGCACGCTCCTCGGCGGAGGCTGAGCCGTGGCCCAGGAAGACGCCCAGGAAAGAACCGAACGACCGACGCCGAAGCGCCTGCGCGAGGCGCGAGAGAAGGGCCAGGTCCCCCGCTCGCGCGAGCTCGGCACCCTGTTCCTGCTCCTCGCGGGGGCGGGCGGGCTGCTGCTCACGGGGCCGCATCTTGCCGGGGGGATGGAGGCGCTGCTGGTGCGGGGGCTGCGCCTGGAGGCGGCCGACGTGCTGGACCCCGCCGCCCCGGTCCGCCTGCTCGCGCGCGCGGTCACGGAGGCGGCGCTCGCCCTGGCGCCGCTGCTGGCCCTGCTGGTGGCGGCCGCGGTGGCGGCGCCCCTGGTGCTCGGCGGCTGGGTCTTCAGCACCGAGACCCTGATGCCGAAGTGGGAGCGCATCGATCCGGTGCGGGGCCTGCGGCGGGTGTTCTCGCTGCGCGGGCTGATCGAGCTCGTCAAGGCCCTGGCCAAGTTCGCCGTGATCGCCACCGTGGCGGTGGTGCTGCTGTGGCGGCTCGGGCCGGCGCTGCTCGGCCTCGGCCAGCAGGAGGCGGGGCAGGCGGTGGCGGACGCCGCGGCGCTGCTCGCCTGGGCCTTCCTCGGGCTTGCCGCCTCGACCCTGCTCATCGCCGCCGTCGACGTCCCGTTCCAGCTCTGGGACCACACCCGGCAGCTGCGCATGACCCGCCAGGAGGTGCGCGACGAGCTCAAGGAGACCGAGGGCAAGCCCGAGGTGCGCGCCAGGCAGCGCGAGCGCCAGCGCGAGATCGCCCGTCGCCGCATGATGGCGGAGGTGCCCAAGGCCGACGTCGTGGTCACCAACCCCACCCACTTCGCCGTCGCCCTGCGCTACCGCCCGGAGCGGATGCGGGCGCCGCAGGTGGTGGCCAAGGGGACCGATCTCGTCGCCGCCCAGATCCGCGGTGTCGCCGCCCGCGCCGGGGTGCCGCAGTTCGAGGCGCCGCCCCTCGCGCGCGCCCTCTACTACAGCACCGAGGTGGGGCAGGAGATCCCGGCGGCGCTCTACGTCGCCGTGGCCCAGGTGCTGGCCTGGGTCTACCAGGTGGACGCCGCCCGCCGCGAGGGGCGCGAGGCCCCGGCGCGGCCGCAGGGGCTCGAGGTTCCGGACGAGCTGACCCGGCCGGGCGCAGCCCGCGCCGCAAGGAGACACTGAGCCATGGCCACCTCCGCCGCCGTCCTCTCCGTGCGCAGCCTGACCCGCTACGGCCTCGGCGCCCCGCTGCTGCTGGTCATGATCATGGCCATGGTGGTGCTGCCGCTGCCGCCGCTCGCCCTCGACGCCTTCTTCACCTTCAACATCTCGCTGTCGCTGGTGGTGCTGCTCGCCGCGGTCTACGCCCAGCGTCCCCTGGACTTCGCCGTCTTCCCCACGGTGCTGCTGATGGCGACGCTGCTGCGGCTCGCGCTCAACGTGGCCTCGACGCGGGTGGTGCTGCTGCGCGGGCACACGGGGTCGGATGCCGCCGGGCGGGTGATCGAGGCCTTCGGCCAGTTCGTGGTCGGCGGCAGCTACACCGTGGGGCTGGTGGTCTTCGTCATCCTCGTCATCATCAACTTCGTGGTCGTCACCCGCGGCGCCGGGCGGGTCTCGGAAGTGAGCGCCCGCTTCACCCTCGATGCCATGCCCGGCAAGCAGATGGCCATCGACGCCGACCTCAACGCCGGGCTCATCACCCAGGACGAGGCCCGCGCCCGGCGCGAGGAGATCGCCCGCGAGGCGGACTTCTACGGGGCCATGGACGGTGCCAGCAAGTTCGTGCGCGGCGACGCCATCGCCGGCATCCTCATCCTCTTCATCAACATCCTCGGCGGCGTCGCCGTCGGCACCGCCCAGCACGGCCTGCCCCTGGGCGAGGCCTTCCGCAACTACACCCTGCTCACCATCGGCGACGGCCTGGTGGCGCAGATCCCGTCGCTGCTCCTCTCCACCGCGGCGGCGATCATGGTCACCCGGGTCTCGGCCGCCCAGGACCTCGGCTCGGAGGTGCTGCGGCAGGTCTTCTCGAGCCCGCGCGTGCTCGGGGTCACGGCCGGCATCGTGGGCGTGCTGGGGACGATCCCGGGGATGCCCAACCTGCCGTTCCTGACCCTGGCCGCGGTGGCGGGCGGCGCCGCCTGGTGGATGACGCGGCGGGCCCGGGCCGAGGTGGTGGAGGAGGCCGAGCCGGAGGCGCCGCCGCATCCGCGCGAGCCCGAGCTCACCTGGGACGACGTCCAGCCGGTGGATCCCATCGGCCTCGAGGTGGGCTACCGCCTGATCCCGCTGGTGGACCGCACCCAGGGCGGGCAGCTCATGCCGCGCATCAAGGGCGTGCGCAAGAAGCTCACCCAGGAGCTCGGCTTCCTGGTGCCGGCGGTGCACATCCGCGACAACCTGGATCTCTCCCCCAACGCCTACCGCATCACCCTCAACGGCGTCCCCGTGGGCGAGGCCGAGGTCCACCCGGACCGCGAGCTCGCCATCAACCCGGGTCAGGCCCACGGGCGCCTACAGGGCCTCGCCACCAAGGACCCGGCCTTCGGCCTCGATGCGGTGTGGATCGAGCCCGCGCAGCGCGAGCACGCCCAGACCCTGGGCTACACGGTGGTGGACGCCGCCACCGTCATCGCCACCCACCTCAGCCAGGTGCTGCGCACCCACGCCCACGAGCTGCTGGGCTTCGAGGAGGTGCAGCACCTGCTGGAGGTCCTCGGGCGCAAGGCCCCCAAGCTGGTGGAGGAGCTGGTGCCGCGCACCCTCTCCATGGCCACCGTGCTGCGGGTGCTGCAGAACCTGCTCGTCGAGGGGGTGCCCATCCGCGACATCCGCACCATCTGCGAGACCCTCGCCGAGCACGGCCCGCGCACCCAGGACCCGGACGCCCTCACGGGGGCGGTGCGGGTCGCCCTCGGGCGGGCCATCGTCCAGGGCATCGTCGGCGGCGCCGCGGAGCTGCGGGTGGCGACCCTGGACCCCGCCCTCGAGCAGCTGGTGCAGCAGTCCCTGCAGGTGGCCGGCGCCGGCGGCGGGGCGGGCCTCGAGCCCGGCCTCGCCGAGCAGATCCACCGCGGGGTGAGCGAGGCCGCGGCCCGCATCGAGGCCTCGGGGCAGCCGCCGGTGCTGGTGGTGGGCGGGGCGGTGCGGGCCTGGCTGTCGCGCTTCCTGCGCCCGTCCATCCCCGGGCTGCACGTGCTCGCCTACAACGAGCTGCCCGACGGCAAGCAGATCCGGGTCGTCGCCACCGTCGGCCAGCAGCAGATCGCCGCCGGCTGAGGCCTGAGGAGAGGAGGAAGAGGCCATGCGAATCAAGCGCTTTGCGGCCCCGGACATCCGCACCGCGATCCGCCTCGTGCGCGAGACGCTGGGCCCGGACGCGGTGATCCTGTCCAACCGCCGCGGTCCCGAGGGGGTGGAGATCGTGGCCGCGGTGGACTACGACGAGGCGGCGCTGCTGGCGGCGGCGGACGAGGCGGGTGCGGCGCCCGAGGCCGCCGCCCTTGCCGCGGAGACCGCCACGCCCGGCGCCGACCTCCCGCCCGCGGGGCCCGCGCCGCGTCGGGACGCGCCCGCCACGGAGGCCGCCGCGGCCCGGCCGGCGGCGGGGGAGACCGCGGCGGCCGGGCTCGAGGAGGTGCAGCGCGAGCTCCACCGCCTGCGCGGCCTCGTGGAGGGGCAGCTCGCGCGGCTCGCCTGGGGCGAGCTCAAGCGCACGCGCCCGCAGGAGGTGGCGCTCCTCGGGCGGCTGACCGAGCTCGGGCTTGCGCCGCGGCTCGCGCGGCGCATCGCCGCCGAGGCCGCCGCCCAGGAGGACGCGGAGCGAGCCTGGCGGGCCGCCCTCGGGCTGCTCGCCCACGCCCTGCCGATGGCGGCGGCCGAGCCGGTGGCCGAGGGCGGGGTGGTGGCGCTGGTGGGGGCCACCGGGGTCGGCAAGACCACCATGGTGGCCAAGCTCGCCGCCCGCTGCGCGCTTCGTCACGGCCGCCGCTCGGTGGCGCTGGTCACCACCGACAGCTACCGCATCGGCGCCCAGGAGCAGCTTCGCACCTTCGCCCGTATCCTCGACGTCCCCCTGCGCGTGGCCGAGGACGCCGAGTCCCTGCGCGAGGCGATCGCCGCCCTCTCGGACCGGCACCTGGTGCTGGTGGACACCGCCGGCATGAGCCAGCGCGACGTGCGCCTCTCGGAGCAGCTGGCGCTGCTCGCCGCGGGGGGGGCGGCCGTGCGCAGCTACCTCGTGCTCTCCGCCACCACCCAGCGGCAGGGGCTCGAGGAGGTGGTGCGGGCCTTCCGCGGCGCGGCCCCGGCCGGCTGCATGGTCACCAAGGTGGACGAGGCCGGGCGGCTCGGCGACGTCCTTTCCGTGGTCATCGAGCATCGACTTCCGGTAGCCTATGTGGGCAACGGCCAGCGCGTGCCGGAGGATCTCCAGCTCGCCCGCGCCCACAACCTCGTCAGCCTCGCCATGGCGATGGGCCAGCGCCACGGCGGCGAGGTGGACGAGGAGGTGCTGGCGGCGGGGCTGGGGCCGGTGCTGGCCGGCGGGGCGTGCTGAGGTGGCGCGCGAGGACCAGGCGGCGGGGCTGCGGAGGATGACGGGCGGAGCGGTACGGACCATCGCCGTGACCAGCGGCAAGGGCGGGGTCGGCAAGACCAACGTCTCGGTCAACCTCGCCGTGGCCCTGGCCGAGGCGGGGCAGCGGGTGCTGCTGTTCGACGCCGACCTCGGCCTCGCCAACGTCGACGTCCTCCTCGGGCTGCAGGCGCGGCGCAACCTCTCGCACGTGGTCAGCGGCGAGTGCGGCCTGCGCGAGATCATCCTCCGGGGGCCGGGCGGGATCGGCATCGTGCCCGCTTCCTCGGGCACCCAGCGCATGGCCGAGCTCACCCCCGCCGAGCACGCCGGGCTCATCCGCGCCTTCAGCGAGCTCGAGGACGAGGTGGACGTGCTCGTGGTGGACACCGCGGCGGGTATCTCCGACACCGTCGTCTCCTTCAGCCGCGCCGCCCAGGAGGTGCTGGTGGTGGTCTGCGACGAGCCCACCTCCATCACCGACGCCTACGCCCTCATCAAGCTGCTCAGCCGCGACTACGGCCTCGACCGCTTCCACGTCGTCTCCAACCTCGTCCCCGGGGCCGCCGAGGGGCGGGCCCTGTTCGACAAGATCCGCCGCGTCACCGACCGCTTCCTCGACGTCACCCTCGACCACGCCGGCGTCATCCCGGAGGACCCCTACGTGCGCCGGGCGGTGCAGCAGCAGCGCGCGGTGGTGGAGGCCTTCCCCTCGTCGCGGGCGGCGGAGGCCTTCCGCCAGCTCGCCCGCCAGGTCCTCGCGTGGCCGCTGCGCCGCGACGCCGACGGGCGGCTGCAGTTCTTCTTCGAGCGGCTGGTGGCGCTGCAGGGCGAGGAGGCGGGGCTGCCGTGATCGGTGCGGCGGGCTACGAGGCGCTCGCGGAGCAGGACCGTGCGGCCCTCGTCGAGCGCCACGCCCCGCTGGTCAAGCGCATCGCCCATCACCTCATGCACCGGCTGCCGCCGACGGTGCAGCTCGAGGACCTCCTCCAGGCGGGGGTGGTGGGGTTGCTGGAGGCGGCGCGCAACTTCGACCCCTCGCACGGGGCGAGCTTCGAGACCTACGCCGGGATCCGCATCCGCGGTGCCATGCTCGACGAGGTGCGCCGCCACGACTGGGTCCCCCGTTCGGTCCACCGCAAATCGCGGATGGTGGCCGAGGCGATCCAGGAGATCGAGCGCCGCGAGGGGCGCGAGGCCCGCGACGAGGAGGTGGCCGCGGTGCTGGGCATCGGCCTCGACGAGTACCACCGCATCCTCCAGGACGCGAGCAGCGGGCGGCTCTTCAGCTTCGAGGAGGTGGCGGGCGAGGGCGGCGAGCTCATCGGCGGCGAGGATCCGGGCGCCGACCCGCTGGCCGCGGTGGAGGCCGAGGACCTGCGCCAGGCGGTGGCGCGGGCGATCGGGGAGCTCAGCGAGCGCGAGCAGCTCGTCCTCGCCCTCTACTACGACGAGGAGCTCAACCTGCGCGAGATCGGGGCGGTGCTGGGGGTGACCGAGTCGCGGGTCTGCCAGATCCACGGCAAGGCCATGCTGCGGCTGCGGGCGCGGGTGCGCGAGTGGATGGGGGAGGCGCGCGGGTGACGGCGACCGTCCCCGGCGGGGGCTGAGGCCGATGCCCGAGCCGGCCGAGGCCCGCATCCTCATCGCCGATGCGCAAGGGGCCATGCGCCGCATCCTCGCGGGCCTGCTGGGCGAGCTCGGCTGCGCCCGGGTGGGCGAGGCGGAGAGCGCCGAGGAGGCCCTCGCGGCGCTGCAGGCCGAGCCCTTCGATCTCCTCATCGTGGACTACCACCTGCCCGAGACCGGCGGTCCCGAGCTGGTGCAGGCGCTGCGGCGCGACCCAGCCCTCGCCGGCATCCGCATCCTCATGGTGAGCCCCGAGGCGAGCCGCGAGCAGGTCCTCAAGGCGGCCGAGGCCGGCGTCGACGGCTACCTGGTCAAGCCCTTCACCGCCGCGCTCCTGCAGGAGCGCATCCGCCGCCTGCTGGGCTGAGCCATGGATGTCCTCAGCCTCATCGGCGTCCTCCTGGCGCTGGTGGCCATCGTCGGCGGCAACCTCCTCGAGGGCGGGCACACCGGCTCGCTGCTGCAGCTGACCGCCTTCGTCATCGTCATCGGCGGCACCACCGGGGCGATCCTGCTGCAGACGCCGCTGCCCGTGTTCGTACGCGCGCTGGGCCTTGCCGGCTGGGTGCTCGTGCCGCCGCGCCGCGACGGCGGCGAGACCATCGAGCGCATCGTCGGCTGGAGCCAGGTCGCGCGGCGCGACGGGCTCCTGGGGCTCGAGGGCGCGGCCGAGGCGGAGGCCGACCCCTTCGTGCGCAAGGGCCTGCAGCTGCTCGTGGACGGCGCCGAGCCCGAGGCCATCCGCGCCGCCCTCGAGGTGGAGCTGGAGGCCCGCGAGCAGCGCGACCTGCAGGCGGCGCGCGTGTTCGAGGCCGCCGGCGGCTACAGCCCCACCATCGGCATCATCGGCGCGGTCATGGGCCTGATCCACGTCATGCAGAACCTCGCCGACCCCTCGCGGCTCGGCGAGGGCATCGCCACCGCCTTCGTCGCCACCATCTACGGCGTCGGGGCGGCCAACCTCCTGCTGCTGCCCATGGCCAACAAGCTCAAGGCCCTCATCGGCGAGGAGGCACGCCACCGCGAGATGATCATCGAGGGGATTGTCGCCATCGCCGAGGGGGAGAACCCGCGCAACATCGAGGCCCGGCTCCAGGGCTTCCTGGCCTGACCCCGGGGGACGCCATGGCCCGCCGCCGCAGACGCCGCGAGGAGCACGAGAACCTGGAACGCTGGCTCGTCTCCTACGCCGACTTCATCACCCTGCTCTTCGCCTTCTTCGTCGTGATGTACGCCGTCTCCTCGGTCAACGAGGGCAAGTACCGCGTCCTCTCCGACGCCCTGGCGGCGATCTTCCAGGCCACGCCGCGGGCGACCGCCCCGATCCAGGTGGGCGAGCCGCTGCGGGGGAAGGCGCCCGTGCCCGAGGACGTGCGCAGCGGGGTGGAGCTTCCGGTGCCGCCGCCGGCCGCGCGTGCCGGCCTCGACCTCGGCCGGGCCGGCGCCGAGGTGGCGCGCATGGCCGAGGAGATGCGCCGCACCCTCGCCCCCCTCATCGACCAGGATCTCGTCACCGTGCGCAAGGGCGACTTCTGGCTCGAGGTGGAGATCCGCAACAAGGTGCTCTTCCCCAGCGGCAGCGCCCGCCTCGCCCCCCAGGCCGAGGCCGTGCTCGAGCGCGTGGCCGCGATCCTGCGCCCCCACCCCAACCCCATCCACGTCGAGGGCCACACCGACGACGTGCCCATCCGCAACGACCTCTTCCCCTCCAACTGGGAGCTGTCGGCCGCCCGCGCGGCGAGCGTCGTCCACCTCTTCGCCCGCGCCGGCGTCGCCCCCGAGCGCATGGCCGCCATCGGCTACGGCGAGTACCGCCCGGTGGCCGCCAACGACACCGAGGAGGGCCGCGCCCGCAACCGCCGGGTGGTCATCGTGGTGCTCGCCAGCGGCGAGGGCCGCCACCTGCCCGACATCGAGCTGCGCCACGGCGAGGCCGCGCCCTGATCGGCACGATTCTTGCTGCACTGCCCTGTGAAGGCGCCGTGCGTCGGAGATCCGGCGCCTGCCGGCGTCGGGAGGTGCGCGATGGCCGGGATCGACGAGCTGCCGCCGGCCTTCCCCGTCCCGCCGGGGCGGCCGGTGCCCCCGGGCGAGCGGGAGCGCGGGCGGCGCCCGCCGCCGCGGCGCGAGGAGGCGCCGCGGCGCAGACCCCCCGAGGACGACGGGGACGAGCATCAGGTGGACGAGTACGCATGACGGCGTGGGAGTGGATCACGGGCGGTGCGGCGGCGGTGGCGCTGGCCGCCGCCCTCGGGGCGTGGGTGCAGGCGCTGCGGCTGGAGCGCCGCCTCGCCGGGGAGGCCCGTGCCGCGGCGGCGGCGCGGCGCGACCTTGCCGCCGTGTGCGCGACGCTGGCCGCCCTCGGCGACCGCGTGCTCGCCCTGGAGGCGCGCATCGAGGAGCTCGCCGAGGCCCAGGAGATGCTCCGCACCCGGGAGCCCGGCGACGGCGTCTACGCCCAGGCGGTGCGCCTTGCGGCACGGGGCGGCGCCGGCGTCGAGGAGCTCATGGCCCAGTGCGGCCTCAGCCGCGGCGAGGCCGAGCTCATCGTGCGCCTACACGGGCGCATCGCCGCCGACGCCTGAGGCGGCCGCCCCGAGGGGGCAAAGGAAAAGGGGGCCGGGCCGTGCCCAACCCCCGGACGGGCCTGTGTGCTGGTCGGGGTGAGAGGATTCGAACCTCCGGCCCCCGCCTCCCGAAGGCGGTGCTCTACCAGGCTGAGCTACACCCCGTGGTTCAGTACGTGCGGCTGACGGCGAACTCGACGATCCCGGCCAGCGCCTGCCGGTAGGGCGAGTCGTCGATGGCCTCGAGGGCGGCGATCGCCGCCTGGGCCTGCTCCCGCGCGCGCTGCGCAGTGTATGCGATCGCCCCCGTGGCTTCAATGGCCGCCAGCACCTCGTCGATGCGCTCACGCCCGCCCTGCTCGATGGCCTCGCGCACCAGCGCCACCTGCGACGGCGTGCCGGTGCGCAGGACGTGGATCAGCGGCAGGGTGGGCTTGCCCTCGGCGAGGTCGTCGCCGACGTTCTTGCCGATGTCCTCGCCCGAGGCGCCGTAGTCGAGGGCGTCGTCCACGAGCTGGAAGGCGACGCCGAGCTCGAGGCCGTAGCGGGCCATGGCCTGCTCCTGCTCCGGGGAGCCGCCGGCGAGCACCGCCCCGAGCTGGGCCGCGGCCTCGAACAGCTTCGCCGTCTTGCGGCGCACCACCTCCAGGTAGCGCTCCTCGGTGGTGTCGGGATCGTGGCAGTTGAGCAGCTGCAGCACCTCGCCCTCGGCGATGGTGTTGGTGGCGTGGGCGAGGATCTCCATCACCCGCATGTTGTTGATCTCGACCATCATCTCGAAGGAGCGCGAGTAGAGGAAGTCGCCCACGAGGACGCTCGCCTCGTTGCCCCAGAGGGCGTTGGCGGTCTCGCGCCCGCGGCGCAGCTCCGAGGCGTCCACCACGTCGTCGTGGAGCAGCGTCGCGGTGTGGATGAACTCGATGATGGCCGCCAGCTGCACGTGCCAGGGGCCGTCGTAGCCGAGGGCGCGGGCGCCGATCACCGTCACCAGCGGGCGCAGGCGCTTGCCGCCGCCGGCGATGATGTAGTGGCCGAGCTCGTTGATGAGCGCCACGTCCGAGCTCAGCCGCTTGCGGATGAGCTCGTCCACCGCGCGCATGTCCTCGGCGGCGAGGCTGCGGATGGCCTCGATGTCCATGGACCGGCCGCTCCCCCCTGGCGGGAAAGGGCGCCCATGCTAGAGAGGCGCCGCGCGCGGTGTCAAGGCGAGGTGGCGAAGCGGGCGGGGCTGGGGTAAACTGCCGCGCCTTACGCGAGGCCCCCGGTGGCCGAGCGGACGCCCGGGCCCTGCGGGGCCGGCGAAGGTTTCAGAACGGAGAGGTGCCGGAGTGGTTGAACGGGGCGGGTGAGCCCCGACCGAAGCTCCGGTGGAGCTTCGCAGCGGGGCGAACGCCCGGCGCGAAGCGACGGGCTGGGCCCCGAGCGCAGCGAGGGGCGAAATCCGTTGGCGTGCCGCGAGGCCCCCGGTGGCCGAGCGGACGCCCGGGCCCTGCGGGGCCGGCGAAGGTTTCAGAACGGAGAGGTGCCGGAGTGGTTGAACGGGGCGGACTCGAAATCCGTTGTACCCTCCGCGGGTACCGTGGGTTCGAATCCCACCCTCTCCGCCAGCTTCTGTCCCGCCCGCGCATGAGGACCACCCGGCGGACGTCCTGACATCGTCCGCCGGCACTTCGCGAACGCCGGGCCGCCGCGCAGGCGCCCGCTCATCCCTTTCGGTTTGCTGCGGCGCCCTCGCGCGGACGCCCTTCCGCGGCTGAGGTGCGTGCCGCCGGGCGGGGTCGGGCGCAACCGATGCCGCCCCCGCCGCGGCGAACGATTTCCCCGCCCGCCGGCCGTGGCGCATGCCGGGGAGGCGTCGGTGCCCAAGCCGGCCGCCTGTATCCGTGCCGTGCGGCCAGCCACTCCGCCGGGCGCCAGCCATGTAGGTGATGTCTTACGGCCGTTTCCGGCCCGGCCGGCAGCGGAGACTCGGCTTCGTCCATACGATCCTGCAAGGTCACCGAGGGCAGAAGGGAGGGGCATGCCCATGAGAGGGACGGTCTTCCTCGCGATCACCTGGTCGGCCGTGCTGCTCGCCGGTTGTGGCGGCGGTGGGTCTGGGAGTGACACGGGCAGCCAGGGCATCTCCTACGACGGGCCGACGGCGCCGGTGGCCGTTTCGCCCGACAATCTCGACGAGGTCGCGCGCGTGGGCATCAACGCAGCCAGCTGGCTGGGCAGCGAAACCGAGGAGCTCTTTGTCCTCACCGGCGTTGCATCGGAGCCGCAGCGGGTGCAGGCGTCGTTTCTTCATGTCCTGCCGCGCATCTGGACACGGGCGAGGGCGATCCTGGGCGCCTCCGGTGGAAGCGCCACGGCGGCGGGCGTCACCACGGTGGACGGCACAGAGCCTTGCGAGGACGGCGGCAGCATGAGGGTGCAGGGGACGGTCCTCGATCGCGGCAAGCTGTCTGTCGGCGATGCCGTGTCCATCACCGCCGACGACTGCCGGGCCGGTCCCTTGCGCCTGGATGGCGCACTGAGCCTCGAGGTGAAGTCGGCGAGCGGTGACCTCTGGATCGGCGCGGACTGGAGCGTGTCGGCCGGCATTGCCGCCGAGAGCCTCACGCTCTCCATCGGCGACGACACGACGGTGCTGCACGGCGACCTCACGTATACGGCATGGGGCAGCGGCGATACCGTCACCAAGGCCGGCATGCAGGGACAGGATGTCCTGCTGTCGGTCAACGGGCGGGTGATGAAGTTCCTTTCACTCAACGCCCAGATCGAGCTGGTGCCAGGTGAGACCATATACGGGTTCGATTTCCAGGTGGCCGACAGCGTCCTCGGAGGCTCGATCCAGTTCGAAACCGTGAGCGATTTCACGATCCGCGATACGGCCGATTATCCGTACCAGGGTGTGGCGACCGCCACCGGCGAGGGCGGAACCATGGCCCGGCTCACGGCCAACCCGGACGAGGCCACCTTCCTCCTGGAGGCGGACTTCGACGGCGACGGGACCTACGACGTCTCCGAGACCAAGAACTGGGCCGCCTACGAGCTGTGACCCGGCGCTGCCGAGGGGAGCGCTTGCCGCGGCGTCCCGGTCCGGGGGCGTAAGCCCCGCGGACCGGCGCCGCGCCCTGCGGCGGCCAGGAACGCGGCAGGCGGATCCGCGAGATCCCGCGGCACGGGGGGCTGCGGGTCAGGGCCTTCGTGAGCACCACGGGGCGCTGTGAGGGCCGTCCCGGGGTGGTAAAATCGCCGCCCACGCTTCCCATCCCCGAGAGACGTTCCATGGAGCGAGAGGTCGACGCCTACGACGAGGCCGCGCGTGAGGCCGTGGAGCTGGGCAACCGCCTGGCGGAGGCGGACCAGGACGCCGATCTCTGGGACATCGCGGACGGCCTGCTGGCGGGGGCGATCCAGTACTGGCTCTACGCCCGCCAGCCCTGCGGCGATCCGCGCTGCGAGGACTGCGCGCCGGTGAGCACGGGCGAGCGGCGCCTGCAGGAGCTGCTGCGCCTGACCGAGGAGCTGGCGCGCGAGAGCGAGTACTTCCACTCCCCCAACGATCTCGACGTCGGCCGCGCCTGAGCGGGGGGCCGGCCTCACCGCGCGTGCAGCTCGACCACGTCGCCGTCGGCGACGAGGTGGTCCGGGCCCACCTGCTGCCCGTCGAACTGGGCGCTGCCCCAGATGCGGGCGTAGCGCAGCCGCTCGGCGAGCTCCTTGTGGACGAGGCGGGCGACGTCGCGCACGGTGTCGCCGCGGCGCACGGTGAAGGGGTGGTCGCGGTCGGGCTCGCGCCCCGGGGCCTTGGTGTAGACCCGCACGACCCCGAGGCCGCGGAAGAGGAACGGGGCGATGCGGGCGAGGCCGTCGCCGCGCTCGGCGGAGACCGCAAGGGCCGGAAGCTGCAGGGCGGCGAGCTCCTCGAGCACCGCGACGTCGGCCTCGGGATCGGTGCTGCGGTCGGCCTTGTTGGCGACGAGCAGGGTCGGCAGGCGCAGGCGGAAGACGTCCTCCTCCGCCTCCTCCTCCCCGTCCAGACCCGGCCAGCGGCCGCTCAGGGTGATGCGCCGCCCGGCCAGTTGCGCCACCACCGCCTGGGCCTGCTCCGGCGCCTCGGGATCGGCGAGGTCGAGCACCAGCAGCGCGGCGTCGGCGTTCTGCAGGGCCGAGGGCAGCCAGGGCGGCGTGTGTTCGGCGGCCACCGGGGGCAGGTCCACGATCTGGAAGTGGATGTCCTCGAAGGGGAGCATCCCGGGCAGGGGCATCTGCGTGGTGAAGGGGAAGGGGCCGGCCTCGGCGTGCGAGCCGGTCAGGCGGGCGTGCAGGGTGGACTTGCCGCCGTTGGGCGGGCCGAGGAGGGCCACCTGGGCCGCGCCCTCGGGGCGGACGGAGTAGGACGGGCCGCCCCGCCGCGGGCCCCGGCGCCCGGCCTCCAGCTCCTCGGTCAGCTCCCGGATGCGCGACTTGATGTCGGCCTGCAGGTGCTCGGTGCCCTTGTGCTTGGGGATGGTCCGGAGCATCTCGCGCAGCGCCTCCAGGCGCTCGCGCGGGCCGCGCGCGCGGCGGTAGGCCTCCTCGGCGCGCTTGTACTCGGGGGTGAGGTTGGCCGGCATCGCGGGCGATGATAGCGCGGTGGACGGCGGGCGCGGTCGGTGCGAGGCTGCGCCGGGGAGGCGGCCGATGGCGGGGCGCGATCATCCGTGGGATCCGGCGGGGCTGGCGGCGGTGGCGGCCGGCGGGGCGGTCCTCGTCGGCGGGCCGCCGGGGTGCGGCAAGTCGACCCTGGTGGCGGCTCTCGCCGACGCCCTGGGCGGCGCCCGTGCCCTCGGGCTCGACCCCGGCAACCCGGCCTTCGGGCCGCCGGGCGCGCTGGCGCTGGCGCGCCGGAGCGCGGGGCGCTGGCGGCTCGAGCGCATCGCCGCCCTCTGCACGCTGGATGCGGCGCGCTTCCGCCTGCCGCTGGCGGAGGCGGCGCGCAGCCTGCGGCCGGAGGAAGCGGGCCCCCTGCTGGTGGACCTGCCGGGCCTCGTGCGGGGGGTCGCCGCGGCGGAGCTCCTGGACGCGGCGGTGCGGCTGCTCGGGGTCGCGGCCGTGATCTGGGTCGGTGAGGCGGCCGGGCTCGGGGCGGAGCTGGACGCCCTCGGGGTGCCCCTGTGGCGGGTGGCGGCGCCGCCGGGGGCGCACCGGGCGCCGCCCGCCGAGCGGGCGCGGCGCCGGACGGCGCGCTGGGCGCGCTGGCTTGCGGGGGCGGCGGCGCGCACCCTGCCGTGGGCGGGGCTTCGCGCCGTGGGCACCCCGCCGCCCCTGGGCCCGGCGTGGCGGGGGCTGCAGATCGGCTTCCTCGCCGACGGTGCCACCGTGGGGCTCGGCGAGGTGGAGGCGGCGGATGCGGAGGGGCTGCGTGTGCGGGTGGCGGGGCGCACGAGCCCCACCGCCCTCGTCCGCGACGCCGCGCGGGCACCGGACGGGCTGCTTCGCACGCGGGCGCGGGCGCGCGCCGCGGCGGTGGCGGCGGCGGCGCCGGACCTGCGCCCGGGGCGGTCGGCGGCGGTGCCGGGCCCGGCGTTCCGGGTGGGGGCGCTGGATGCGCTGCTGGTCAACGGGGTCTTCGGCGATCCCCTCCTGCACGCGCGGCTGCGCCACCGCCGGCGCAGCCTGCTCTTCGACCTCGGCGACGGGGCGCGCCTTCCGGCGCGGATCGCCCATCAGGTCACCGACGTCTTCGTCAGCCACGCCCACCTCGACCACATCGCGGGTCTTCTATGGCTGCTGCGGGCGCGCATGGGCGAGGCCGGGGTCTGCCGCCTGTACGGTCCGGCGGGGGTGGCCGGACACGTGGCGGCGCAGCTCGCCGCGGTGCTGTGGGACCGCATCGGCGAGGGCGGCCCGCGCTTCGAGGTCCTGGAGCTCGCGGAGGGGAGGCTGCGGCGCTTCGCCCTGCGCGCCGGGGGCGGCGGGCCGCGCCTCATCGGCGAGGCGCCGCGGCCCGACGGCGTGGTTCTGGAGGAGGCGGGTCTGCGCGTGCGCGCGGCGGTGCTGGATCACGGCACGCCGGTGCTGGCCTACGCCTTCGAGCCGGCGCGGGAGGTGCACGTGCGCCGGGACCGCCTCGCCGCGAGCGGCCTGGCGCCCGGGCCGTGGCTGACGGAGCTCAAGCAGGCGGTGCTGGCGGGGCGGCGCGGGGCCGTCATCGCGCTGCCGGGGGGCGGGGTGCGCAGCGCCGGGGAGCTGGCGCGCGAGCTGCTGCTGGAGGGGCCGCCGCGGCGGCTCGTCTATGCCACCGACCTCGCCGACACGGCGTCGAACCGGGCGCGGCTGGTGGCGCTCGCGCAGGGCGCGCACACCCTGGTCTGCGAGGCCGCCTTCCTCGAGGCCGACCGCGCCCAGGCCGAGGCCACCGGTCACCTCACCGCCCGCGCCTGCGGCGAGATCGCGGCCGCCGCGGCGGTGGCGCGGCTGCTGCCCTTCCACTTCTCGCGCCGCTACGAGGATCGGCCGGAGGCGGTCTACGACGAGGTGCGGGCGGCCTTCGCCGGGGAGGTGCTGGCGACGAGCGCCGCGGTTCAGGCGGCGGGCTCCTGATCGCGGCAGAGGCGGCGCGTCTCCTCCACCGCCAGGGGCTCGCCGGTGAGGCCGCAGCGATGCCCCCCGCCGGGGTCGGCGCGCAGGTGGCGGCAGTCGGCGCAGAGGCCGAAGGTGCGGCCGCCGTGGGCCCGCTGCAGCGCGCGCAGGAGCTCGGTCAGCCCCGCGGCGAGGGCCTCGGCGGCCTCGGGCGCGAGGGCGCCGGCGGCGCGGCGCCAGAGCGGCGGCGGCAGGGCCTCGGCGAGGAGCCGCTCGCCGGCCGGGGTGGGGCGGAGGTGGATGCGGCGCCCGTCGGCGCCGTCGGCGACGGCCTCGATCAGCCCCTCGCGGCGCAGGAGCCGCAGCGACTGCGACACCGTGCCCTTGGTCAGCCCCAGGTACTCGGCCACCGCCGCCGGGCCGTCGCTGTAGCGGTTGGCGCGGGCGAGGTAGTGGAGGGCGGCCAGATGCACCGGCTGCAGCCGCGGCCCCGAGGCGCTGCGAGGCGCCGGCCGCAGCAGCCGGCCGATGCGCTCGAGCAGTTCGTAGAGCCTGTGCTCGGTGTCCATGAGGGCGGCCCCGGTGCCGCAAGGGTGGCGCGGCACCGGGCCGCGGTCAATTCAGCCGCCGCTGTCGCGGAAGGTGGAGAAGACGTAGTCGCGCTCGCGCACCTGGGTGTGGCAGCCGAAGCACTGCTCGCGCGCGGCGTCGCCCACCAGCGGCTCGCGGCTGCCGGCGCGGAAGGCCTCGAAGGCCCAGCCGCCGGTGTCGGTGCGCGCCGGGTCCTTGCGCATCACCACCACCTTGAGCGGCCGGCCCTGGCTGTAGCTGCCCTCGCCGGCGACCGCCTCGTAGAACACCACCGCCAGGGTGCTGCCGGCGGGGTAGGGGGTGCCGGCGCGCAGCGCCCCGTAGCCGAGGGGGTTCACGTAGACGTCGTGGTAGCCGTAGAGGGGATGGCTGCGGTCGTGGATGACCATGGACTTGACGTGGATCCACTCGCGGACGCCCTCGGGGTAGGGGGCGTTGCCGGCGGCGAAGGCCGAGGGGACGGCGAGGGCGGCGAGCAGGACGAGGGGGGCTGCGGCTTTCATGGCGGACTCCTCCCGTGGATCTAGTATCGACACGAAACTACATAGCCCCCGAGTCCGCCCCTGTCAAGGCCGCGCCGGCCTCAGGGGGCGGTGAAGAGCGCCGGGTCCATGGTGCGCAGCTCGGCGGCGATTCGGGGGCGGAAGGCCATGCGGGCGAGGACGTCGCGCTCGAGATCGATCCCGGGCGCGATCTCCGTCAGCACCAGCCCCTCGGGGTCGAGCCGGAAGACGGCGCGCTCGGTGATGTAGGTGACCCGCTGGCCGCGGCTGCGGGCGTAGCGGCCGCTGAAGGTGAGGTGGCCCACGCGCTGGACGAACTTGCGGTGCCGGCCCTCGCGCTCGATCACGAGCCGCCCGTCGCCGATGCGGAAGCGCGCCCCGCCGGAGGTGAAGGTGCCGAGGAAGAAGAGCTCGCGGGCGTTCTGGCTGATGTTGATGAAGCCGCCGGCGCCGGCGAGGCGGTCGCCGAAGCGGCTGACGTTGACGTTGCCCTCGGCGTCCACCTCGGCGAGCCCGAGGAAGGCCTGGTCGAGGCCGCCGCCGTCGTAGAAGTCGAACTGGGCGGGCTGGTCGATGATGGCCTCGGCGTTGGCCACGGCGCCGAAGCTGAGCCCGCCCGCGGGCACGCCGCCGATCCCGCCCGGCTCCACGGTGAGGGTGACGCGGTGGAGGATCCCCGCCTCGTGGGCCACCGCGGCCACCGCCTCGGGCATGCCGATGCCCAGATTGACCACCGCCCCTTCGCGCAGCGCCCGCGCCGCGCGGCGGCCGATCACCTTGCGCGCGTCCAGCGGCAGCGGCGGGATGCGGTCGGGCGGCGCCGTCACCTCGCCGGTGTAGGCCGGGTTGTAGGCCTCGGCGAAGGTCTGGCCGTGGGCCTCGGGCGGGGCCACCACCACGTGATCGACGAGGATGCCGGGGATGCGCACCATCTGGGGCGGCAGCCGGTGGCGTTCGGTGACGCGCTCGACCTGGACGATCACGGTGCCGCCGCAGTTGCGCACCGCCTGGGCGATGGCGAGGCCCTCCAGCGGCAGGGCCTCGCGCTCCATGGTGACGTTGCCGCGGGGGTCCGCGGTGGTCCCGCGCAGCAGCGCCACGTGGATGGGGAAGGCCTTGTAGAAGAGGTACTCCTCGCCGTCCATCTCCACCAGCCGCACCAGCTCGCCGCCGGTGCGCCGGTTGATGCGCCCGCCGTCGACGCGCGGATCGACGAAGGTGTGCAGCCCGACGCGGGTGAGGAGCCCCGGGCGGCCGGCGGCGATCTCGCGGTAGAGATGGGCGATCACCCCCTGGGGCAGGTTCCAGGCCTCGATGCGCTCCTCCACGGCGAGGCGGCCGAGCCGCGGGACGAGGCCCCAGTGGCCGCCGATGACGCGCGCCACCAGCCCCTCGTGGGCGAGGTGGTTGAGGCCGCGTCCGGCGCCGTCGCCCTGGCCCGCGGCGTAGACCAGGGTGAGGTCGCGGGGGTGCCCCTCCGCGAGGAAGCGCCGCTCCAGCGCCGTGGCGAGGGCCTCGGGGAAGCCGATGCCGACGAAGCCGGAGGTGGCGACGGTGGCGCCGTCCGGGATCGCGGCGATGGCGGCCTCGGCGGAAACGATCTTGCTCACGCCATGCCTCTCCCGATCGCGACTGCGCGGCCATTCTGGGCGGCGGGGCCGGCCGCGGCAAGCCGCCCCCTTGCGCGGGTGGCGGCGGCGGCGTAGGTTCCTGGCGAGGCCGCGGGGATCCGCAGGGAGGGCGCGTCATGAGCGGTGTCTGCGTCTACTACGGCGAGGCCCTGGGGCGCTACGGCTTCGGCGAGGGTCACCCCTTCGATCCGCGGCGCCTCGCCGACTTCTGGGCCCACTTCACGGCCGAGGGGCTCGATCGGGAGGTCACCGTGTGCGAGCCCGCGACGGCCCCGCGCGAGGCCATCGAGCGCTTCCACACGCCGGCCTACGTGGCGCGGGTCATGGAGCAGTCCCGCACCGGCCAGGGCTACCTGGACTACGGCGACACCCCGGCCTACCGCGGCGTCTACGAGGCCGCGGCGACGGTGGTGGGCACCGTGCTCGACGCCGTCGAGCGGCTGATGGCGGGGCGCTGCCGGCGGGCCTTCGTGCCCATCGCGGGGCTGCACCACGCCCGCCGCGCCACGGCCGGCGGCTTCTGCGTCTTCAACGACATCGGCGTCGCCATCGAGACGCTGCGCGCGCAGCACGGGCTGCGCCGCATCGCCTACGTGGACATCGACGCCCACCACGGCGACGGCGTCTTCTACAGCTACGACGACGACCCGGACCTGCTCTTCGCCGACTTCCACGAGGACGGCCGCTACCTCTACCCCGGCACGGGGGCGGCGAGCGAGGACGGGCGGGGGCCCGCGCGCGGCACCAAGATCAACGTCCCCTTGCCGCCCGGGGCCGACGACGAGGCCTTCCTCGCGGCGTGGCCGCGGGTGGAGGCCTATCTGGATGCCGGGCGGCCCGAGTTCGTGATCCTGCAGTGCGGGGCCGACAGCATCGCCGGCGACCCTCTCACCCACCTCGCCTACAGCCCGGCGGTGCACCGCCACGTCGCCGCCCGCCTGGCGCGGCTCGCCGACCGGCACTGCCAAGGGCGGCTGCTCGCCCTCGGCGGGGGCGGCTACGATCACCGCAACCTCGCCCGCGCCTGGACCGAGGTCGTGCGCGGTCTGCTCGAGCCCGGCTGAGGCGCCGGCGGCGGCCCCGCCGGCGCCGGACGTGCTACCTGGCGGCGAGGAGCTTGCGCATGGCCTCGGCGAGGGTGCGCTCGGACTCGCGGTGCTGGCCCGCGTTGTGGAGCTCCATCCCCTTGTCGCGCAGGGCCTTGACCTCGGCGGCGAGGCCCGCCGGCACCGTGCCCTTCGCGAGGGCCTGATCGATGGCCTTGGCGTCGAGGGGGCAGTGGCTCGCGAGGGCGACGCCCGAGGCGCCCATGAGCAGGGCGGCGGTGAGGATCTTGCGGTGCATGGTCGCGTCTCCTTCGTGACGGGGTTGCAACCGTGCCAACGCCCGGCGGGCCCGCTTATTCCGCAGGCCGCGTGCCGGCCCCGGCGCGGTGCAGGCCGGAGAGGGTTCGGGTATCCTTTAGCCCCTTTCCGGGGCGGGTCCCCGGCCCGCCCACCCGGTCCTTCGACGAGGGGTCGCCGATGTTCACCAACGACATGCGCATTGCCGATTTCGACGAGGAGCTCTGGGCCGCGATCCAGGCCGAGGAGCGCCGCCAGGAGGAGCACATCGAGCTCATCGCCTCCGAGAACTACGCCAGCCCGCGCGTCCTCGAGGCCCAGGGCTCGGTGCTCACCAACAAATACGCCGAGGGCTACCCCGGGCGGCGCTACTACGGCGGCTGCGAGCACGTGGACGTGGCCGAGCGGCTCGCCATCGACCGCGCCAAGCAGCTCTTCGGCGCCGCCTACGCCAACGTGCAGCCGCATTCGGGCTCCCAGGCCAACGCCGCGGTCTACTTCGCGCTCCTCGAGCCCGGCGACACCATCCTCGGCATGAGCCTCGCCGACGGCGGCCACCTCACCCACGGCGCCCGCGTCAACTTCTCCGGCAAGGTCTTCCGTGCCGTGCAGTACGGGCTCGACCCCGCCACCGGCGAGGTGGACTACGAGCAGGTGGCGCGGCTCGCCCGCGAACACCGGCCGAAGATGATCGTCGCCGGCTTCTCCGCCTACTCGCGGATCATGGACTGGAATCGCTTCCGCGAGATCGCCGACGAGGTGGGCGCCTACCTCATGGTGGACATGGCCCACGTGGCGGGGCTCGTCGCCGCCGGGCTCTACCCCAACCCGGTGCCCATCGCCGACGTCACCACCTCCACCACCCACAAGACCCTGCGCGGCCCGCGCGGCGGCCTGATCCTGGCCAAGGCCAACGAGGAGATCGAGAAGCGGCTCAACTCCATGGTCTTCCCCGGGCTGCAGGGCGGGCCGCTGATGCACGTCATCGCCGCCAAGGCGGTCTGCTTCAAGGAGGCGATGACGCCCGAGTTCCGCGCCTACCAGGAGCAGGTGGTGGCCAACGCCCGCGCCATGGCCGAGGTCTTCCTCGGGCGCGGCTACAAGATCGTCTCCGGCGGCACCGACAACCACCTCTTCCTGGTGGATTTCATCGACAAGGGCATCACCGGCAAGGCCGCCGACGAGGCCCTGGGACGGGCCCACATCACGGTCAACAAGAACGCCGTGCCCAACGACCCCCAGAAGCCCTTCGTCACCAGCGGCATCCGCGTCGGCACCCCGGCGGTGACCACCCGCGGCCTGCGCGAGCCCGAGGTGCGCGAGCTGGCGGGCTGGATGTGCGACATCCTCGACGACCTCGGCAACGAGGCCGTCATCGAGCGGGTGCGCGGCCAGGTCATCGAGCTCTGCCGGCGCTTCCCGGTCTACCGGCGCTGAGCCCATGCACTGCCCCTTCTGCGGCGCCGGGGACACCCGCGTGGTGGACTCGCGGCTCGCCAGCGAGGGCGCCCAGGTGCGCCGCCGCCGCGCCTGCCCGCGCTGCGGCGAGCGCTTCACCACCTACGAGACCGCCGAGCTCGCCCTGCCGCGCATCGTCAAGCGCGACGGCCGCCGGGAGCCCTTCGACGAGGACAAGCTGCGCACCGGGATGCGGCGGGCGCTCGAGAAGCGGCCGGTGCCGACGGAGCTGGTGGAGGCGGCGCTGGGGCGGATCCGCCGCCGCCTCGCCGCCCGCGGCGAGCGCGAGGTCCCGGCGCAGGAGGTGGGCGAGCTGGTGATGGCGGAGCTGCGCGCCCTCGACGAGGTGGCCTACGTGCGCTTCGCCTCCGTCTACCGCCGCTTCCAGGACGTCAACGCCTTCCGCGAGGAGATCGAGCGGCTCGAGCGCGAGCCGCCGGTGGAGCTGCGGCGGGCGCAGCTGAAGCTGCTGCCCGGGGGCGACGAGGGCGGGGGCGAGGCCGCACCATGAGCTTCGGCGCCGACGACCACCGCCACATGGCGCACGCCCTGCGCCTCGCCCGGCGGGGGCTGTGCACCGCAAGCCCCAACCCGCGGGTGGGCTGCGTGCTGGTGCGGGAGGGGCGGGTCGTGGGCGAGGGCTGGCACGAGCGCACCGGCGGCCCCCACGCCGAGATCGTCGCCCTCGAGGCCGCGGGCGACGCCGCCCGCGGCGCCACCGCCTACGTGACCCTCGAGCCCTGCGCCCACCACGGGCGCACGCCGCCCTGCGCCGACGCCCTCGTCCGGGCCGGGGTGGCGCGGGTGGTGGCGGCGATGGAGGACCCGAACCCGCAGGTGGCCGGGCGCGGGCTTGCGCGGCTGCGCGAGGCGGGGGTGGAGGTCGCGGCCGGGCTCATGGCGGCCGAGGCCGAGGCCCTCAATCCGGGCTTCGTCCGGCGCATGCGCGCGGGGCGCCCGTGGGTGCGGGTGAAGCTCGCGGCGAGCCTCGACGGGCGCACCGCGCTCGCCAGCGGCGAGAGCCGCTGGATCACCGGCGAGGACGCCCGCCGCGACGTCCACCGCCTGCGCGCCCGCAGCGACGCCCTCGTCACCGGGATCGGCACCGTGCTCGCCGACGATCCGGCCATGACCGTGCGCCTGCCGCCCGAGGAGATGGCGGCGCTGGGGCTTGCGCGCGTGCCGCGCCGGCCGCTGCGGGTGGTGCTGGACCCGCACCTGGCCATGCCCGAGAATGCCCGCATCATCGGCGGTGACGGGCGCTGCCTGGTGCTCTGCGGCGAGGAGGCCGAGGCCGCCGCGGAAGAGGCGCTGCGCCGCGCCGGCGCCGAGGTGGTCCGGCTGCCGGGGCCCGGCGGGGTGCTCGACCCCGGGGCCGTGCTCGACCTGCTCGCCGCCCGCGAGGTCAACGAGGTCATGGTGGAGACGGGGGCGCGGCTGGCCGGCGCCTTCGTGGCCGCACGGCTCGCCGACGAGCTCTGGATCTATCTCGCGCCGGCCCTGCTCGGCCACGAGGGCCGCCCGCTGCTGGAGCTCGCCGGCATCGACACCATGGAGCGGCGGCTGCGGCTGGTGGTGGACGAGGTCCGTCCGGTGGGGGCGGACCTGCGGCTGCGGGCGCGCCTGGCGGAGGCCTGAACCATGTTCACGGGGATCGTGCAGGCGGTGGGGCGCATCGCCGCGCTGGAGCGGCGCGGGGCCGATGCGCGCGTGCGCATCGAGGCCGGCGGCCTCGGCCTCGGCGACGTCGCCCTCGGCGACAGCATCGCCGTCAACGGGGTGTGCCTGACCGCGGTGGAGATCGCGGGCGAGGTCTTCGCCGCCGACGTCTCCGCCGAGACCCTGGCGCGGACGACGCTCGGCGGGCTCGCCGGCGGCGATCCGGTCAACCTCGAGAAGGCCCTGACCCTCTCGACCCCCCTCGGCGGGCACCTGGTCACGGGGCACGTGGACGGCGTCGGCGAGGTCCTCGCGCGGCGCGGCGAGGGGCGCGGCGAGCGGCTGCGGCTGCGCGCCCCGGCGGCGCTTGCGCGCTACATCGCGGCCAAGGGCTCCATCGCCGTGGACGGCGTCAGCCTCACCGTCAACGCCGTGGAGGGGGCCGAGTTCGAGCTCATGATCGTGCCGCACACCCTGGAGCGCACCATCATCCGCCACTACGCCCCGGGGCGGCGGGTCAACCTCGAGGTGGACATCGTCGCCCGCTACCTGGAGCGGCTGCTGCTCGGGGAGCGGGCCGCCGAGCCCGGCGCGGGCCTGACCCTGGAGTTTCTGCGCGAGCACGGCTTCGCGCGCTAGACGCCGCCCGCCGAGGAAGGGAGATGGCCCTGAACACCATCGAGGAGATCATCGAGGACATCCGCCTCGGGCGGATGGTGATCATCATGGACGACGAGGACCGCGAGAACGAGGGCGACCTCGTCATGGCGGCCGAGCTCGTCCGCCCCGAGGACATCAACTTCATGGCCCGCTACGGGCGCGGCCTCATCTGCCTGACCCTGACCCAGGAGCGCTGCCGGCGGCTGCGCCTGCCGCTGATGGTGAGCGACACCCACGACAAGCACGCCACCAACTTCACCGTCTCCATCGAGGCCGCCCACGGCGTCACCACCGGCATCTCGGCCTACGACCGCGCCGTCACCATCCGCACCGCGGTGGCCCCCAACGCCCGGCCCGAGGACCTGGTGCAGCCGGGCCACGTCTTCCCGCTCATGGCGCAGCCGGGGGGCGTGCTCACCCGCGCCGGCCACACCGAGGCCGGCTGCGACCTGGCGCGCCTCGCCGGGCTCGAGCCCGCCGCGGTCATCGTCGAGATCCTCAACGAGGACGGCACCATGGCGCGGCGGCCGGACCTGGAGCGCTTCGCCGCCGAGCACGGGCTCAAGATCGGCACCATCGCCGACCTCATCGAGTACCGCCTGCGCAACGAGAAGACGGTGGAGCGGGTGGCCGAGTGCGACCTGCCCACCGAGCACGGCCGCTTCCGCCTCGTCACCTACCAGGACCAGGTGCAGGGCCGGCTCCACTTCGCCGCGGTCCTGGGCGAGATCCGCCCCGAGGAGCCGACGCTGGTGCGCGTGCAGATGCGCGACACCCTCTGCGACCTCTTCCAGCCCCTGCGCGAGGACTGCGGCTACCCCGTCTCCTGCGCCCTGCGCCGCATCGCCGCCGAGGGCAAGGGCGTGCTGGTGGTGCTCGACCGCGAGGAGGATCCCAGGGCCCTCGTGCGCCGCCTGCGCGGCTATGATCTCGCCGACCGCAGCGGCGCCGTGCCCGAGGGGCCGGCGGCGGGCGGGGACCTGCGCGGCTACGGCATCGGCGCCCAGATCCTCGCCGACCTCGGCGTCCACCGCATGCGCGTCATCGCCAAGACGCCGCGGCGCGTCCACGCCCTCTCGGGCTTCAACCTGGAGATCGTCGAGTACGTCTCCTGCGAGTGAAGGAGCAGCCACCGTGAAGATCATCGAAGGCGACCTCACCGTGCGCGACGCCCGCTTCGGGCTCGTGGTCTCGCGCTTCAACAGCTTCATCACCGAGCGCCTGCTGGAGGGCGCCCTCGACATCCTGCGCCGCCACGGCGCCGCCGACGCCGACCTGCACGTGGTGCGCGTGCCCGGCGCCTTCGAGATGCCGCTGGCGGCCCAGCGGATGGCGGCGAGCGGGCGCTACGACGCGGTCATCGCCCTCGGCTGCGTCATCCGCGGGGGGACGCCGCACTTCGACTACGTCGCCGGCGAGTGCACCAAGGGGCTCGCCCAGGTCATGATGCAGACCGGCGTCCCGGTGGCCTTCGGCGTCCTCACCACCGACACCATCGAGCAGGCCATCGAGCGCGCCGGCACCAAGGCCGGCAACAAGGGCGCCGAGGCCGCCCTGTCGGCGATCGAGATGGTGGGCCTGCTGCGCCGCATCGACGGATGAGCCGCAAGCGCACCCGCGCCCGCCGCCGCGCCCTCCAGGCCCTCTACCAGTGGCAGATGACGGGGCAGGACCTGGGCGAGATCGAGCGCCAGTTCCTCGAGGACGAGGACATGCGCGACGTCGAGCTCGACTACTTCCGCGAGCTCCTGCACCAGGTGCCGGCGCGGCTGGCCGAGCTCGACGGCGTCCTCGCCCCCCTCCTCGACCGCCCCATCGGCCAGGTGGATCCGGTGGAGCGGGCGGTGCTGCGCATCGGCGTCTACGAGCTCGCCCACCGCCTCGAGGTGCCCTACCGCGTGGTCATCAACGAGGCCATCGAGCTCGCCAAGCGCTTCGGCTCCGAGCACGGCCACCGCTACGTCAACGGCATCCTCGACAAGGCCGCCCGCAGCCTGCGCGCGGTGGAGGTCGAGGCGGCCGGGCGCTGAGCCCGCCGGTGCAGGGCGAGTTCGACCTGATCGAGCGCTTCTTCCGGCGGGGCCCGGCGCGCGCCGATGTCGCCCTCGGCGTCGGCGACGACGCCGCGCTGCTGCGTCCGCCGCCGGGCTGCGAGCTCGTCGCCGCCACCGACACCCTGGTGGAGGGTGTCCACTTCCCCGCCGGGACCGACCCCGCCGCGGTCGGCCACAAGGCCCTCGCCGTCAACCTCTCGGACCTCGCCGCCATGGGGGCGGAGCCGCGCTGGGCCCTGCTCGCGCTCACCCTGCCCGCGGCCGACGAGGACTGGCTCGCCGCCTTCGCCGCCGGCCTCGAGGCCCTCGCGCGGGAGGCCGGCGTCGCCCTCGTGGGCGGCGACACCACCCGCGGCCCCCTCGCCGCCACCGTCACCGTGCTCGGCAGCGTGCCCGCGGGCCAGGCCCTGCGCCGGTGCGGGGCGCGCCCCGGCGACGACGTCTGGGTCAGCGGCACCCTCGGCGATGCCGCCCTCGGCCTCGCCGCGGCGACGGGGCGGCTGGAGCTGCCGGCGGCGGTGGCGGCGGCGCTGCGCGCGCGCCTCGACCGACCCCGGCCGCGGCTCGCCCTCGGCCGGCGCCTGCGCGGGCTTGCCCGCGCCTGCATCGACGTCTCCGACGGGCTCGTCGCCGACCTCGGCCACGTCTGCCGCGCATCCGGCGTGGGGGCGCGCATCGAGCGGGCGGCGCTGCCGCTCTCGCCCGCCGCGCAGGCGGCCCTCGCCGCCGGCGGCGATCCCGCCGCCCCCCTCGTCGGGGGCGACGACTACGAGCTCCTCTTCACCGCCCCGCCGTGGGCCGCGGCGGCCGTCGCCGGCCTCGGGGAGGTGGCCCGCATCGGCACCGTGGAGGCCGGGGCGGGGGTGCGCATCGTGGAGCCGGACGGCAGCGAGCGCCGCCTCGAGGCCGGCGGCTGGGACCACTTCCGGGGCCGGCCGTGAGCCGCCTCGCGCCGGCGCAGGTGCTGCGCGACCCGGTCCTGCTCCTCGCCACCGGCCTCGGCGCGGGGCTCGCCCCGCGCGCCCCCGGCACCTTCGGCACCCTCGTCGCCGTGCCCCTGTGGGCGCTGCTCGCGCCGCTGCCGCCGGCCCTCTACGGGGCGGTCACCGCCGCCGTGGTCCTCGCCGGCATCCCCCTCTGCGGCGCCGCCGCCCGCCGCCTCGGCCTCCACGACCACCCCGCCATCGTCTGGGACGAGATCGCGGGCTACCTCCTCGCCATGGCCTTCGTCCCCGCCTCGGCGGCGGCCGCCGCCGCCGGCTTCGTCCTTTTCCGCCTCCTGGACATCCTCAAGCCGTGGCCGGTGTGCGTGCTCGACCGGCGCCTCGGCGGCGGCCTCGGCATCATGGCCGACGACGTCGCTGCGGGGGTGCTCGCGGGATCGGGGCTGTGGCTCGCCGCCCCGTATCTGCCGCCGTGGGGGTGAGGGGGCGGGGCGGCGCCGCCGCGGCGCGGGCCCGGCGCGCCCGGGGAGGGTGCGGTGGGCGCGGGTGAGTCGATGTTCCTGCTGGCGCTGGCCGCCGGGGCCTACGTGCAGACGGTGACGGGCTTCGCCCTGGGCCTGATCGTGATGGGGGCGGTGGCGCTGGGCGGCTGGGTGCCGCTGCCGGCGGCGGCGGCGGTGGTGAGCGTGGTGGCGCTCGTCAACAACGCCCTCGCGCTCGCCGGGCTGCGCCGCCACGTGGCCGCGGGGCGGGCGGCGCGCATCGCGGCGGCGCTGGTGCCGTCGGTGGCGCTCGGGGTGTGGCTGCTGGAGCGGCTGAGCGTCGCGGCGGAGTCGTTCCTGCGCGCTCTCCTCGGGACGGTGATCCTGGGGGCCGGGGTCCTCCTCATGCTGCATCCGGCGCGCAGGCGGCGGCCCGCCCCGGCGTGGTCCGACCTCGCCTTCGGCGCCGTCGCGGGCGTCCTCGGCGGGCTCTTCAGCACCGCCGGGCCGCCCGTGGTCTATCACCTCTACCGGGAGCCCATGCGGCTGGTGGAGGTGCGGGCGACGCTGTTTGCCGTCTTCGTCCTCGCGAGCCTCTCGCGCGTGCTCTACGTCGCCGCCGCGGGCGGGTTCGACGCCCACACGACGGGGCTGGCCGCGGCGGCGCTGCCGGCGGTGGCGGCGGCCACCTGGCTCGGCCGGCGCTTCCCGCCGCCGCTGGGCGAGTCGGGGCTGCGCCGCCTCGCCTTCGGGATCCTGGCGCTGCTGGCGCTGCCGCTGTGGCTGGTGTGAGGCACGGGAGGTGACCGGATGAGACGCGGATCGTGGATCGGGCTCCTCGCGGCGGGCCTTGCCGCGCTGCCGGCGGCGGCGGGGGAGGTGGAGGTCCTGGGGGCCGAGCTCGCGCGCGAGGCGGACGGCACCTGGCGGGTGGATGTGACCCTGCGTCATGCCGACACCGGCTGGTCGCACTACGCCGATGCCTGGCGGATCGTGGACGCGCAGGGGCGCGAGCTCGCGCGGCGCGTCCTCTACCACCCGCACGTGGAGGAGCAGCCCTTCACGCGGGGGCTGTCCGGGGTGCGGCTCCCCGAGACCGGGGTGGTCTTCGTCGAGGCCCACGACAACGTCCACGGCTGGAGCCCGCGGCGGCTGCGGATCGATCTGGCGCGCCGGCGCGGCGAGGGCTGGCGGATCCGCTACCCGGGCACGCGCTGGGCCACGAGGCGGGCGCCCGGGACGCGCGCCACGAGCGCGGCGGCGAGGGCGAGGGCGAGGCCCGGGCGCGGGCGCAGGCTGACCCAGAGGACGTTGAGGCGGAGGTTGAGGTCGGCGAAGACCACGGCGTCGCCGTGGGCGGTGAGGACCTCGCCGATGGCGTCGAGGGCGGCCTCGAGCTCGCCCGGCGGGCGCCGGCCGAGGCCGGGGATGAGGAGCATGAAGTCGGCGAGCGGCCGCCCCGCCTCGTCGCGCGCGGGCACGCGCCGCCACAGCGGGGTGGCCGGGGCAAGGCCGGCCTGCGGGCGCAGGGTGGTGCTCACCGGGCGGGGGGCGGGTGCGGGTCCATGGGCTCGAGCATAGCCTGCGGCGCTCAAGCCTGCCGGGTCCTGCCCGATAAGACGGTCAGGCTCGTCCCGGGAGTTCGCCGCATGTCGCCAGCCCGGCTGACCCTGCTCCTCCTCGTGCTGCTCCTCGGCGCGCTCGTCCGCGCCGAGGAGGGTGCGGCGCCGGGCTCGCTGGAGCAGGGCATCGCCCTCTACGAGGCGCGCGAGTACGAGCAGGCCTACCGCATCCTGAGGCCCCTGGCCGACCAGGGCGACCCCCGCGCCCAGTACTACGTGGGGCGGATGTTCGAGCTCGGCCAGTACGTGGTCTTCAACTACGACGAGGCCCGCCGGTGGTACGAGAAGGCGGCGGCGCAGCAGCACCCCAAGGCGGCGGCGAGCCTGGCCAAGATGTACGAGGAGGGGCGGGGGGTCGAGCCCGACCCCGAGCGGGCGCTCGAGTACTACGGCCTCGCCGCGGCCAAGGGCGAGGCGGCGGCGGCCGAGGCGGTGGCGCGCATCACCCGCACCGCCGAGGAGAAGCGGCGGCGGGAGATGGAGGCGCTCGTCCGCAAGACCCGCGAGGAGACCTACGCCGAGGCGGTGCGCCAGGCGCGGCGGGAGGCCCAGGCGCTGCTGCGCATCCAGGAGCGGGAGATGGCCCGGCGCATCGCCCGCATCGAGCGCGAGGCCCGCGAGCGCGAGCGGCAGCGCCAGGAGGCCTTCCGCCGGGAGCTGGAGCGGGCCCGGCGCGAGGCGGTGGCGCGTGCGGTGCGGGAGGAGGCGGCGCGCATCCGGCGCGAGGCCCTCGCCCAGGTGCGCGACGAGGTGCGGCGGGCGATCCGCGACGAGGTCCTCGCCGAGCTCAGGGCCGAGCTCACGGCGGAGCTTCGCGCCCGCCTGACCCTGCCCCCGGCGGCGCCGACGCCGGCCGAGGAGCTGCTCGCCCGCGCCGCGGCGAAGGCCGAGGCGGAGGGCCGGCGGGGGCTGGCGGAGGCGGCCCGCGAGGCGGCCGCGGCGCTCGCCTCGGGCACCGCCGACGGGCTTGCCGAGGCCGGCCGCCGGCTCGCCGCGCAGGGTCTCCCCCTCGGCCGCTATCTCGTCGCCCGCGCCCTCGAGGGTCGCGCGCCCGCGCAGGCGCTGGCGGAGTATCTCGCGGCGCGCGCCGCCGGCGTCCAGGCCGACACCGCCCTGCGCCTCGCCCGCCTCTACGCCGAGGGGCCGCCCGCCCTGCGCGATCCGGAGCAGGCGCGGCGCTGGTACCGCGAGGCGGTGCTGGACGGGCACCGCGGGGCGCTGGTGGCGCTGGCGCGCCTCCTGCCCGAGGACGACGGCGAGGCGCTGCCGTGGCTGCGCTTTCTCGCCGAGCTGGGGCACGCCCCGAGCCAGCACCGGCTGGCGCAGATCCTGCGCGCGCGCGCGGAGGGGCGGGCCGACGCCCTCCAGGCGCTGGCCTGGGAGCGCCTCGCCGCCCGCGCCGGGATCCCCGAGGCGCAGCTCGCGCTGGCGCGCATGTACGAGGAGGGCGCCGGCGCCCCGCCGGCCCCGGAGGAGGCGCTGCGCTGGTACCGGGCGGCGGCCGAGCAGGGGCTCGTGGAGGCGCAGAAGGCCCTTGCCGAGCGCCTGCTGGCGGGCCGGGGGACGGTGCGTCCCGAGCCCGAGGCGGCGCGGCGCTGGCTCGAGCGGGCAGCCGGGGCCGGCGACGGGGAGGCGCGGGCGCGGCTTGCGCGCCTGCTCGCGGCCGCCGAGGCCACGGATCCCGGGGCGGTGCGCTGGCTGCGGGCGGCGGCCGAGGCGGGCGAGGCCGAGGCCCAGTACCGCTACGGCACGCTGCTGCTGGAGGGCCGCGGAATGATGCGGGATCCGGTCGCCGCCAGGGACTGGCTGCGGCGGGCCGCCGAGGCCGGCCACGTGGGGGCGCAGGTGGCCCTCGGGCAGGTCTACTTCGCCGGACTCGGCGTCGCCAGGGACTACCGCGAGGCCGAGCGCTGGTGGCGGCGGGCGGCCGCCGCCGGCAGCGACCGCGCCCGCCGCTACCAGGCCATCCTCGCCGCGCGCATCCCCGGCGACGGGATCGAGCCGCTGCCCCTCAGACCCTGAGGCCGCCGAGGCGGCGCGAGGCGCGCCGCCGATACCAGGCGGACCCGGCGAGGAACGACCCCACCACGAGCACCGCGACCCCGCCGGCGGCGGCGCCCAGGCGGCGCTCAAGCCCCTCGCGCCAGGCCTCGGCGCGCCGCGCCCGCGCCTGCGCCGCGGCGAGCGCCTGCTCGGTGCGGGCGAGGGCCTCGCCGGTCTCGCGCACCCGCTCGGCGAGGGCCCGGCGCTGGGCGGCCTCCTGGCCCGCCTCGGTGCGCGCCTGCTCGAGGGCGGCCTCCAGCTCGGCGATGCGCGCCTCGAGCGCCGGCAGGCGCTCCCGCGCCGGCGGCTCGGGCATGGTGTAGACCTCGGCGAGCCAGCCCTCGCGCCCGGCGGGGGTGCGCACCCGCAGCACCCCGCGGCCGCGCTGCAGCACCTCCAGCGGGGTCCCCGTGGAGACGATCTCCACCGGCTGACCGCGTCCGGCGGGATCGGGCCGCACCCCCACCCGCAGGATGTCGACGACGTAGACGGTCTCGGCCGCCGCCGCCGAGGCGGCGGCGAGGAGCACGGCCCCGGCGATGCCACGCATGCGCATGACGCCCCCCTTCTGCGCCAAGGTCGGCAACGATAACAGGTTTGGCCTGCGGGCGCCGCCTGCGCGCCGTTTACAATGCGGCCATGGACACGCGGTGGGCGCTGCTGCGCAGGCTGGCGGACGGCGAGGTGCACTCGGGCGAGGCCCTCGGGCGCGCCCTCGGCGTCAGCCGTGCCGCGGTCTGGAAGGCGGTGCGGGGGCTGGCCGACCTGGGGCTCGAGGTGGAGGCGGTGGCCGGGCGCGGCTACCGGCTGGCCGCGCCGCTGGAGCTTCTGGACGCAGGGCGCATCACCGCGGCCCTCGGCCCCGAGGCGCGGCGGCGGCTCGCCCGTCTCGAGGTGCTGCCGGAGGTGGACTCCACCAGCCGGCGGCTGCTCGCCGCCGCGCGCGAAGGGGCGCCGTCCGGCACCGTCTGCCTCGCCGAACGGCAGACCGCGGGGCGCGGCCGGCGGGGGCGGAGCTGGTGCTCGCCCTTCGCGGCGAGCCTCTGCCTCTCGGTGCTGTGGCGCTGCGACGAGGGGCCGGGCCGCCTCGGCGGCCTCAGCCTCGCGGTGGGGGCGGCGGTGGCCGGGGCCCTGCGGGCGGCCGCCCCGGTGGCGGTGGGTCTGAAGTGGCCCAACGACCTCATCGCCGGCGGGCGCAAGCTGGGGGGGATCCTGGTGGAGCTGCAGGGGGAGGCGCAGGGGCCCACCGCGGTGGTGGTGGGCATCGGCATCAACGTGCGCATGCCGGACGGCGCCGGCGAGGCCATCGACCAGCCGTGGACGGATCTCGCCCGCGAGGGGGCGGCGCCCCCGCGCAACGCCCTCGCCGCCGCCGTCCTCGACGCCGTCCTGCCCCTCCTCGCCCGCTTCCCCGGCGAGGGCCTCGCCCCCTGGCGCCCCGCCTGGGAACGGCTGGACGCCCTGCGCGGGCGGCGCGTGGTGGTGCACACCGCGGACGGGCCCGTGCAGGGAGTGGCCGAGGGGGTGGAGGCCGACGGGGCGCTGCGGCTTCGCACCGCGGCGGGGCTGCGGCGCTTCCACAGCGGCGAGGTGAGCCTGCGGGGGGCGCCGTGATCCTGCTCGTGGACATCGGCAACACGCACCTGCGCTGGGGGGTCTGGCGCGAGGGGGCGCTGCATCCGGGCGGCGCGGTGGCCCGTGGCGGGGGGGAGGGGCGGCTGCGCGAGGCCTGGGCGGGGCTGGCGCCGCCGGCACGGGTCGCGGTCTCCAACGTCGGCGGCGAGGCCGCGGCGGCGCAGGTGCGGGCGGCGAGCCTCGCGCTCTGGGGTCTGGAGCCGCGGCTGCTGCGGCCGACGGCGGCCTGCGCCGGGGTGGTCAACGCCTACCCGCGGCCCGACCGGCTGGGGGCGGACCGGTGGGCGGCGCTGCTGGCGGCGCGGGCGCGGGCGCCGCAGGGCGCGGTGGTGGTGGACTGCGGCAGCGCCATCACCGTCGACGGCCTCGACGCCGCCGGGCGCCACCTCGGCGGGGTGATCCTCCCCGGGCTCGGGCGCATGTACCGCATCCTCGCCCACGAGATCGGCCTCGATGCGCTGCCCCTCGCCGAGGCCGGCACCGAGATCCCGGTTACGGACACCGCCCCCGCGGTGGCCAACGGCGCCCTGTGCGCGGCCCTCGGCGGCCTGCTGCGGGCGGCGGCCGCGGTGGAGGCGCGGCTGGGCCCGGCCCCGGCGCGGCTCATCACCGGCGGTGACGCCGTGCTTCTCGCCCCGCACCTGGGTCCGGGGTGGACGCTGGCGCCCCACCTGGTGCTGGAGGGTGTGGCGCGCTGGGCCCTCGCGGCGGAGGCCGGGGAAGCGGGCTGATGCGCGCGCTCGCCGCCCTGCTGGCGCTGGCCAACCTGGCCTTCCTGGTGTGGTGGACCGGGCTGCCCGAGGCGCCGTCGGGGGAGGCGCCCGGGTTGCCCGCCGGGGCCGCCCCGCTGGTGCTGCTCCAGGAGGCGCCGCCGCGCCTCGACGGGCCCGTGCCCGCCGTGGTGGCGGAGGCGCCGGCGCCCGATCGGGAGGCGCCGGATGCGGACGGCGGCCGCGGCCGGGCGGTCGCCGAGGCCGCACCGCCTGCGCCGGTGGAGGCGGCGGCATCGGACGGGGGCGGAGCCGAGCCGCCGGCGCCGTCCGGCGCCGGCGCGGCCGGGGAGGGCGGAGCGGGGGGCGCTGCGTCGGAGCCCGGCGCGGTGGCGGCGGCGCAGCCCCCGCCGCGGCTCTGCGTCGAGCTCGGACCCTTCCCCGGGGAGGCGGCGGCGCGGGCGGCGGTGACCCGCCTCCAGGGCGAGGGCGCTGCCACCGCCCTGGTGATGCGGGAGGTGGCGCTTCCGCCCTACCACTGGGTGATGGTGCCGCCGGCGCCGACCGAGGCGGAGGCGCGGCGGACCCTGCGCGCGCTGCAGGCCCGCGGCGTCGACAGCTTCATCGTCACGCGGGGCGCGCACGCCCGCGCGGTCTCCCTCGGGCTCTTCAGCCGCCGCGAAACGGCCGAGGAGGTCAAGCGCCGCGTGGAGCGGCTCGGCCATCCCGTGGTCATCGTCCCCCGCGAGCGCCGGGGGCGGCGCCCCTTCGTGCAGGCCGAGGGTCCGGCCCTCGAGGGCCTGCTCGCCGCCGGGGCGCCGGAGGGCGTGCCGGTGCGGCGAATCGACTGCCCGTGACCGGGGCGGCGCTGCGCTAGAATGGCCAGCAGCGGGCTGGCGTAGCTCAGCAGGTAGAGCGGCTGCCTTGTAAGCAGCGGGTCGCAGGTTCGAGTCCTGTCGCCAGCTCCAGCCTCTTCGGCGGCGGGGGACGGGTCGGCGGCGGGCGCGGCATGGGGAAGATGCTCAGCGAGGAGGAGCGCGAGGCGATCCGGCAGCGGGTCGTCGAGCTCAGGCTGGAGCACCGCGATCTCGACGAGGCCATCTCGCGCCTGGCCGAGCAGCCGGTGGTGGACCAGCTGCGCCTGCGCCGGCTCAAGAAGCGCAAGCTCTGGCTCAAGGACACCATCGCCCGTCTCGAGAGCATGCTGATCCCGGACCTCGACGCCTGACCGTGGCGAAAGCGGCGCGGGCGCCGCCCGGTCCTCTCTCTGCAGCCGTCGGCGGTGCCGGCGGCGTGAAAAGGTGGAGGGGCCCCGGCGACGCCCATCGGGCGCGAAGGATCCGACCCATGTCCAGGCGCACCCGCTTCCCCCCGCCCCGGCTGTTCCACGTCCTCGGCAGCGGCTGGTTCGTGCAGACCCGCGAAGGGGTCCGCGGCCCCTTCGTCCGGCGCGAGCTCGCCGAGATCCACCTGCGCGCCCTGCGCAGGGTCTGCTGCCCCCGCGCGCGCCTCTTCGCCGACGGCTGAGGGCCCTCGGCCCCGCATCCACCCCCGGCGCGGGCCTATACTTGGCCTGGAGGCCAAGCGACGGAGGTGGGGGATGGAGGCGCCGCTGCGCAGGATTCTCGAGCAGAAGGGGGGCGCCGTCGTCGGCGTCGACGCGCAGACCACGGTGCGGGAGGCGGTACGGCGCATGAACGCGGAGCGGATCGGCGCCGTGGTGGTGCTGGACGAGGGCAGCGTCGTCGGCATCTTCACCGAGCGCGACGTGCTGGCGCGGGTGGTGGATGCGGGGCGCGACCCCGAGACCACGCCCGTGGCGGAGGTGATGACGGCCTCGGTGGCGACGGTCTCGCCCGATCTCACCGTGGGCGAGGCGATGCTGCTGGTGACCGAGCGCCGCTTCCGGCACCTGCCGGTGCTGGAGGAGGGGCGCCTGGTGGGGATGGTCTCGGCGGGGGATCTCATGCGCTGGCTGGTGCGCGACCAGGCCGCCGAGATCCAGCAGCTCGTCGCCTACATCAGCGGCGAGTACACCTGACCCCCCTTGCCGCCGGCGCGGCGCCGCGCTAGCGTCGCCGCCATGGCGGCGGCCGGGGGGGATCCATGAGGGCGTGGCGGGCCTGGCGCAGGCGGCGCCTGCTGGCCTGTGCCCGCATCGACGCCGGCCTCTGGGCGCGCGTGACGGCCGCGATCCCGTGCCTGCACGGCCTCGACGATGCCGAGCAGGCGCGCCTGCGCGACCTGGCGAGCCTCTTCCTCCGCGAGAAGCGCATCCTCGGCGCCGGCGGCTTCGAGCCCGACGAGGAGGCCCGCGCCGCGATCGCGGCCCAGGCCTGCCTGCCGGTGCTGGCGCTGGATGCGGATCTGCTCGGCGGATGGCGCACGGTGCTCGTCTATCCCGGCGCCTTCCTCTCGCGCCAGCACGAGGTGGACGAGGCGGGGGTGGTCACCGAGTGGGAGGACGAGCGAAGCGGCGAGGCCTGGCCGGAGGGTCCGCTGGTGCTGTCCTGGGAGGAGGCCCGCCCGGGGGCGGAGCCGTACGGCGAGGGCAGCAACGTCGTCATCCACGAGATCGCGCACAAGCTCGACCAGCGCACCGGCGAGGCCAACGGCCTGCCGCCGCTGCACCGCGACATGGACCCGCAGGCCTGGGCGCGGGTCATGTCCGCGGCCTACGAGCGGTTGCGCCGGCGCGTCGCCCGCGGGCGGGCCACCGCCGTCGATCCCTACGCCGCCGAGGATCCGGGCGAGTTCTTCGCCGTCGTCAGCGAGCACTTCTTCTGCGCGCCGTGGCTGCTGCTGGAGGAGATGCCCGAGGTCTACCGCGAGCTTAGCCGCTTCTACCGCCAGGAACCCGCGCGGCGCCTGCTCAGAAGCCGCTGAGCTGCTCCTCGGTGGGCTCGGCGCAGCAGTACCAGGGCTCGGTCATCGCCGGCACGGGCTCGCTGAAGGCGGCCTCGTCGAGGGGCGGGGCGGCGCGGCCCAGAGCCTCGTGGGCGAGCTCCCAGAGCTCGGCGAAGATCGCCTCGCGCCCGCGGCCCGCCGCCTCGCCCTCGGCCACGCGCCGCTGCACCGCCGCCTGCAGGGCGTCCACGCGGGGGTCGGTGTGCCGCCAGGGATAGCCCAGCATCCGGGGGTCGAAGGGCTCGAGCCGCTCGCGGAAGCCCGGCAGCTCCAGCAGCAGCGACCCCTCCGGCACGAGCAGGCGGATCGCGAGCTGCACCGGCGCGGTGGCGCGCACGAGGCCGAGCTCGGACACCGTCGCCAGCAGCTCGCGGTAACCGGCGAGGGTGGTCCAGGGCGTGAAGGGGATGAAGGTCGGGGCGAGCCCGATGCCGTGGTCGCGCAGCAGCGCCACGGCGCGGCGGAAGTCGCCTGCGGTGTGGCCCTTGGCGAGCCGGGCGAGGACCCGGTCGTCCACCGATTCCACCGCGGCGGTGACGAACAGGCACCCGGTGCGGGCGAGCTCTGGCAGCAGCGCCGCATGCTTCAGCAGGTGCTCGATCTTGATCACGGCGTCGTAGGTGATGCCCGGGAAGCGCGCGGCGAGGGCGCGCACCACGCGCAGGGCGTGGGCGGGCCCGTTGAGGAAGTCGGGATCGCCGAAGGAGACGTGCTCCGCCCCCGCCTCCACCTGCTGCGCGATGTCCTCCAGCACCACCTCCACCGGCACCGTGCGGAAGCGCCCGTGGTAGACCGGCACCACGGGGCAGTGGCGGCAGAGGTGCTTGCAGCCGCGCGTGGCCTCGGCGAAGGCCACCACGCGCTCGCTGCCGTCGGGCATGCGCAGGCGGGCGTAGCGGCGAAGCGCCGGGAGCAGCTCGCGCGCCGGCCGCAGGAAGCGCACGCGCCCGAGGTGGACCCGGCTGCCCGTGGGTGGGGGGGTGCCGTCGCGTACCGCCTCGGCGAGGGCGAGCAGCGCCGGCTCCACCTCGCCGCCGAGGATGGTCCCGACCCCCTGGGCCTGGAGCCAGGCCGCGTTCATGGGGGCGTAGAGGCCATAGGCGCACAGATGCGCCTCGGGGGCGAGCTCGCGGATGCGCGGCAGCGCCCGCGCCGCGATGCGGGTGGCCGTGTGCATGCCGAGGTAGAGGGCCACCAGACGGGCGCCGGAGAGGGTCTCCGCCGAGAGCGGCTCCACCGCGAGGTCGAGGCAGCGCACGTCGAAGCCCGCCTCGCGCAGCCAGGCCGCGGGCTCGGCGAGGGCGAAGGGCTGGCGGCCGATCTCGTAGGGGCTGACGAGGACGACGCGGACGGCGCCGCGCGCGGTTCCGGGCGCGGCGGCGCAGCAGGCAGGATGGTCGCTCATGGGGGGCGGATCCCTGACGCTACGGGTGCGCTATCTTAGCAGCCGGCGACCGGCGGATTCCCGGTTGCGGGAAGGGGATCACGGCGCCCGCCGCCGGCGGCGGGCATACAGGGGCCCATGGACCGCGGCGAGGTGAGGGACGACGGGGGCGACCCGCGGGCGTTGCGCCGGCGCCTGCGCGCCCTCGTGCGCAAGGCGCAGGACAACGAGGCGCGGCTGCGCCGCTTCCAGCGCCAGGAGCTGCACCTCATGGAGGCCGCCACCCTGCCCGAGCTCATGGAGCGGCTGCTCGAGGGGACCTGCCGCAGCTTCGGGCTGGAGGCGGCGGCGCTGGTGCTGGTGGACCCGTCGGGGACCCTCCGGGAGCTCCTCGCCGGTGCCCTGGGCGGGGCCGACCCGGCCTGCCTGCACCTCGTCGGCTCGGCGCAGGCGCTCTCGCCGCTGCTCGGCCGGGGCGACGGGCCGAGCCGCCTCGGCCCCTACGATGCGGACCGCCACGGCCCGTGGCTTGCCGGCCTGCCCGTGGCCAGCGTGGCGGCGGTGCCCCTGCGCCACGGCGGCGGCCCCGTCGGCGCCCTCCTCCTCGGCAGCCGCGACCCGGACCGCTACCGCCCGAGCCATGCCACCGAGTTCCTCGACCATTTCGGGGCGGTGGTGGCGGTCTGCCTCGAGAGCGCCTTCAACCGCGAGCGGCTGCGCCGGGCGAGCATCACCGACCCCCTCACCGGGGTGCCCAACCGCCGCTACTTCGAGCAGCGGCTGCGCGAGGAGCTGGAGCGGGCGCGGCGCGCGGGCACCCCGCTCGGCTGCGCCTTCATCGACATCGACCGCTTCAAGGCCATCAACGACGGCCACGGCCACGAGGTGGGCGACCACGTGCTGCGCGCGGTGGCGCGGGTGGTGGACGCGGGGCTGCGCGCCTGCGACGTGCTCGCCCGCTACGGCGGGGAGGAGTTCGTGGCGCTGCTGCCGGGCTCGGGTCTCGAGGAGGCGCTCGCCATCGCCGAGCGGGTGCGCGCCGCGGTGGCGGCAAGCCCCGTCCGGCCCTGCGCGGGCACGGCGGTGCCGGTCACCGTCTCGGTGGGGGTCTCGGCCCTGGCCCGGGTGCCGCCGGGGGACGTCGCCGCGGCCGGCGAGGCGCTGACCCGCGCCGCCGACCGCGGCCTCTACGCGGCCAAGGCGGCGGGGCGCAACCGCGTCGTCGCCGGCCCCGCCGTCGACTGAGGAAACAAGGGGATGGCCCGGAAAGGGCAGCGGCGGTGTCTGGACATCCCGGCAAGTGCCTGTTAGTCTGCGCCGTCACTGGGGAGGATGGACGGCGGGGGCGTGACCGCCGTCACACGGGAAGCGCCGACCGGAGCAGGGACGCCGAACCGCGGACCGGCGATCATACCGACAACGAGAACGACCGGGGATTGCGCGCATGGTCAAGCTGTTCCTGTTCACCATCGCCGCGGTGGTGATCAGCAATATGATCTGGATCGGCTTCTGAGCCGCGCTCAGGTGCCGTCGCGCGCCGCCGCCTCCAGCGCTGCGGCCTCCTCCGCGCTCAGGTGCCGCCACGGACGAGGGACGAGGGCCGGGACCCGCCGCGCGTAGGCGCGGTAGACCTCGCCGTAGCGTGCGACCAGCCGGCGCTCCTCGAGCCGTGACCCCACCACCACGTAGGCGGTGATGCACAGCGCCGTCACCAGCAGGGCGGCGTCCATGGGGCGCGTCCACAGGATCACGAGGCCGAGGCTGTACCAGGGGTGGCGCACCCAGCGGTGCAGCGTGGTCAGGCGCAGGCCCTGGCCCTCGTCCGCCGCCCCCGCGCCGTGCCGGAGCTGGCGCAGCCCGAGGAAGGCGGCGCCGTCGTAGCCGTCGCGCAGGGTCCAGACGAAGCCCGCAAGCGCCGCCAGAGCGAGCCCGTCGGCGAGCCAGCGCAGCGGCCCCGGCCAGGACCACAGGGGCGGGCCGGCAAGGCGCAGGAGCAGCGCCACCGGGACCGCGAGCAGCGCCAGCGCGAGCAGGCTGTAGAGCAGGCGGTAGGCGCGGGCGATGCGGCCGAGGCGGCGGTCCACCCAGGCCTTGACGCGCAGCGAGGCCAGCGCCGAGTGGATCGCGAAGTAGGCGCCCCAGGCGAGGGCGAGCAGCGCGAGGTCGCGGGCGTGCGGCATGGCGTGGTCCCCTGTGGGCAGGGCGCCAGTATACGGCGGGCTTGGTGGGGGGGCGGGGGCGCCCTACAATGTCCGGCCCTTCCACGGGAGCACCGAGGCATGGGCTTTCGCTGCGGCATCGTCGGGCTGCCCAACGTCGGCAAGTCCACCCTCTTCAACGCCCTGACCCGGGCCGCCATCGCGGCCGAGAACTACCCCTTCTGCACCATCGACCCCAACGTCGGCGTGGTCCCGGTGCCGGATCCGCGCCTCGACGAGATCGCGCGCATCGTCCGCCCCCGCCAGGTGGTGCCCACCACGATCCAGTTCGTGGACATCGCCGGCCTCGTGGCCGGGGCCTCCCGGGGCGAGGGGCTCGGCAACCAGTTCCTGCACCACATCCGCGAGGTGGACGCCATCGCCCACGTGGTGCGCTGCTTCGAGGATCCCGACGTGGTCCACGTCGCCGGGCGGGTGGACCCGGCGGCCGACATCGAGACCATCCACACCGAGCTTGCCCTTGCCGACCTCGAGACCATGGAGCGGGCCGTGGCGCGTGCCGAGAAGGCCGCCAAGGCGGGGGCGGATCGTGCCGCGCGGGCGCGCCTGGAGCTGCTGCGCCGGGTGCGCGACGGGCTCGCCGAGGGGGTCGCGGTGCGCGCCCAGGGCCTCGGCGAGGAGGAGCGGGCGGCGCTGCGCGAGCTGCACCTGCTCACGGCCAAGCCCACCGTCTACATCGCCAACGTGGCCGAGGACGGCTTCTCGGGGAATCCGCATCTCGAGGCCGTGCGGCGCATCGCCGAGGCCGAGGGGGCGGAGGTGGTGCCGGTGTGCGCGGCCATCGAGGCCGAGCTCGCCCAGCTCGACGAGGCCGAGCGGGGCGAGTTCCTGGCCGGTCTCGGGCTCGACGAGCCGGGCCTCGACCGCGTCATCCGCGCCGGCTACCGCCTGCTCGGCCTCATCACCTTCTTCACCGCCGGCCCGAAGGAGGCCCGGGCCTGGACCGTGCGCGAGGGTGCGACGGCGCCCGAGGCCGCCGGGGTCATCCACTCCGACTTCGAGCGCGGCTTCATCCGCGCCGAGGTGATCGCCTACGAGGACTTCGTCGCCTGCGGCGGCGAGCAGGGCGCGCGTGAGGCGGGCAGGCTCCGGCTCGAGGGGCGCGACTACGTCGTGCGCGACGGCGACGTCGTGCACTTCCGCTTCAACGTCTGAGCGCTTGCCCGCACTCGGGCGATCCGGTATCTTTTGCCGCCTTCGGCTACGTAGCTCAGCTGGTTAGAGCACGGCACTCATAATGCCGGTGTCGCTGGTTCGAGTCCAGCCGTAGCCACCAGATCCCGTTCCGGCGACCGCACCCCGCCCTTCGGCGGCGCAAGGCGCCGCCCCCTCGGGAGATCCCATGGGCCTTCCGGAGCTTCCCAACGCCCATGCCCTGGCGGCGCTCGCGCTGACCGCGCTCGCCCTCTTCCTCTTCACCCGCGAGCGCATCCCCCTCGAGACCTCGAGCCTGTTCGTGCTCGTGGCCCTCGCCACCGGCTTCGCCCTCTTCCCCTACCACGACCCCCAGGGCCGGGTGCTGGAGCCGGCCTCGCTCTTCAGCGGCTTCGGCCACGAGGCGCTGGTGGCGGTGGTCTCCCTCATGGTGGTGGGCGAGGGGATCGTGCGCACGGGGGCGCTGGAGCCGGTGGCGCGGCTGCTCGCCCGCGCTTGGGCGGCGGCGCCGGCGCTCTCGCTGCTCGCCACCTTGGTGGTGGCCGCAGCCCTCAGCGCCTTCGTCAACAACACCCCCGTGGTGGTGCTGCTGCTGCCCATCCTCGTGGGCGTCGCCCTGCGCAGCGGCCGCCCCGCGAGCGGCATCCTCCTCCCGGTGGGTCTTGCTACCCTCGTCGGCGGCATGGCCACCACCATCGGCACCTCCACCAACCTCCTCGTGGTCTCCGTGGCGCGGGAGATGGGGGTGCGGCCCTTCGGGATGTTCGACTTCAGCCTGCCCGCGGCGGCCGCCGGTGCGGTCGGGCTCCTCTACCTCTGGCTCGTCGCCCCGCGCCTGCTGCCGCGGCGTGAGCTGCCCATCGGCGACTGCTCGCCGCGGGTCTTCGCCGCCGAGCTCCTGCTGCCCGAGGACGCGCCCGTGGTGGGGGAGCGGCTCGGCGACGCCGTGGCGCGGACCGACGGGCGGATGCGGGTGCGGCGCATCCGCCGCGGCGAGGACGCCTTCGTGGTGCCGATGCCGGACGTGCGGCTGCGCCCCGGCGACCGGCTCCTGGTCAGCGACCGGCCCGACCGGCTCAAGGAGTTCGAGGCCGCCCTCGGGGCCCGGCTCCACTCCGGCGACACCCCGGTGGACGAGGCGCATCCGCTGCGGGCGGGGGATCAGCGCCTCGCCGAGGTGGTGGTGGTCCAGGGCTCGGAGGTGCTTGGCACGTCGCTGCGGCGGCTGCGCTTCCTCGACCGGCACAACCTGCTCGTGCTCGCCGTGCACCGGGCGGGACGGGACCTGCTGGGGGCGGGCCGCGACCTCGCCGACATCCGGCTGCGCGCCGGCGACGTCCTCCTGGTGCAGGGGGCGGAGGCGGACATCGCCGCCCTGCGCGAGGTCCCGGGGCTGCTGGTCCTCGACACCGCCATGGACCTGCCACGCAGCGACAAGGCGCCGCTGGCGCTCGCCATCACCGCGCTGACCGTGGGGCTCGCCGCCGCCGACATCCTGCCCATCGCGGTGAGCGCGCCCCTGGGCGGTCTCCTGATGGTGACCGCGGGCTGCCTCGACTGGCGCGACGCGGCCGAGGCGGTGAGCGCGCAGGTGGTGCTGATCGTGGCCTCGAGCCTCGCGCTGGGCACCGCCCTCGTCGAGACCGGCGCCGCCCGCTACCTGAGCGAGGTCCTCGTCGCCGTCACCGCCGGCGCCTCGCCGCGGGTGGTGCTCGCCGGGCTCATGCTCCTCATGGCCCTGCTCACCAACGTCGTCTCCAACAACGCCGCCGCCGTCATCGGCACCCCCATCGCTGTGGAGACCGCCCGCCAGCTCGGCCTGCCCCCCGAGGCCTTCGTCCTCGCCGTCCTCTTCGGGGCCAACATGAGCTACGCCACGCCCATGGCCTACAAGACCAATCTGCTGGTGATGAGTGCCGGCGGCTACCGCTTCTCGGACTTCCTGCGCGCGGGCCTGCCCCTGACCCTCCTCATGTGGGCGGCTCTGGGCATGATCCTGCCGCACCTCTACGGCTTCTGAGCAGGCGGGGGACGCCCTTCGCGCGCCCGCCACTGCGGCGGTGGCACGGCAACCCTGCCGACGGCCGGCTGCGGGTGGTGGCGGGGGCATCCTTTGGGGCGCTGGAGGCCCGGGATGCGGGGAGGTCACCATGTCGGCACCGGACGAGCACGATCCCTTTGGCGGCGCGGTCGCCATTGCGATCCCGACCGAAGAGCTTCTCGACTGGCACAGTCCCATCACCGTGCGTGGGGTCGAGATCACGCGCGAGCAGCTGCAGGACGCCATGCGCGATCTTTTCCACAATGCGATCCGCTGCGGTGCCCCGCCGGTGCGTTTTGCCGAGCGCTGGTGCGAGGCGCACGGGGTGCGGATCAACCGTGCGCTGCTGGAGTGGCTGGTGGTGGAGCTCATCTGCCAGATCGGCGAGCGGCACTACGTGGGCCGGCCCCTGCAGATCGTTCCCGGCTGCGGGGGCGGGCGGCTGAACTGAGGGCGGGCGCAGGCTGCGGCCGCGCAGGGTGCTCCCGCCCGGCCCGCTGCCCCCCTGCCGCTCCGCACGGCCCCCCTTTCCCTCGGTCGGCCTGCGCGCTATGCTCGATCCTACGCGCCGCACCTGCCGCGGATCTTGATCTTTGTCAAGAACGGATAAAACTTCTGCGATGTGCTGGAATCCCGCAAGGGCCCTTGTAAGCCGTTGTTTCTGCGGCGTTTCTGGCGCCGACCTGTCCGAACCGAGCCCTGACGAACAAGGGATTAAGACTACCCGGGCCGCCCCGTCTTCGGGAGCACCCAGGGTCCGAACCGAGCCCTGACGAACAAGGGATTAAGACTTCTCGGCCTTAGCAGCCTTCGCAGGAGCAGCCGTCCGAACCGAGCCCTGACGAACAAGGGATTAAGACAAGACGCCAGGCAGGGTATTCAGGGAAGCATCGTCCGAACCGAGCCCTGACGAACAAGGGATTAAGACGGTGCAACTCTGTGGACAAACCTTCATCGACACGTCCGAACCGAGCCCTGACGAACAAGGGATTAAGACTTCTTCGTGACAGGGTCGCTATCAAGACGCGCCGGTCCGAACCGAGCCCTGACGAACAAGGGATTAAGACGGGACGGCATCAAGGAACCCCAGCGCCGTATCGGGTCCGAACCGAGCCCTGACGAACAAGGGATTAAGACTTCTCGGCCTTAGCAGCCTTCGCAGGAGCAGCCGTCCGAACCGAGCCCTGACGAACAAGGGATTAAGACATCGCCGCGGAGCCGGGAACGCGATCAAGTCCTGGTCCGAACCGAGCCCTGACGAACAAGGGATTAAGACTGCTCATGCTCGTATCTCCTATCTTACTCACCCGTCCGAACCGAGCCCTGACGAACAAGGGATTAAGACAGCTCCGCGGCAGGGATGCCGCGGTCAGCGCCGTCCGAACCGAGCCCTGACGAACAAGGGATTAAGACAGCTCGGGCCAGCGGGCCTCGTCCTTATCCGTCGTCCGAACCGAGCCCTGACGAACAAGGGATTAAGACCTGAGGGCCGCGTTGCGGCTGTGCGCCGCGCGCAGTCCGAACCGAGCCCTGACGAACAAGGGATTAAGACGCGTCCAGGCGGGATGGATCCTCCGCCACCGCCTGTCCGAACCGAGCCCTGACGAACAAGGGATTAAGACGAAGCCCCGCCTCCTGCAACATACGGATCGCGCTGTCCGAACCGAGCCCTGACGAACAAGGGATTAAGACCTGATCGCCGCGGGGTAGGTATCCCATGGGGCCTGTCCGAACCGAGCCCTGACGAACAAGGGATTAAGACGCCCCTATGGGATGGATCGCGCCAGCAGTAAGTCCGAACCGAGCCCTGACGAACAAGGGATTAAGACGGGCTTATTTAGGGGAGCCAGCTCCGCGGCATGTCCGAACCGAGCCCTGACGAACAAGGGATTAAGACTCTTCGAGGCCCGGCATTGCGAGGCAGTCGCCGCGTCCGAACCGAGCCCTGACGAACAAGGAATTAAGACGGCGACTACAAATCGCCCAGAACCTCGGCCAGTGGTCCGAACCGAGCCCTGACGAACAAGGGATTAAGACGTCGAGACGGCTGTTCACATTGACCGCGCCCACCGTCCGAACCGATCCCGGGCGAACAATGGATCAACAGACGGCCGCGCCCTCTGGGCGCGGTTTTTTTTTCGACGTGCGGGTCGCAAGCGGGGCGCGGCGGCTCCGGCGGCGGGCGGAGGGGCGGGGTTCGGGGGGCGAGGGGGCAGGGGCGTGCGGCGGGTGAAGCGGCGCGGGGCGGGAGGGGCGCGGCGGGGCGGGGTGGGGGGAGGCGCGGGCGATGGGCGGGTTAGGCTGAGGGGGGAGGCGCGGAAGGGGGGGTGCTTCGCGTGGCCTGGGGTCGGGGGTGGTGCGGGCGGAGCCGTGGGCCGCCGCGCCCGGGCGGGCGGGGCGCGAATGGCGGCTCGGAGGGGGCGCGGGTCGGCCGGGCCACGGGTTCGATGGTGCCGGCGAGAGGACTCGAACCTCCGACCTACTGATTACGAATCAGTTGCTCTACCAGCTGAGCTACACCGGCGAAGGGGCGGAAGTATACGGCGGGCGCTGGGGGGGGGCAACCGTCAGGCGCGGGCGGCGCCGCGGATACGGATGACGAGGTCGACGCCCTCGGCGACGGTGCCCTCGGGCGGCGGCGGCAGGCGGTCGAGGGGCAGGTCGGGGGCCTCGACGTCGATGAGCTCGCCGGTCTCGACGTTGTAGAAGTGGTGGTGCGGGGCGGTGTTGGAGTCGTAGAAGACGCGCGCTGGGTCGACGATGACCTCGCGCACGAGGCCCTTGCGGGCGAAGACGGCGAGGGTGTTGTAGACCGTGGCCTTGGAGACGCGGCCGCCGGCGGCGCGCACGCGGTCGAGAAGCTCGTCGGCGCTGAGGTGCTGCGGCGCCGCGAGGAGGACCCGGGCGATGGCGAGGCGCTGGCGCGTGGGCGCGATGCCGTGCGCGCGAAGGCGCGTCGCGAGCCTGTCGTCCTGGTCCGTGCGCTCGTTCATGGTTGACCATTATAGCCGGGTATGCGCTGGGCCCGCCAAGGCGTGCCGTTCGTCGGCGCACCCGTGCCGCCCGTCGGGCGGGGGCTTGCGGTGGTGGCGGCACACACCTATGAGGAAGGCACGATGCGCGGCGAAGGTTTCACGCTGATCGAGCTTCTGGTGACGCTGGCGGTGGCGGCGGTGCTGCTCACCGTTGGGGTGCCGTCGGTGGTGGACTGGGTGCGCGACGGACGCATGACCTCGCAGGTGAACGAGCTGGTGGCGGCGCTGCATCTCGCGCGCGGCGAGGCGGTGAAGCGGCGGACGCGGGTGGTGGTGTGCGCGAGCGCCGACGGGGCGAGCTGCGGCGGCAGCGGTGTGGGCTGGGAGGATGGCTGGATCGTGTTCGTGGACACGAACGGCGACGGCGCCAAGGACAGCGGTGAGGCGCTGCTCGGGCAGGCGGCGGCGCTTTCGGGCGGCAACAGCGTCAAGGCCGCGATCGGCAGCGTGAGCTACCGCAGCGACGGGACCCCCGCGCCCTTGGGGGCAGGCACGGTGAACGGGGTCACCTTCACCTTCTGCGACAGCCGCGGGGCGGGCGACGCCCGCGCGGTGGTGCTGCGCCCGACCGGCGCGGTGAGCACGGGGAAACGGGATGCGGACGGCAATGCCCTCAGCTGCACCTGAGCGCGGCTTCGGCCTGATCGAGGTCCTGGTGACCCTGCTGGTGCTGTCGGTGGGGCTGCTGGGCGTGGCCGGCGTGCACCTGCGCGGCATCGAGTCGAGCCGCATGGGCTATCACCGCAGCCACGCGGTGTGGATCGCCACCGAGCTTGCCGAACGCATGCGGGCCAACCGCGACGGCGTGGCCAACGGCTGCTACGAGAGCCGCATGGTGGATCACGCGGTGACGGCGACGGCCACCTACGGCGCCGACTGCGGCAGCGGCGCCGAGGGTCGGGCGGTGGCCGACGCGGATCTGGCCGACGTGGAGGCGGCGCTGCGCAGCGATCCGCCGCCGCTGCCCGGGGGGCGGGTGACGGTCTCCTGCCCGGACCTGGCGTCGGACTGCACCATCATCGTGGACTGGCAGCATGACAACCCCGACAGCCTGGATGCCTCGCAGTATGTGCTCGCGGTGCGCTTCTTCTGAGCGGCCGGCGGGGGGGCGGCGCGCGGTGCGCGGCCTCTCGCTGGTGGAGCTCATGGTGGCGATGGCGCTCAGCCTCGTGCTGCTGCTCGGGGTGGTGCAGATCTTCGTCGCCAACCGCCAGTCGATCCGGATCCAGGACGGGGTCACGGTCCTGCAGGAGAACGGGCGCTATGCCCTGGACCAGCTCGCCTACTCGCTGCGGATGGCCGACTTCTGGGGGGCGTCGGTTCCCGGGGACGTGGTCGTCGATACCGGCCTCGGGGCCATCTCCGGGGACTGCACCGAGGTGCCGGTGACGCGGCGGGAGGGGGTGGAGGCGGTGGAGGGCGCCTCGGCGTCGCCCATCTCGAGCTGCCTCGCCGATGCCGACTACTACGCCGGCGCCGATCTCGACGGCAGCGGCGCGGTGGATGCCGACGAGCGGCCGGACGTGCTCGTGGTGCGCCATGCGCAGGCGACCGCGGTGGCGCCGGCGGATCTCGCCCTGGCGGCGAACGCCGACCGGATCTTCTTGGAGACGGTGCCGGGCGGGCGCGGCTGCATCGCGAAGGGGTCCCGCCTCGACCCCGGCGCCGCGACCAAGGCGTCGTGCAAGGCGCCTTCGGGGGTGACGTCCTACGTCTACCCCTACAGCGCCACCCTCTACTTCGTCCGCCCTTGCGCGGTGAAGGGCGGGATCACCTGCAGCGCCAGCTCCGACGGCGGGTCGCCGGTGCCGACCCTGGTGCGGATGACGCTGCAGGAGGACGAGCTGGTGGAGCAGGCGCTGGTGTCGGGGGTGGAGAACCTGCAGGTGCGCTTCCGCACCGAGGGCGACACGGCCTTCGTGGACCCCGGGGCGGTGAGCGACTGGGGCGACGTGGAGGCGGTGGAGGTCTCGCTCACGGTGCGGGCCGAGGCGCGGGATCCGACGATGACCGGCAGCGGACCGGCCGACGGCTACATCCGGCGCACCTTCCGCACGGTGGTGCTCCTGCGCAACCGCGCCCAGGCACGATGAGGGAGGGCAGGCCGATGAGCGGTGCAGCAGGCGTGCGGATGCGCGGGGCCGCCCTCGTCATCAGCCTCATCGTGCTCGTGGTGCTGACCCTGATCGGCCTGAGCTCGGTGCGGATGTCGGCGCTGGAGGAGCGCATGAGCGCCAATCTCGCCTTCAAGGCGCGCACGGGGGAGTCCTCCGAGGCGGGCCGGCGCGCCCTGGCGAGCGTGGTCGACACGCACATCTTCACCCGCGGCTGGGGGGACGTCACCCTGCCCGGCGGGCTCTCCATCGCCACCGACTCGAGCGGAAACCAGATCAACCTCTTTGAACTCCTCGCGCCCACGGGCTATCCGGCGGTGGATCTCGACGCGCAGAGCCCGGTGGGGACCTTCTCGGAGAGCGTGGACGTCGACACCGACGGGGACGGCACCACCGACACCACGATCCAGCAGACCGCGGAGATCTTCGCCTTCCCGGCCGGGTCCAGCATCGCCACCGGCGCGGCGGCGCGGGTCCACGCCGGGTACGAGGGCCTCGGCAAGGCGGTCTCCGCCGGCGGCGGCTTCGTCTTCTACGACCTTCGCAGCCGCAGCACGGACGCCGGCACCGAGGGCGGGGCGGTGACCGTCACGGGGGCCGACTACCGCTACGTGGTGCGCTGATGCGCGCGGGAGGGCAGGCCATGAAGATGCGGAAGGGCACGATCCTCGCGGTGGCCATGGCGGCCTTCGTCGCCGGGCTGGGTGCACCGCCGCAGGCGGCGGCCGCGGTCTCGAGCCACACCATGGCCGAGTTCACCGCCTACCCCATCACCGTCTCCCAGACGGCGACCCCGCTGGTGATGCTGGTGATGTCCAACGACCACCAGTACTACTTCAAGGCCTACAACGACTACAGCGACCTCGACGCCGACGGCGTGGTGGAGGCCACCTACACGCACGCCATCGACTACTACGGCTACTTCGACCCCTACAAGTGCTACCAGTACGACAGCGCCGACGGGCGCTTCGAGCCGGTGGCCGAGACCGCGGACAAGTACTGCCCCGCGGGCAGCGGCCAGTGGAGCGGCAACTTCCTCAACTGGGCGACGATGACGCGCATGGACGCCGTGCGGCGGGTGCTCTTCGGCGGCCTGCGCTACATCGACACCGACGGCGAGACCGTGCTCGAGCGCGCCTTCCTGCCCCATGACGCTCACAGCTTCGCCAAGTTCTACAACGGCTCGGACCTCGGCAAGCTCACGCCGTGGTCCTACTCGGAGGGCGTCACGCTGTGCAACACCACGGCGGCCGCGAGCAGTAGCAGCACTTCGGAGGCCATGGACCACACCGACCCGCCGCTCGTGCGGGTCGCCCGCGGCGACTTCTCGCTGTGGGCGTCCAACGAGCGCTTCCAGTGCCGCTGGCGCGAGGAGATGAGCAGCGTCGGGCAAGGGAAGAACAAAAACAATCCCGCGGTGAGCGGGATCCCGGCCGCCAGCGACAGCCCCAAGGAGAGCGGCGACAACAACGGCGACGGCTTCGATGACAAGCTGGGCGAGTACGTGGCCCGGGTCCAGGCCTGCGTCCCCGGGCTCGTCGGCACCGAGCCCTGCAAGACCTATCCCAACGGCAACCTGAAGCCGGTGGGGCTGCTCCAGACCTACGGCGAAGGGGGCAAGATGTGGTTCGGCCTCTTCGCCGGGACCTACGAGAAGAACAAGTCCGGCGGCGACCTCGTGGCCGACATCGGCCGCATCGACGACCCCACAGACGGCGAGATCGATCCCGACACCGGCCGCTTCCGCTGGGTCTCGCAGCGGGTACAGCTCGGCGGCGTCCCCGACAACAAGGTCAAGGGGATCATCAACGCCCTCTCCCGCTACCGCATCGTCAACTACCGCTACGGGGACGGCACCTACGGCACCGGCGGCCTCAACAGCACCAAATGCACGTGGGGCATCTCCTCGTTCAGCAACGGCCAGTGCCAGAACTGGGGCAACCCCTTCGGCGAGATCTACCTCCAGGCGATCCGCTACCTGGCCGGCGAGGCCAAGGCGAACCTCTTCGAGGCCAACGACCACACCCTGCTCAAGGGGCTGCAGGGTCCGCAGGCCTGGAAGTGCCCGCTCGGGACGGGCAACAGCTGCGCGCGCCTGAGCGTGGTCGCCATCAACGGGAGCACCATCTCCTACGACGGCGACGAGCTGGACAGCGCCAGCGCCGGAGTGGACAAGCTGGACCCGGCCGACAGCGTCGACTCGGCGAGCCTCACCGACATCGTCGGCGACGGCGAGGGCATCCACGGCAGCGCCTGGTTCGTGGGCGAGGCGGGCAGCGACCGCAACCAGCTCTGCACCGAGAAGACGGTCTCCTCGCTCGGCGACGTGGAGGGCATCTGCCCCGAGGCGCCGCGCCTCGACGGGACCTACCGCGTGGCCGGCCTCGCCTGGTACGCGCACACCCACGATCTCCGCCCCGACAGCGATCCGGCGCGGGCGCTCGACGGCGAGCAGCGGGTCGACACCTACGCCCTCTCCCTCGCCACCGCGGTGCCGAAGATCGAGATCCGCGTCCCGGGCGACCCCTCGCGGGTGGTGCGCATCCTGCCGGCCTGCCGCAACGAGAGCCTCTCGCCGCCGGGCAACTGCGCCATCGTCGACTTCCGCATCGTGTCCCAGGATCCGGACTACATCGATCCCGCCGACGGGCACCGCAAGGCGCGGGGCAAGCTCTACGTCAACTGGGAGGACTCGGAGCAGGGCGGCGACTACGACCAGGACATGTGGGGCATCATCGAGTACGTCCTGGACGCCGACGCCGGGACGGCGGGGCAGCTGACGGTGACCACGGACGCCATCGCCGAATCCACCATCTATGAGATGGGTTTCGGCTATGTCCTCAGCGGCACCACCCAGGACGGCTTCCACGCCCATTCGGGCATCGAGGGCTACAGCTACACCGATCCCACGGGGGTCGCCGGGTGCAGCAACTGCCAGGTGGGGGACGGGCCCACGAGCGTCACCTACGATCTCTCGCCCGCGGGCTCCGGCGCGGCCCTCCTGGAGGATCCGCTCTGGTACGCGGCCAAGTGGGGCGGCTTCCAGGACCGCAACGGCAACGACATCCCGGATCTCGTCGCGGAGTGGGACCAGGTGGACAACCTGACCGGGATCAAGACCCCGGACGGCGTCCCCGACAACTACTTCTTCGCCGCCAACCCGGGGCAGATCGAGGAGATGCTGGGCCGCGTCTTCGCCAACATCCTCAAGCGCGCCTCGTCGGGCACCGCGGCGGCGGTGGTCTCGAGCAGCGCCACCGGCGCCGGCGCCCTGTACCAGGCCTTCTTCGTCCCGGAGCGCAGCGATTCCGCGGGCAACACCGTGCGCTGGATCGGCAACCTCCACGCGCTGTGGGTGGACGAGGCCGGACGGCTGCGCGAGGACGACGGCGACGGCGTCCTCGAGGACTACCAGACCGACCGCGTCATCGAGCTCTTCTACGACGACGTCGATCGCAGGACCAAGGTCCGCCGCTTCGACAGCGGCGATCCCGACCGCTTCGACCCGCCGCTCGACGCCAGCGGCAATCCGGTGCCGGCGGAGGTGGCGGAGCTCGACGAGATTCAGCCCATCTGGTCGGCGCGGGAGCGGCTCTCGGAGCTCAAGAACGTGGCGGGGACCCAGCGTGCCTACGGCACCGTCTCCACCACCGGCCGCTACGTCAAGACCTGGATCGACGCCGATCTCGACGGCGTCGTCGACAGCGGCGAGTACAAGGACTTCGTCACCGCCAACATCGACAGCAGCAACTACGGCTTCTTCGACGTCGCCGACGAGGCCACCGCCAAGGCCGTGGTGCGCTGGGTGCGCGGCGGCGAGCCCACGGGCATGCGAAACCGCGACGTCGACTACGACGGCGACGGCACCGTCGAGCGGATCCGCCTCGGCGACATCGTCAACTCGACGCCGACGGTGGTGGCGGCGCCCGCGGAGAACTTCGACCTCCTCTACGGCGACAGCAGCTACGCCACCTTCCGCATGCTCTACGCCCACCGGCGCCACGTGGTCTACGTCGGCGCCAACGACGGCATGCTGCACGCCTTCAACGCCGGCTTCTACGACGAGAAGACCAAGAGCTTCAAGCTCCAGCCCTCCGGGTGCACGAGCTGCCCGGCGGCCCACCCCCTGGGGACGGAGCTCTGGGCCTACGTGCCGGGCAACCTGCTGCCGCACCTCAAGTGGCTCACCGACCCCGACTACACCCACGTCTACTACGTGGACGCCACCCCCTACGCCTTCGACGCCAAGATCTTCGCCGACGACGCCACCCATCCCGGCGGCTGGGGCACGGTGCTGGTGGTGGGGATGCGGCTCGGCGGCGGGCCCATGACCATCGACACCGACGGCGACGGGACCTACGAGTCCACGTTCAGCTCCGCCTACGCCATCTTCGACGTCACCGATCCGGAGCAGGAACCGGAGCTGCTCGCCGAGGTGCGGCTGCCCGACCAGAGCTTCACCACCAGCCGGCCGAGCGCGGCGGCCTTCGTCGATTCCACCACCAACGGCTGGTACCTGCTGCTGGGGTCGGGCCCCGACGACCTCACCACGGCCTCGGCCTCGGGCAAGGCCAAGATCTACGTCCTCGACCTCAAGGATCTCGCCGCCGGGGTGGTCCGGACCATCGACACCGGCGTGCCGGGCACCTTCGTCGGGGACTTCGCCACCGTGGACTGGGATCTGGACCAGCTCGACGACACCGTCGTGGTGGGGCTGATCGGCGACGCCGACGCCGACACCGGCGGGCTCTACCGCATCGAGCTCGGCGAGACGGACGATCCCGCGTCGTGGACGCACGGGCTGCTGATCGACACCGCAGCGCCCGTCTCCACCGCCGCGGTGCCGGCCATCGACCTTGACCTCAACCGCTGGATCCTTTTCGGCACCGGGCGGCTCCTGGTGGAGGCGGACAAGAGCAGCACCGCGACCCAGGCCCTCTACGGCCTGCGCCTGCCGGCGAGTGCGGCCACTTCGGTGACGACGTCCGAGCTGCTCGACGTCACGGGCGTGGACGTCTTCACCGACGGCAGCACCGATCACGCCACCTACACCACCTTCTCGGACCTCTACGACGCCATCAACGGCAGCTCGGCGAGCTTCAAGGGCTGGAAGCGCGAGCTCGAAGCGTCGACCGGCGGCGAGCCCTCGGAGCGCGTCGTCTCCGACCCGCGTCTCTTCGGCAAGGTGTTCTTCGCCAGCGCCTACACGCCCAACAACAACCTGTGCGAGGCCGAGGGGACGAGCCGGCTCTACGGGCTCTACTTCCTCACCGGCACGGCGCGGCCGGAGCTCGAGGTCTTCGGCACCGCCGCCACCGGCACCGGGAAGCTGGAGGTGCTCGAGCGCATCGACCTCGGCTGGGGCGTGGCCTCGTCGCCGGCGCTGCACGTGGGCTCCGGCAAGTCCGGCGGCGAGATCACGGTCTACACGCAGACCTCCACCGGCACCATCCAGGTGGAGGATGCGGAGGTCTCGAGCAGCGTGCGCAGCGGCGAGATCAACTGGCGCGAGTACAGGGAGTGACGGCCATGGCACGTCGGGCGCGCGGCTTCACGCTGGTGGAGCTCCTGATCGTGGTGGTGATCGTGGCGATCCTCGCCACGGTGGCCATCCCCGCCTACCAGAGCCAGGCGACGCGCTCGCGGCGCGCCACGGCCAAGGCGGCGCTGATGGAATTCGCCACCGTGATGGAGCGCTACTACGCGAAGAACGGCACCTACTGCGGCGCGGGCACCAGCGCCGACGCCGACTGCGGCGCGGGCGGCACCGACATCGGGGCGCCCACCATCTTCGCCACCGAGGCGCCCACCGACGGGACCGCGTACTACGACCTCACCATCGCCGACGTCTCGCCGACCACGTACGTGCTGCGGGCGACGCCGAAGGCGGGCGGCCCCCAGGCCGGCGACGGCTACCTGGAGCTCACCAACACCGGGGTGCGGCGCTGGGACCGCAACGGCGACGGCGACACCGCCGACGCCGACGAGGACAGCTGGGACTGAGACTCACGCCCGCAGCGCCTCCGGCAGCGGGAAGCGCGCCGACTCCTCGACCCCGTCGAGGTCGCGCACGCGGCCGCCGGTCCAGCCACGCAGCCGCGCCACGATCCCCTCCACCAGCACCTCCGGGGCGGAGGCGCCGGCGGTGACGCCGATGCGCCGCACGCCCGCGAGCCATTCCCGGCGCAGGTCGTCGGCGCCGTCCACGAGGTGGGCGGCGGTGCCTGCGCGCTCGGCGATCTCGCGCAGGCGGTTGGAGTTGGAGCTGTTGGGCGAGCCCACCACGAGCACCAGGTCGCAGCGGGCGGCGAGGCGCTTGACCGCGTCCTGGCGGTTCTGGGTCGCGTAGCAGATGTCGTCCTTGCGCGGGCCGCGGATGCGCGGGAAGCGCCGGCGCAGCACCTCGACTACGCGGCGGGTGTCGTCCACCGAGAGGGTCGTCTGGGTGACGTAGGCGAGCTCGTCGGGGTTCGCCACCGCCAGCCGCTCGGCCTCGGCCTCGTTCTGGACCAGGTGGATGGCGCCGCGCCCGCCCTCCGGGCGGTACTGCCCGAGGGTGCCCTCCACCTCGGGGTGGCCGGCATGCCCGATGAGCACCACCTCGCGCCCGGCGCGGGCGTGGCGGGCGACCTCCAGGTGCACCTTGGTCACCAGCGGGCAGGTGGCGTCGAAGACGCGCAGCCCGCGCGCCTCGGCCTCCTCGTGCACCGCGCGCGGCACGCCGTGGGCGCTGAAGATCACCACCGCCCCCGCCGGGACGGCGTCGATCTCCTCGACGAAGACCGCGCCCTTGGCGCGCAGGCCCTCCACCACGAAGCGGTTGTGCACCACCTCGTGGCGGACGTAGACGGGGGGGCCGAAGACCTCGAGGGCCCGCTCCACGATGGCGATGGCCCGGTCGACGCCGGCACAGAAGCCGCGCGGACGGGCCAGCAGGATCTCCATGGTGCGCTCTCCGGTCGGGGCGGATCGATTCTAGCAGAGGCGCCCGAGCGCGTCGCTCAGGTACCCTTGGGCCGCCACAGGACCTCGCCGACGCCGTCCTCGCGGGAGATCACGCGCGCGGCCACGAAGAGCAGGTCGGACAGGCGGTTGAGGTAGCGCAGCAGCACCCCGGGCACCGCCTCGCCCTCGCTGGCGGCCAGCGTCACGAGGCGGCGCTCGGCGCGGCGGCAGACCGCGCGGGCGAGATGGCAGTGGGCGGCCGCGGGCGAGCCCCCGGGCAGGATGAACTCCTTCAGCGGCGGCAGCTCCGCGTTGAGGCGGTCGAGGGCCTCCTCCAGGGCGGCGACGTCGCCGTCGTCCAGGGGCTCGTGCCCGGGCATGGCGAGGGCCCCGCCCAGATCGAAGAGCCGGTGCTGGACCCGGGTCAGGACCTCGCGCAGGGCCTGCGGCAGCGGATGGGCGAGGAGCACGCCGAGCTGGCTGTTGAGCTCGTCCACCGCGCCCATGGCCTCGACCCGCGGCGCATCCTTGGGCACGCGGCGCCGGCCCGCGAGCCCCGTCTCGCCGGTGTCTCCGGTGCGGGTGTAGATCTTCGAGAGGCGGTGTCCCATGGGCGGATCCTCGTTCGGGGCCGGATGCCCGCGGCATTCTGGCACAGCCCCTCAGCCGGTCACCAGGCGGAAGATCACGGGCAGGCGCAGCGTGCCGCCGGCCGCGGCGACGCGCCGCCCGCGAAGCGCGGCAAGGGCCCGCAGGGCCTCGCGGTCGAGGATGCCGTGGCCCGAGGTGCGCGCGATCCGGACCGTGGCGAGCCGTCCCGCCGGATCGAGGCGGACCTCGAGCTCCACCGTGCCCTGCCAGCCGCGCCGGCGCGCGAGCGCCGGATAGCGCAGCCGCGGCCGCAGGAGGGCGAGGAGCGCCTCGCGGGCGGTCGCCGCCCCCGCGGGGGGCGAGGCCGGTGCCGCCCGCGCCCCGGCGGCCGGTGCCGCGGTCGGCGGCGGCGCAGGCCGCGGGGCGGCCGGAGCGCGCTCCGTCGGCGCCTCGGCGGGCAGGGTCGGTGGCGCCGGGGCAGGCCGTGGGGGTGCCACCGCCGGTCGCGCGGCAACCGGGGTGGCGGTGGGCGGGGCCGGCGGCGCCGGTGCCGGCTGCGGCGCTGCGGGCGACGCCGCCAGTCGCGCGGCAGCCGGGGTGGTGGCGGGCGGGGCCGGTGGTGCCGGTGCAGGCCGTGCCCGTGCCGGCGCGGCCGACGGCGGCGGGGGGGCGGACCGTGCCGGGCGGTGCGGGGGCGGCGGGGGCTGCGCCGCCGTGCGTGCCTGGGCCTTCGCCGCGGGCGGGCGCAGGGCGATGCGCAGCGGCTCGGCCCCGGCCGGGCGCGGCGCGGAGGCCCCGGGTGCCAGCAGCAGGCCGGCGCCGTGGATGAGCAGCGAGAGGAGGACGAAGGCGGCGAGGCCGCGTCGTGGGTCCCCTGCGTGTGGGCTGGGGTGGATGACGGTGGCGGCCACGACTTCCTCCCGGGGGCGGAGGCGCGGCATCGGGGCCGCCCACGCCGCCGCCCGCAGCGCGGTGCCTTCGACCCCGGGCCGGTCTCCGGGCTTGCGGGTGGGATCGCTCCCGGGGTCCGCGCCTTCCCAGGCCCGAGGCCCAGTGGCGTCGGTGCGGACCCTTCACCCGCCTACCGTTGCGGGGGCAGCGCCGGACTTGTCCCGCGCGGGACGCACCGGCTTCCCGTTTCACGCCGCGTCGCGGCGCACCCGAGGCCGCGGCCGGGGCAGGGCCCCGGCGCGTGGCGGGATGATGGGCGCAGCCTCAGACCCTGTCAATGGGCCAGCGCGGCCACCAGACGGGCCCGTCGGGGCCGTCGGCGCGGTGCAGGGGATGGCCGTAGAGGCGGGCGAGGCACGCCGTCTCCAGGACCTCCCCCACCGGCCCCGCCGTCCAGGCGCCGTCGCCGTGGAGGAGGAGGGCATGGGTGCAGGCGCGCCAGGCGAGCGCCGGATCGTGCAGCACCATCACCAGCGCCCGCCCGGCGCCCTCGCGGGCCCAGCACACGGTCTCGGCGAGCAGCGCCACCTGCTGGTGCAGGTCCAGGTGGCCGGTGGGCTCGTCCATGAGGGCCACCGCCGGGTCCTGGGCGAGCAGCGTCGCCAAGGCCACGCGCCGGCGCTCGCCGCCGGAGAGGGTGCGCACGTTCCGGCCCTCGAGGCCGGCGAGCCCCACGCGCGCAAGGGCGGCGCGGGCGGCGTCGAGGTCCGCGCCAGTCTCGCCGCGCCACGGGTCCATGTGGGGGTGGCGGCCGAGGAGCACCGTCTCGAGGACGGTGGCGGGAAAGGGGTCGGCATCGTCCTGCGGCAGCAGGCCGAGGCGGCGGGCGATCTCGCGGCGGGGCAGGGCGGCGAGGGGGCGGTCCGCGAGGCGCACCTCCCCGGCCGCGGCCGGGTGGAGGCCGGCCAGGGTGAGGAGCAGCGTCGTCTTGCCCGCGCCGTTGCGGCCGAGCACCGCCCAGCGCTCGCCCGGGCGCAGGTCCAGGTCGAGGCCGCGGCAGGCGGTGCACGCGCCCACGCGCACGGTCAGCCCCCGGGCCTGCAGGAGCGCGCTCACGGCCCGGCCCGCCCCCGCCGCAGCAGAACGAGGAACACCGGCACCCCCACCAGCGCCGTCACCACCCCCACGGGGAGCTGCCGCGGCGCCGCCACGGTACGGGCGAGGGTGTCGGAGAGGGTCAGCAGCGCCGCACCGGCGAGGGCGCAGCCCGGCAGCAGGACGCGGTGGCGGCGCGCCCCCGCGAGGCGCAGCGCATGCGGGACGACGAGGCCGACGAAGCCCACCGTGCCCGCCACCGTGACCGCGGCGGCGGTGGCGACGGAGGCGGCCACGTAGACGGCGGCGCGCAGCATGGGGACCTCGACGCCGAGGGCGGCGGCGGCGCGTTCGCCGCGGGCGAGCAGGTCGAGCTCCCGCGCCCGCAGCACGGCCACCGCCGCCAGCACCGCGAGCACCACCCAGGCCCACGCCGGGGTCCGCGCGGCCGAGAGGTCGCCGAGGAGCCAGAAGACCATCCCGCGCAGGCGGGTGTCGCCGCCGAGGGAGAGCAGGAGGGCGTTGAGGGCGCCCCAGCCGGAGGCCACCACGACCCCGATCAGGAGCAGCCGTTCCGGGCGCAGGAGCCCGCCCTCGCGCGCCAGGAGGAAGACCAGCAGGGTGGAGGCCAGGGCCCCGCCGAGGGCGGCGGGGGCCACCGCCGCCGCGGTCCCCACGAGGAGGGCGGCGAGCGCCCCGGCGGCGGCGCCGCCGGAGACGCCGAGGACGTAGGGGTCGGCGAGGGGGTTGCGCAGCAGCACCTGGAGCAGCGCCCCGGCGAGGGCGAGGAGCGCCCCGGCGAGCGCCGCCGCCAGCGCCCGCGGCAGGCGCAGCTCCAGCACCACCGTGCGCGCGGGCTCGGCGCCCCCGCCGGCGAGGGCGGCGAGGGCGTCGGCGGGGCGCACCGGGGCGGTGCCCGCGAGCAGCGCGGCGGCGAGCGCCCCGAGGCAGAGGAGGGCGAGGATGGCGAGCAGCACGCCCCCGCGCATGGTGCCCTAGGCGGAGGCGGCGAGGGGGTCGGGTCGCGGCTCGGCGCCGGCGCGCAGGGTGATCACGGGCCAGCCGCGCCGGCGCGCCTCGGCGCGCAGGACGGGGTCGGGGTCCACCGCCACCGGGTGCGCCACCCGCCCGAGCAGCGGCAGGTCGTTGTGGGAGTCGGTGTAGAACCAGCTCCCGGCGAGGTCGAGACCGCGCCCCTCGAGCCAGCGGCGCAGCCGCTCCACCTTGCCCTCGCGGAAGCACGGCACTCCGGCGACGCGCCCGGTGAAGCGCCCGTCGCGCTCCTCCGGCTCGGTGGCGAGGAGGTCGTCGACGCCCAGGAGGGCGGCGATGGGCTCGGTGACGAAGCGGTTGGTGGCGGTGATGATGACGGGGTGGTCGCCGCGGGCGCGGTGGCGCTCGACGAGCCGCCGCCCCGCCTCGAGCACGATGGGCCGGATGCGCTCCTCGACGAAGCGGGCGCGCAGGGCCTCGAGCCGGCCGCGGTCGTGCTCGGCGAGCGGACGCAGGGCGAAGCCGAGGAAGGCGAAGATGTCCAAGGTGCCGTTGCGGTAGGCCTCGTAGTAGCGCAGGTTCTCGCGCTCGTAGGCCTCGGCGTCCACCAGCCCCGCCTCGCCGAGGAAGCGGCCCCAGAGGTAGTCGCTGTCGCCCGCGAGCAGGGTGTTGTCGAGGTCGAACAGGGCCAGGCCCACGGTGTGTCCTCCGCGCGTAAGCCGCCGCATTCTAGCAGCCGCGGCGGCCGCCGGTTTGCCCGTGCGGCATCCCGTGTGGAACAATGAGGCCACCTGCCAGCGCCCGAAAGGGTCGTGCAAGTGATTGACGAGCAAGGCTTTCGCCTCAACGTCGGGATGATCCTGGTCAACGCCGAGCGGCGCCTGCTGTGGGCGCGCCGGATCGGGCGGGACGCCTGGCAGTTCCCCCAGGGGGGCATCGCCCCCGGCGAGACGCCCGAGGAGGCCATGTACCGCGAGCTGGGGGAGGAGCTCGGGCTCGGGCCCGCGCACGTGGAGATCCTCGCCTGCAGCCGCGACTGGCTGCGCTACCGGCTGCCGGTGCGCTTCCGGCGCCGCAACAGCCACCCGCCCTGCGTGGGGCAGAAGCAGCGCTGGTTTCTGCTGCGCTTTCGCGGCCACGACGAGGACGTGCGCCTCAACCTCTCGCCCAAGCCGGAGTTCGACCGCTGGCGCTGGGTCGGCTACTGGGAGCCGGTGCGCGAGGTGATCTTCTTCAAGCGCGAGGTCTACCGCCTCGCGCTGCGGGAGTTCGCCCCGCTGCTCTTCCCGGAGGGCGCCGTCCCGGCCGAACCGCGTCGGCGGCGCGGCGCCGGCGCACGCCGGCGCCGGCGGCGCTGAGGGCCCATGCTCGGCGACCTGCGCCGCATCGTCCAGGAGGCCACCACCGCCCGCGATCTCGACGAGGTCCTCGGGGTGATCCTGCGGGGGGTCAGGGAGAACCTCCAGGTGGACGTCTGCTCCGTCTACCTCTGCGACTTCGACCGCAAGGAGCACGTGCTGGTGGCCACCGAGGGGCTCAACCCCGAGGCGGTGGGCCGGGTGCGGCTCGCCTTCGGCGAGGGCCTGGTGGGGCTCGTGGCCTCGCGTGCCGAGCCGGTCAACGTCGAGGACGCGCCCGCGCGGCCGGAGTTCCGCTACGTGCCGGGCAGCGGCGAGGAGCCCTTCCACGCCTTCCTCGGCGTGCCCGTCATCCACCACCGCCGGGTCCTCGGCGTGCTGGTGGTGCAGCATCGGGAGCGGCGCCGCTTCGACGACGACGAGGTCGCCTTCCTCGTGACCCTGGCGGCGCAGGTGGCGATGGCCCTCCACCACGCGGAGCTCACGGGGGAGCTGCGGGGGCGTCGCCTGGGCCGGCCCTGGAGCGGCGGCAGCCTCGTGGTGGAGGGCCTGCCGGGGGCGCCCGGGATCGGCATGGGCACCGCGGTGGAGGTCTACTCGGCGGCGCAGCTCATGACCGTGCCGGACGGCACCGCGGCCGACGCCGAGGCGGAGGAGGCGGCGCTGCGCCGCGCCTTCGCCAGCGTGCGCTCACGCATCACCGGGATGCGCGAGCGGCTGGGTGAGACCCTGCCCGCGGACGCGGCCGCCCTCTTCGACGCCTACTGCATGATGCTGGGCGAGGGGGGGCTCGAGGACGACGCGGTGGCGCGGGTGCGGGCGGGGGCGGCCGCGGCGGCGGCGCTGCGCGACACCGTGCGCGAGCACGCCCGCGTCTTCGAGGCCATGGAGGACGAGTACCTGCGCGAGCGGGCGGCGGACATCCGCGACCTCGGCGCGCGGGTGATGGACGACCTGCTCGCGCGCGAGCGGGCCGGGCGCGTCTGGCCGGAGCGCACGGTGCTGGTGGCGCGCGAGCTCGGCGCCTCGCACCTCGCCGAGGTCCCGCGCGAGCGGCTGGCGGCGGTGGTCTCGGCGACGGGTTCCGGCTCGTCGCACGTGGCGATCCTCGCGCGCGCCCTCGGCATCCCCTGCGTCATGGGCGCCGAGGGTCTGCCCCTGGGCGGACTCGAGGGCGAGGAGGTGATCGTCGACGGCTACCGCGGGCGGGTCTATGTCCGCCCGAGCGAGAGTGTGCGCACGGAGTTCCGCCGCCTCATCCGCCAGGAGGCGCGGCTCGGCAGCGAGCTCGAGGCGCTACGCAACCTGCCCGCCGTGACCCGGGACGGGGTCAGGGTGCCGCTCATGGTCAACACCGGGCTCCTCGCCGACATCGGTCCGTCGCTGCGCTCCGGGGCCGAGGGGGTGGGGCTCTACCGCACGGAGTTCCCCTTCCTCGTGCGCGACCGCTTCCCGGGCGAGGAGGAGCAGTACCGCATCTACCGGCAGGTGCTGGAGGCCTTCGCCCCGCGCCCGGTGGTGGCGCGCACCCTCGACATCGGCGGCGACAAGATCCTCCCCTACTTCGCCATCCAGGAGGCGAACCCCTTTCTCGGCTGGCGCGGGATCCGCGTCGCCCTGGACCACCCGGAGATCTTCCTCACCCAGTTGCGGGCCCTGCTGCGCGCCGACGAGGGGCTCGGCAACCTGCGCATCCTGCTGCCCATGATCACCGACGTGTCCGAGCTCGACCAGGCGGCGCGCCTGCTCGACCAGGCGGTGGCCGAGCTGCGCGAGGAGGGTCATGCGGTGGAGCGGCCCCCGGTGGGGGCGATGATCGAGGTCCCTTCCGCGGTCTATCTCATGCCCGCCATCGCCCGACGCGTCGCCTTCGTCTCGGTGGGGACCAACGACCTCACCCAGTACCTGCTTGCGGTGGACCGCAACAACGCCCGCGTCGCCGGGATGTACGACGGGCTCCACCCCGCGGTGGTGGCGGCGCTGCACGACCTCGTGCGGGCGGCGCGGCGGGCGGGCTGCCCGGTGAGCGTGTGTGGGGAGCTCGCGGGCGATCCCGCGGCGGCGCTCCTGCTCCTGGGCATGGGGGTGGACAGCCTCTCCATGAGTGCGGCCAGCCTGCCGAGGGTCAAGTGGGTGATCCGCAGCTTCGCCCGCGCCGAGGCGGAGGCGCTGCTGGAGGAGGCGATGGCCATGGAGAGTGCCTCCGCCGTGCGCGAGCGCCTCAACGAAGCGCTGGAGGAGCGCGGCCTCGGCGGCCTCGTCCGTCCCGGCGCCTGAGGCGGGCCCCTTTCCGGCCTCCCCCGCTGTCCCCCTCCCGACCTCCCCCGCTTCGCGGGGGAGGGGGAGCGCACTGGGCGCGGCGGGGAGGCGGCCGGGCATCTCCGGCTTCGGGGGCTCGGCGCTGCTGCGGACGGTGGGCGTCTTGGGACCTCCCCCGCTTCGCGGGGGAGGGGGCGTGGAGACGGCATGCGGCCTCACCCCGCGCGACGGGCGGCGCCGGCTTCCCTGACCCCCTCCCCACGCAGTGGGGAGGGCCGGGGAGGGGCCACCCGATTCCAGGCCCCGCTTCCCTAACTCCCTCCCCACGCAGTGGGGAGGGCCGGGGAGGGGCCGCCCGATTCCAGGCCCCGCTTCCCTAACTCCCTCCCCACGCAGTGGGGAGGGCCGGGGAGGGGCTGCCCGATTCCAGGGCCCGCTTCCCCAACTCCCTCCCCACGCAGTGGGGAGGGCCGGGGAGGGGCCACCCGATTCCAGGCCCCGCTTCCCCAACTCCCTCCCCACGCAGTGGGGAGGGTCGGGGAGGGGCTAAGGAGGGGCTACCCGGAGGTCACCGGGATGCCGCCGATGCGCGCCCGCCACTCGCGCGGGCCGCGCTCGTGGATGGATTCGCCGCGGCTGTCCACGGCCACCGTGACCGGCATGTCCACCACCTCGAACTCGCGGATCGCCTCCATGCCGAGGTCCTCGAAGGCGACCACGCGGGCCTTGCGGACGGCCTTGGAGACCAGGTAGGCGGCGCCGCCGACGGCGATGAGATAGACCGCTCCGTGGCGGCGGATGGCCTCGATGGCCTCGGGGCCCCGCTCGGCCTTGCCGATCATGCCCAGCAGCCCGGTGTGGGCGAGCATGAGCTCGGTGAACTTGTCCATGCGGGTGGCGGTGGTGGGGCCGGCCGGGCCCACCACCTCGTCGCCCACCGGGTCCACGGGGCCGACGTAGTAGATGAAGCGGCCGCGGAAGTCGACCCCCTCGGGCAGGGGCTCGCCGCGGGCGATGAGGTCGGCGAGGCGCTTGTGGGCGGCGTCGCGCCCCGTGAGCAGCCGCCCAGTGAGGAGCAGGCGGTCGCCGGGCCGCCACGAGGCCACCTCCTCGGGGGTCACCTTGCCGAGGTCCACGCGCCGCGCCTCGGGGCCGGGCTTCCAGTCGATGCGCGGCCATGCGTCGAGGGGCGGCGGGGTGAGCTCGGCCGGGCCCGAGCCGTCGAGGACGAAGTGGGCGTGGCGGGTGGCGGCGCAGTTGGGGATCATGGCCACCGGCAGCGAGGCGGCGTGGGTGGGGTAGTCGAGGATCTTGACGTCCAGCACCGTGGTCAGGCCGCCGAGGCCCTGGGCGCCGATGCCGAGGGCGTTGACCTTGTCGTAGAGCTCGAGGCGCAGCTCCTCGGCGCGGTTCGACGGCCCCCGCTCGCGCAGGCGGTGGATGTCGATGGGGGCCATCAGCGCCTCCTTGGCGAGCAGCATCGCCTTCTCGGGCGTGCCGCCGATGCCGATGCCCAGCAGCCCCGGCGGGCACCAGCCGGCGCCCATGGCGGGTACGGTGCGCAGGACCCAGTCGACGAGGTCGTCGCTGGGGTTGAGCATGGTGAACTTGGCCTTATTCTCGGAGCCGCCGCCCTTGGCGGCGACGATCACGTCCACCTTGTCCCCCGGCACCACCTGCATGTGGATCACCGCGGGGGTGTTGTCGCGGGTGTTGGTCCGCCGGCCCGCCGGGTCGGCGACGATGGAGGCCCGCAGCGGGTTGTCGGGGTCGGTGTAGGCGCGGCGCACGCCCTCGTTGACCATCTCCTCGACGCTGCGCCGTGCCGCCCAGCGCACCTCCATCCCGATCTTGAGGAAGACCACGGCGATGCCGGTGTCCTGGCAGATGGGGCGGTGCCCCTCGGCGCACATGCGGGAGTTGAGCAGGATCTGCGCCATGGCGTCGCGGGCCGCCGGCGACTGCTCGCGCTCGTAGGCCTCGGCCAGCGCCTGGACGTAGTCCAGCGGGTGGTAGTAGGAGATGAACTGGAAGGCGTCGGCGATGCTCTGGACGAAGTCCTCTTCGCGGATCACGGCCATGGCGGTCCCCTCTCGCGTGTTCGCGCCGCCGGGGCGCGCCGCGCCCCGGCGGCCGGGCTCGGGCTCAGCGCGCGCGGTGGATGGCGCGTCCGTCGACGGCGAGCGCCGCCTCGTGCACCACCTCGGCGAGCGCCGGGTGGGCGTGGATGGTGCGGGCGAGGTCCTCGCTGGAGGCGCCGAACTCCATCGCCACGACGGCCTCGTGGATGAGTTCCGAGACCATCGGGCCGATCATGTGCACGCCGAGGACGCGGTCGGTCTCGGCATGGGCGAGGATCTTCACCATGCCGGCGGTCTGGGCCATGGCGCGGGCGCGGCCGTTGGCGGCGAAGGGGAAGGTGCCGGCGCGGTAGGGGACGCCGGCGGCCTTGAGCTTCTCCTCGGTGCGCCCCACCCAGGCGATCTCGGGCTGGGTGTAGATCACCATGGGGATGGTCTCGCGGTTGACGTGGGCGTGCATGCCCGCGATGCGCTCGGCCACCGCGATCCCCTCCTCGGAGCCCTTGTGGGCAAGCATGGGGCCGCCGCAGACGTCGCCCACGGCCCACACGCCGGGCAGGTTGGTGCGGTTCTCCTCGTCGACGTGGATGAAGCCCGACTCGTCCAGGAGCAGCTCGCACTCCGGGGCGATGAGCCCGTCGGTGTAGGGGCGGCGGCCCACCGCCACCACCAGGCGGTCCACCTTGATCTCGTGATCGCCCTCGGCGTCGCGGTAGGAGACGGTGACGGTCTTCTTGTGCGCCTTGGTGGCGGTGACGCAGGCGCCGAGGTGGATCTCGAGCCCCTGGCGCTTGAAGTGCTTGAGCGCCTCGCGGGCGATCTGCTGATCGGCGGCGTAGAGGAAGGTGTCCTGGGCCTCCAGCAGCACCACCTCGGCGCCGAGGCGGCGCCAGACCGAGCCGAGCTCGAGGCCGATGACGCCGGCGCCGATGATCCCGAGCCGCCCCGGCACCTCCGTGAACTCCAGCGCGCCGGTGCTGTCGACGATGAGCTCGCCGTCCACCGGCGCCGCGGCCAGCTCGATGGGGACCGAGCCGGTGGCGAGGATGATGTTGTCGGCCTCCAGCACCTGGGGCGCGCCGCCCGCGAGGGGGGTGAACTCGACGCGGCGGTTGTCCAGCAGCCGCCCGCTGCCCTGGAGCCAGTGGATGCCGTTGGCCTTGAACAGCATCTTGATGCCGTTGGTGAGGTCGCGCACCACCTGGTCCTTGTGCGCGATCATGGCCGGCACGTCGAGCTCCACGTCGGCGGCGCGGATGCCGCGCGCGGGCAGGCCGTGGAGGAGCTCGTGGTAGCGCTCGGAGGTGTCGAGCAGGGCCTTGGACGGGATGCATCCGACGTTGAGGCAGGTGCCGCCGAGGGCGGGCTCGCCCTGCTTGTTGATCCACTTGTCGATGCAGGCGGTGCGCAGGCCGAGCTGCGCGCAGCGGATGGCGGCGACGTAGCCCCCGGGCCCGGCGCCGATGACGACGACGTCATAGGAATCGGCCATTCCCCTTCTCCCCTGGCATGAGGCGGTACGAAGCGCGCGCCGCCGCGCCGGCGGCCCGCGACGGCGTCAGATCTCCAGCAGCATCCGCGCCGGATCCTCGATGCAGTCCTTGATGGTGACCAGGAACTGCACCGCCTCGCGGCCGTCGATGATGCGGTGATCATAGGACAGCGCCAGGTACATCATCGGCCGGATGACGATCTCGCCGTTCTCCACCACCGGCCGCTCCTGGATCTTGTGCATGCCCAGGATGGCGCTCTGCGGCGGGTTGAGGATCGGCGTCGAGTTGAGCGAGCCGAAGATGCCGCCGTTGGAGATGGAGAAGGTCCCGCCCGTGAGCTCCTCGATGGAGAGCCGGCCGTCCCGGGCCTTGACCGCGAAGTCGGCGATGGTCTTCTCGATCTCGGCGAAGCTGAGCTGGTCGGCGTCGCGGATGATGGGCACCACCAGCCCGCGCGGGCTCGACACCGCCACCCCGATGTCGTAGTAGCCGTGGTAGACGATGTCGGCGCCGTCGATGGAGGCGTTGACCTCGGGGAAGCGCTTGAGCGCCTCCACCGCCGCCTTGACGAAGAAGGACATGAAGCCGAGGCGGATGCCGTGCTCCTTCTCGAAGCGGTCGCGGTAGCGGGCCCGCAGGTCCATGACCGGCTTCATGTTCACCTCGTTGAAGGTGGTGAGGATGGCGGCGGTGTTCTGCGCCTCCTTGAGCCGCTGCGCGATGCGCTGGCGAAGCCGCGTCATGGGGACGCGCCGCTCGGGCCGCTGCCCGGGGCCGCCCACCGCCGGGGCCTCCACCTCCGGGCGGGTCTCGGCGGGTGCCGCCTGCATCACCGAGGAGGCCGCCGCCTGCGGGGCGGCGGGGGCGGCGGCCTTCGCCGCCTCGATGTGGCGCAGGACGTCCTCCTTGAGGATGCGCCCGCCCTTGCCGCTGCCCTGGATCTGCGACGGGTCGAGCCCGTGCTCCTCCACCAGGCGGCGCACCGCGGGGCTCAGGGGCGGGGCGGCGCCGGCCGGTGCCTCCTGGGCGGCGGGCGCCGCCGCCTGCGCCGCGGCCTCCGCGGACGCCGCCGGGGCGGCGGCTGCGCCGTCGGTCTCCACCACCGCCAGCAGCTCGCCCGCCAGCACCGTCTCGCCCTCGCCGCGCACGATCTCGGCGAGGACGCCGTCCTGCGGCGCCGGCACGTCCAGGACGACCTTGTCCGTCTCGATGTCCACCAGGTTCTCGTCGCGCCGGACCGGATCGCCCGGCTTCTTGTGCCAGGCGAGGACGGTGGCGTCGGCCACGGACTCCGGCAGAACGGGGACCTTCACTTCCACGCGCATCGTTGGGGCTTCCTCTCTCTAGCTAGTGGTTGCCGCGCACCGCGCGGGGGCGGCGCGGCGCGCGGCTGGGACGACGTCGAGGCGGCCGGCGGCCTGCGCCTCCCGCCGCCGAGCAGGACCCGCGCACTCCGCGTGCGCCTCCATCACGAGCCGCCGCCGAGGGTGAGGGCCTGGTCGATGAGCGCCCTCTGCTGCTCCACGTGCAGGTTGTAGTAGCCCGGTGCGGGCGAGGCCGACACCGGGCGGCCGGCGTAGAGGAGCTCCTGGCGCTCGCTCTTGCACGCCTGCAGGTGATGGCGGATCTGGTACCAGGCGCCCTGGTTGCGCGGCTCCTCCTGGCACCACACCACCTCGGCGGCGTTGCGGTAGCGGCGCAGCTCGGCCTTGAGCGCCCGGCGCGGGAAGGGATACAGCTGCTCGACGCGGAGGATGGCGATGTCCTCGATCCCGCGCTCGCGCCGCTCCTGCAGCAGCTCGTAGTAGACCTTGCCGGCGCAGAGGACCACGCGCCGCACCTGCGTCGCCTTGAGCTCGTCCACCTCGCCGATGACGAGCTGGAAGCGCCCGTCCGTGAGGTCCTCGAGGGTGGAGGTGGCGAGCTTGTGGCGCAGCAGGCTCTTGGGGGTCATGACCACCAGCGGCTTGCGGCAGTCGCGGCGCATCTGCCGGCGCAGCATGTGGAAGGCCTGGGCCGGGGTGGAGGGCACGCAGACCTGCATGTTGTAGTTGCCGCAGAGCTGGAGGAAGCGCTCGAGGCGGGCCGAGGAGTGCTCCGGGCCCTGCCCCTCCTGGCCGTGGGGCAGGAACAGCACGAGGTGGCACAGCCGTCCCCACTTGACCTCGCCGGAGCTGATGAACTGGTCGATGACCACCTGGGCGCCGTTGGCGAAGTCGCCGAACTGCGCCTCCCAGATCACCAGCGACTCGGGGCTCGCGGTGGCGTAGCCGTACTCGAAGCCCAGCACCGCCTCCTCCGAGAGCAGCGAGTCGATGACCAGGAAGTGCGGCTGGCCCGGGAAGAGGTTGCGCAGCGGGACGTAGGTGGAACCGTCGCGCTGGTTGTGCAGCACCGCGTGGCGGTGGAAGAACGTCCCGCGGCCGCTGTCCTGGCCGGAGATGCGCACCGGGTGGCCGTCGCGCAGCAGCGTCGCGTAGGCGAGCGTCTCGGCGAAGCCCCAGTCGAGGGGCTGGGCGCCGGCGGCCATCTTGCGCCGCTCGCTGAGGATGCGCGCCACCCGCGGGTGCAGCTCGAAGTCCTCGGGGACGTGGGTGAGCCGGTCCATGAGCGGGCGCAGCACCTCCAGCGGCACCCCGGTGTCGGCCTCGTCGGTGTACTCGGCGCCGACGTGGCGCGACCAGTCCACGGCGTAGGGGTTGCGCACGCCGGAGACGATGTTGCGCGCCACCACACGGCCCTCGTCCAGGCACTTGCGGTAGTCGGCGGCGATGCGCTCCGGATCCTCCGGGGCGATCACGCCGTCCTCGATCAGCCGCCGGCTGTAGATCTCGCGCACCGTGGGGTGCTGGCGGATCTTCTTGTACATCATGGGCTGGGTGGCGGCCGGCTCGTCGGCCTCGTTGTGGCCGTGGCGGCGGTAGCAGACCAGGTCCACCACCACGTCGCGGTGGAAGGTCATGCGGTAGTCGACCGCGAGCTCGATGGCGAAGACCACCGCCTCGGGGTCGTCGCCGTTCACGTGCAGGATCGGCGCCTCCACCATCTTGGCCACGTCGGTGCAGTAGAGGCTGGAGCGGGCGTCGAGGGGGTGGCTGGTGGTGAAGCCGATCTGGTTGTTGACGATGACGTGGATGGTGCCGCCGGTGGTGAAGCCGCGGGTGTTGGACATGTTGAGGGTCTCCATGACCACACCCTGGCCGGCGAAGGCGGCGTCGCCGTGGATCGCCACCGGCAGCACCTGGCTGCCGTCGTGGTCGCCGCGGCGCTGCTGGCGGGCGCGCACCGAGCCCTCGATCACGGGGCTGATGATCTCGAGGTGCGAGGGGTTGAAGCCGAGCGCCAGATGGACCGGCCCGCCGGGGGTCTCCACGTCCGAGGAGAAGCCCTGGTGGTACTTGACGTCACCGGCGAGCAGGCGCGAATCGACCTTGCCCTCGAACTCCTCGAACAGCTCCTTCGGCGACTTGCCGAGGATGTTGACCAGCACGTTGAGGCGGCCGCGGTGGGCCATGCCGATGACGATCTCCTTGACGCCGTGGCCGCCGGCGCGCTGGATGAGCTGGTCGAGGAGCGGGATCAGCGACTCGCCCCCCTCCAGCGAGAAGCGCTTCTGGCCCACGTACTTGGCGTGCAGGTAGCGCTCGAGCCCCTCGGCGGCGGTGATGCGCTCGAGGATGCGCCGGCGCAGGCCGGGCTCGTAGCGGGGGCGGGCACGGACGCTCTCGAGGCGCTGCTGGATCCAGCGCTTCTGCTCCGTGCTGTTGAGGTACATGTACTCGGAGCTGAGGTTGCCGCAGTAGGTCTCGCGCAGGATGCGCAGGATCTCGCGCAGCGGCAGCCGGTCCGGCGCGTAGAGGGTGCCGGTGTCGAACTCGGTGTCGAGGTCGGCCTCGGTCAGGCCGTGGTAGGCGAGCGCGAGGTCGGGCACCGGCTTGCGCTCGCGCAGCGCCAGCGGGTCCACGGTGCAGTCCTGGTGGCCGCGGATGCGGTAGGCGTCGATGAGCCGCAGCACCGCCGCCTGCCTCTGCACGATGCTGACCTCGGGGGCGCAGGAGGTCCCGCGGAGGCGTGCGGCGCGGCGCGTGTCGAAGCGGCGGAAGGCCTCGCGCACCGGCGTGTGCGGGGCGTCGCGGGCCACTCCCTCCTGGATGCGGTCGAAGAACCGGCGCCACTCCTCCGGCACCGACTGCGGGTCCTGGAGGTAGCGCTCGTAAAGGTCCTCGATGAAGGGGGCGTTGCTGCCGTAGAGGTGGGAGCTTTCCTGGAAGGCCTTGAGGAGGGCGCTCATCGGCTGTCTGTCCCTTTGACGAGGTGGCCATTAGGCATTGTTATGACATTATAACGAACGAGGCGCAGCGTCCGGAAGCGTCCTCTCGTCGCGCCTGCGGCCCGGCGCCGCCGCGGTCGCCGTCCGCTGCAATTGTAGGCCCTCGGGGCCCTTTGTGCCGCGGGCCTATCCCGACTTGACCACGATGTCCTGGAGCACGTCGGCGGCGTGCTCGAGGCGGTCGGCGGCGTTGGAGAGGTGGCGGTAGAGCTCGCGGCGCTTGAACATGCCGATGTAGTCGTCGCCGCGGAAGAGCTCGGCGAGCGCCCGGCGGTAGACCTCCTCCACCCGACGTTCCGCCTTGCGCGCGCGGTGGGCGAGCAGGCTCGCCTGCCGCGGCGACTCGGGCAGGCGGCGGAAGCCCTCGGCGAGGTGGGCCACACCCTCGTGCAGCAGCCGCGCCATCGCCTGCATGTGGGCGTCGGGGGCGACCTCCAGCGCCTCCATCTCGGCTACCGTGGTCTTGCAGTAGTTGACCACCTGGTCGAGCTGAACCACGGCGCGGTGGATGTCCTCGCGGTCGATGGGGGTGATGAAGGCCTCGGCGAGGGTCTCCAGGTTGCGGACCTTGACGCGGTCGGCCGCGTGCTCGGCCTCGCGCACGCGGCGGCCCTTCTCGGGATCGCCGTCGGCCATGTAGTCCACGAAGAGCTCCAGCGCCCGCAGCGTGACCTCGCACTGCTCCACGAGCAGGGCGAAGAAGTCCGGCGCCTCCGGCAGCAGGCGCCCGAGCAGTCGTCGCAGCAGCCCCTCGCGGTCCGCGCTCACGCGATCCGCCCCGCCACCAGCGCCCCCCCGGCGCCCAGCGCCGCCGCCGCGGGCAGGGTCAGCGCCCAGTTGAGGAGGATGCGCCCGGCCACCGCCCAGCGCACGCGCCGCGGGCGCTCCGAGGCCCCGACGCCGAGGATCGCCGAGGCCACGACGTGGGTGGTGGAGACCGGGAGGCCGCCCGCGGAGCCGGCGAGGATGACCCCGGCGGAGGCGAGCTGGGCGTCGAGGGCGTGCAGCGGGCGCAGCCGGTAGATACCCCAGCCGAGGGTGCGCACGATGCGCCAGCCCCCGGAGAGGATCCCGAGGGTGAGGGCGGCGCTGCAGGCGAGCACGATCCACGGCGTGACCTCGACCCGGGGCGCGGCGCCGGCGGCCGCCAGCGCGAGGGCCAGCACCCCCATGCTCTTCTGGGCGTCGTTGGCGCCGTGGCCGAAGGCGAGGGCGGCGGAGGTGAGGATCTGCAGGGTGCGGACCCGCTCCGCGGTCCGCCGCCGCGCCCCCGCGAGGAGCCGCCGCCCGGTCCGGTGGAGGGCGAAGCCTGCGGTGGCGGCGAGCCACGGCGCGGCGAGCAGCCCGGCGAAGACCTTGACGACTCCCGCGAGCTCGCCGGCGCGCAGCGCCGCGAGCCCCCAGATCACCCGCTGCGGCCCCAGCGCCACGATCACCGCCCCGGCGAGCCCCCCCACGAGGGCGTGGGCCGAGGAGGAGGGCAGCCCCCAGCGCCAGGTGACGAGGTTCCAGGCCGAGGCCGCGGCGACACCCGCCAGGACCACCTGGAGGGCGACGGGCCGGGGCACGCCGGCGAGATCCACGAAGCCGCCCACGGTGTCGGCCACGGCGGTGCCGGCCAGCAGCGGGCCTGCGAGCTCGAAGGCGGCGACGAGGGCGAGGGCGCGGCCGGGCGGGAGCGCCCGCGAGGCGACCACGGCGGAGAGGATGTTGGAGGCGTCGTGGAAGCCGTTGGTGTAGGCGTAGGCGAGCACCAGGGCGACGGCGACGACGAGGAGCGGCTCCATGCCGCCATTGTAGGGCCTGGGGCGCTGGTATACTCGCCGCGGCCGGGGAGGCCGCGCCGCGTGGCGCGGGGGCGGAGCGGGGCGGGAGGAGGAGACGAGATCGGATGCCCGGGGCCACCCTGCGCGCGCTCGCCCATCGCGACTTCCGCCTCTTCTTCGCCGGGCAGGCGGTCTCGCTGGTGGGCACGTGGATGCAGCACGTGGCCCAGGCCTGGCTGGTCTACCGCCTCACGGGGTCGAGCCTGGCCCTGGGGACGGTGGCCTTCCTCGCCAACGTCCCCGTGCTCGTCCTCGGTCTTGCCGGCGGCGTCCTCGCCGACCGCTACCCCCGCCGGCGCCTGCTTCTGATCGCCCACGGCGTGGCCGCGGCGCAGGCGGCGCTGCTCGCGGGGCTGACCCTCGGCGGCCGGGTCGAGGTCTGGCACGTGGCCGCGCTGGCGCTCGCCCTGGGCGTCGTCCACGCCCTGGAGATGCCGACGCGGCAGTCGTTCCTGGCCGATCTCGTGCCGCGCGACGACCTGTCCAACGCCATCGCCCTGAACTCGGCCCTTTTCAGTGCCGCGCGCTTCCTCGGGCCGGCGGCGGCGGGGGTGCTGGTGGCGCGGATGGGCGAGGGGGCGGTCTTTCTGCTCAACGCTCTGAGCTACGCCGCGGTGCTCGTCGCCCTGGCGGCGATCCGGGTGCCCGGCGGGGGCGGCACCGGAAGGGGCAGGCCGGCCCTGGTCGAGGGGCTGCGCTTCGCCTGGCGCGCCGGCCCGATCCGCGCGGCGCTGCTGCTGGTGGCCTCGGTGAGCCTCTTCGGCGTCCCCTACGCGGTGCTGATGCCGGTCTTCGCCGACCAGGTCCTGGGCGGCGGCCCGCAGACCCTGGGGCTGCTGCTGGGGGCGGCCGGGGGCGGTTCGCTGCTCGGCGCCCTGCGCATGGCACGCCGCCGGGGCACGTCCGGCTTCGGGCGGCTCGTGGGGCGGGCGGCGCTCGCCGCGGGGGTGGCGCTGATGGTGCTGTCGCAGGTGCGCAGCACCGCCGTCGCCCTCGCCGTCCTGCCCCTGCTGGGCCTCGGCTTCACCACCGTCGTCGCCGGCAGCAACACCTTCATCCAGCTCCACGTCCCGGACGCGCTGCGCGGCCGCGTGATGGCGCTCTTCTCGGTGACCTTCATCGGCATGACGCCGGTGGGGCATCTGATTGCCGGCGCGGTGGCGGAGGCGGCGGGCGTGCCCGCCACCATCGCCCTCTACGGCGCCGCCTGCGTGCTGGCCGCCGCAGGCTTCGGCCTGATGCTCGCGCGCGGCGGCGGGGCCGCCTGAGGGCGCCTCCGCGCGCGGGCTCAGTCCTCGAGCTCGATCTCATCGGCGGCGATTGCCGCCCCGTCCCAGCAGCCCTTGACCTTGACGAGATCGCCGTCGGCCGCCCGGGCAAGGAGGTCCGGCGGCTCGAAGGCGGTGGCGGCGTCGAAGACCACCTTCACCCCCTCCACGGTGAAGTCGCCGGCGGCGGTTCCCGCCGGGGGCAGCCCCTGGGCCACGCCCTGCAGCTCCACCTCCTCGCCGGCTATGCCGCAGGGCGGCGCCGTGTCCGACTTCTTCTCGATCTCCGTGGCGACGAGGGTGCCGTCCTCCAGGCGGCGGGCGGAGAGCTTGACGTAGTCCCCGTCCGCCGGGCCGCCCTCGAGCTCGGTGAGGTCGTCGGCCTCCACCGTGAGGGCGCCGCCGAAGAAGGTCACCGGCCCGGCCGCGGGGTCGCCCGCCAGGGTGGCCTCGATCCGGATCCGGGTCTCCTTGAACTCCACCTTGTCCGCGGTGACGGTGGTGCCGTCGGCGCCCACCACGCCCTCCACCTCGACGCGGGCGTTGGGGACGAGGTCGGCGGCGGTGCCGTGCTCGAAGGCGGTGCCGGTGGCGACGACGACGCGGTTGCCGGTGTGCAGGGTGAAGGCGTCGGGCAGGCCGTCGGCGTCGCTGTCCTCGGTGGCGGTGACGAAGCCCTCGATCTCGGCGTCGTCGTCGGGGTCGGCCGTGACCGGGTCCTCCAGGGCCACCGCGGTCGCGGTGACGGCGGTGTAGGGCGGTCCGGCCCCGTCCACCGTGCCCTTCACCTCCACCGTGTCGCCCACCGCGATCACGGGGGCGGCGGGGGGCAGGTGGACCGTGAGGCCGCCGAGGGTGATGGTGCCGGACCCGGTCGCCGTGACCCGCCCGGTGACCTCCACGTCCTCCGCCGGGTCGAAGTGGTCGTCGAGGATGCGCACGTAGGTGGCGAGCACGGGGCCGCTGGCGCTGAGCAGGCCGCTGATCTCCACCCGCTGGCCCGGCGCGAGATCGGCCGCGGAGGCGGTGTGGAAGGGGTCGCCCGGACCGTTGTCCCGGTAGACGAAGACGTTGGCGTCGAGGACGACGGTCTGTCCCAGCACGGTGATCACGCCGTTGCCCGGCGCCCCCTCCAGCGGGCCCTCGATCAGGCGGTCGAAGCGGACCTCGAGCGCCTTGCCGGAGGTCGCGGTCTCGATGTCGCCGTCGACGGTGACCACCATGCCCTCCTTGAGGCGGGCCTTGACCACGGCGTCGCCCTTGCCCACCGACTGGCCCTCCACGAAGACCTCGGCCTCCGGGGTCTGGAAGGTCACGCCGTTCACCTTCACGCTGCCGATGAGCAGGATCGGCCCGAAGGAGATGCCGGTGCCCCCGATGCCGCCGCCGCCGAGGAGGAGGGCGGCGCCGCCCCCGCCTCCGCAGGAGGTGAGGACGCCCAGGGCCGCGGCGGCCGTGATCATGCGTGCGATGCGGTGCAGCCTGCTCATCTCGGGTCGTCCTCCGTCTCCCTGTCCGCCACCGGGCTCGTGGCGTAGTCCTCCTCGAAGTAGTAGATGCCCACGCCGGCGACCTTGCGCCCCGTGCCCTCGGCGTGGGGGTTGACGTCGCGGTCGTGGGCGGCGAGCCACTGGTCCAGCTCCTCGAGCACCCCCTGCCCGCGCTCCTCCACCAGCGCGCGCAGCTTCGGCAGCACCTCCGCGGGCAGGTTGTCGTAGAGGACCTTGCGCTGGAAGCGCGTCGCCGGCGGCTCGTGCCGCAGGTTGTGGTCGATGGTGGCGATGAGGAGGGCGACGTCGGTGCCCAGGATGCCGAGCTTGTCCACCTCGCCGGTGCGCGGCACGTAGGCCTTGGTGAGGAGGCGCACGGCGCCGTCGGCGGTGCGCTCCACGGCGCCGACGCGGACGAGCTCGTCGAGGATGGCGCGGGGCGGGATGTCGCCGCTGTAGCGGCGCACCAGCGCGCTGAAGCTCGCGCCCTCGCCGTCGAAGGGCAGCACCGCCGGGCGGCCGGTCTCGTCGGCGAAGCGGTGGTCGCGCACCCAGCCGGCGATGACGCGGGCGGCGCGGTTGTAGCGCTTCTCGGTCTCGTCGCTGCGCGGTCCCGGCAGCCGCTGGATGCGCAGCACCTCCTTGCGCGTCAGGCCCGTGATCACGGAGATGCGCGAGTTGGTCTGCTTGCGTCCGGGGATGCCGAACTCCTTCGCCGCCACGTCCACGAAGACCCACTTGGCGAGCTCGGCGAACTCCTTGAAGGAGACGCCGTTGCGCAGCAGGATCCTGACCAGCGGCCTGAGCAGCCGCAGGACGGCGTCGGAGATGGCCTCGCGGACGTCGTTGCTCATGATTGGGACCTTAGTCCCAAATTAACAAAAGTCAACATGTTTTGTGGCAATCATCGGATCGGCTGGCAGGCCGCGGCCCGCCCCCGCGCCGGGGGCGGGCCGCGCCGGGGTCGCCCGGTCAGTCGTCGAACTCCACCTTGCGGGCGGTGAGCACGCCGCCGTCGTAGCTGCCCTTCACCTTCACCGACTGGAGGCCGGTGCCGTTCGTCAGGCGGGCGAAGAACCCGGCGCGGGTCAGCACCACGTCGTCCTCGGCCTCGAACGTCGCGTTGGTGGTGTCCACCTGGACCCCGAGGAGCTCGAAGACGGGATCGGCGATGCCCTGCGCGAGGCTCGCGGGGGCGCGGAGCTCCCAGTCGTCGGGATCGAACCCGTCCTCGGGCTCCGCCCGCACAGCGCTGACGGCCGAGCCGGTCCAGCGGCCGCGCACCTCGTAGGCCTGCCCGTCGGTCAGGGTGTCCCCGGTGACGGCGATGCCCATGATGGCCCCGCCCTGGGCCACGCCCGTCAGGCGCACGCCGCCCTTGAACTTCACCTTGTGCGCGACGAGGACGCCGCCCGCCGAGAGCTGGCCCTCCACCTCCACCCTGACGCCGTCGGCGAGGTCGGCGGCGGTGCCGTCGACGAACCGCACGTTGCCGCTCGCGTCCACCGGCTGGCCCGCGACCTCGAAGTCGGAGGGGCCGGCGAAGTCGGTCACGAAGCCCTCGATCTCCACCTCGTCGGCGTCCACGTCCCCCAGCCCCTCCATGGCGGGCTCCACCTTGGTGGCGTGGAGGACGCCCGAGCCGTCGATGCAGTCGGTGACGTCGCCGATGCCGTCGTCGGCGCGGGCCTCGGGGTCGCACTTGACCTCGACGAAGGTCCCCGACCACGGGTGGGGCGGCATGCCGTCGTCCACCACGGCCTCGCGGTAGTCCACGGTCTGGGTGCCCACCTGGAACGTGGCGCCGTCGTCGGGATCGGCGGTGACGGTCGCCCTGAGCTCGAGCTTGCGCTTGCCCTGGGCCGTGGCGAACGCCGCGAGGTCCGGCGCTTTGCACTCGACGTAGGTGGCCTCCACCTCGCCGGCGGCGTTGCGGTGGCCGCTCACCTCCACGACGTTGCCGTCGGCGAGCGCGGCGAGCCCGCTGCCGGTGCCGGTGCAGCGGCCGGTGTCGTGGAAGACGGTCCCGTCCGGCGAGGTGTGCACGGTCTGGCCGAGGACGGCGAAGGTCCCGGCCGCGGGGTCCAGTCCGCTCACGGGGCCCTTGAGCTCGTCGTCGAAGACGACCCGGGTGGCGACCGCGTTGCCGCTGTCGTCCATGGTGCCCTCCACGGTGACCACCATGCCCACCCGCAGCGCCTCGTGCCCGCTCGGGTTGTCGTCCACCTCAATGGCGGCGCCGCTGTCGTCCCAGTGCACGCCGTTGACCCAGATGCTGCCGAGCTGGGTGATCACGCCCTGGCTCGCCACCGTGGTCGGGGTGCCGCCGTCGGCGCTGCCGCCGCCTCCGCCGCAGGCGGCGAGCAGGGCCGCCGAGGCGGCGACGGCGGTCCAGGTCCCGGCCCGCCGGATGTGCCGCTGCATGTGCTTCTTCATGGTCCCGTCCTCCTCGTCACGGGTAGGGCGCCGCCCTGTGGCGCCTTTGTTTGGGAATATAGTCCCAAAACCATCCTTGTCAAGACCGGCCATGCCGGACCGCCCCGGGGGCGTTCCGGGGCCGTCCCGGCGCCGGGGCGGAAGCGGGAAACGCGGCTCCCCGCCCGTGCCGGCGGGGCCGGGGCGGCAGGGTCAGGCGTCGGGATCGAGGAGGAGCCGGCGCAGGAAGGCGGCGGCCTCGGCGCCGATGCCGGGGCTTTGGGTCTCGCGGGGCCCGGCGACGTTGAGGCTGCCCACGCCGTGGGCGGTGAGCCAGCGGCGCACGGCGGCGGGGTCCGGCACCGCCGCGAGGTCGATGCAGAGGCAGGGGCGGCCGTGCCGCTCGGCGAGCTCGCGCGTCAGGCGCGTGCCGCCGGCGAGTGGGCCGCGGTGCAGGATCAGGGTGGCGTCGCTGTCGCGCACGTTCCACGCCGTGCGCTGGGCGTAGTCCGCCGACGGCGTCTCGCGCAGCGGGTAGCGCGCGGGGATGGGGCCGTCCTCGGCGCGGCGCCCGGCGGGGCACCAGCCGCCCGCCGGCAGGCCCAGCGCCAGGGCCACATCCAGGGCGGCGCGGTCGACACCGCTCTGCCCGCCCGAGACGATGCGCCGAAGCAGAGGCGCCCCCGGGGGGACGCGCTCGATGCCGGTCTCGACGGCGCCGTCGGGGCCGAGCCGGAGCCAGCGGTAGCCGGGCAGGCCGGGCTCGGGCCGCGGGTCGCGGGTGCGGGGGCGGAACTGCACGCTCACCGCCGGGGTGGCGAGGATGCGGATGCCTGCGAGCCGGGCCTCGAAGGGCTGATGGACGTGGCCGCACACCAGGGCGCGGGCGCGCCCGTCGAGGGCGAGCCGTCCGAGGAGATTGCGCCCGCCGGCGAGCCCCATGGCGTCGATCCACGGGCTGCCCACGGGCAGGGGCTGGTGGTGGGTGGCGACGAGGAGGTGGACGCGGGCCGGCCAGCCGGCGAGGAGCCGCTCCAGCCGGCGCGCCTCGCGCCGGTGCCAGCGGCCGCCGTCGCGGCCGGCGACGCGGCCGTCCAGGGGGAGCACGCGCCAGCGCCCGCCCGCCCACGGCGCGCCGGCGCCGGCGCCGAACACCCGGGCGAGCCGCCCCGGGTGGTCGTGGTTGCCGGGGAGCGCGCGCAGCGGGGCGCCGAGCCGGTCCAGCTCGCGGCGCAGCAGGCGATAGCCCGCCTCGGTCTCGTCGTGCACGAGGTCGCCGGTGGCCAGCACGAGGGCGGGCTCGGGGTGCCAGGCGCAGGCGTGGGTCACCACCGCACGCAGGCGGGCGCGGGGGTCGACGCCCTTGAGGCGCGCGGCGGGATCGGCGAAGAGATGGGTGTCGGTGAGCTGCAGGATCTTCACGGGGCGCTATGGTAGGGGCAGATGCAGGCGGGCGCGAGGCGCCCGGGGAGGGAGCATGAGCCGCGAGAGCATCGGCATGGGCGAGGCGGTCACCGCCTACCTGCGCCGGTACGGCGTGCGCGAGCCGCCGCTCCTGGCGCGGCTGCGCGAGGAGACTGCGGCCATGCCCGAGGCGCGGATGCAGATCGCGCCGGAGCAGGGGGCGCTGCTCGCCCTGCTTGCGCGCCTGCTGGGGGCGCGGCGGACGATCGAGGTCGGCGTCTTCACCGGCTACAGCAGCCTCTGGGTGGCGCTTGCGTTGCCCGCCGACGGGTGCCTGGTGGCCTGCGACGTGAGCGAGCGCTACACCGCCGTGGCGCGCCGCTACTGGGCCGAGGCGGGGGTCGCGGAGCGGGTGGACCTGCGCCTCGGCCCCGCGCTGCAGACCCTGGAGGCGATGCTCGCCGCGGGGAAGGCGGGCCGCTACGATCTCGCCTTCATCGACGCCGACAAGCCGGGGTATCCCGCCTACTACGAGCGCTGCCTCGCACTGCTGCGCCCCGGCGGCCTGGTGGCGGTGGACAACGTCCTCTGGGGGGGCGGCGTCGCCGACCCCGCCCAGGACGACGCCGACACGGTGGCGCTTCGCGCCTTCAACGCCCACGTCGCCGCCGACGAGCGGGTCGACGCGGTGATGGTCCCGGTGGGCGACGGGATGACCCTCGCCCGCAAGCGGTGAGCCGCGGGCGGCCCTTGTCGCAGGTTGTAGATCGATAGATACTCACCCAAACGATCGATTTCCTGCGGCTTTCGGGACGCGCAGGGAGGGGGGCGCATGAAGCACTGGAAGGTGCCCGTGGGCGAGCTCGCGCCGGGCATGTTCGTGTGCGAGCTCGACCGGCCCTGGCTGGACACGCCGTTTCTGTTCCAGGGGTTCCTCATCGAGAGCGAGGCGCAGATCGAGGAGCTCGCCCGCTACTGCCGCCACGTCTACGTCGATCCCCTGCGCAGCGACCGCGAGCGGATCCTGAAGGGGCCGGCGGCGACGCGCTGGCGGGCCCGTCTCGGGAGCTCAGGCGGCGACGACCTGCCGCGGCCGACGCGCCGCTACGAGGAACGCACCACGGTGGAGGAGGAGCTGCCGGCGGCGCGGACCTCGTGGAGCCGGGCCGAGGAGGCGGTGGATGCGGTCTTCGACGAGGTGGCGGCGGGGCGCGAGGTCAACGTGCGCCTCGCCCGCGAGGCGGTGCGGGGGCTCGCCGAGAGCGTGCTGCGCAACCCCGATGCGCTGATCTGGATGACCCGGCTGCGCAGGGCCGACCGCTACACCTGGGGGCACGCCGTCAGCGTCTCCATCTACCTCATGGCCTTCGCCCGCCATCTCGGGCTGCCGCGGGCCGAGATCGAGCTCGTCGGGCTCGGCGGCCTGCTCATGGACGTGGGCAAGGTGCGGCTGCCGCGGGAGCTGCTGGACAAGTCCGGCCGGCTGAGCGAGGAAGAGCACCGGCTCGTGCGCGAGCACGTGCTGTACAGCGTCGAGGCGCTGCGGGCGAGCCCGCGCACCCCGCCGGCGGTGGTGGAGATCGCCTACACCCACCACGAGCGCAGCGACGGCAGCGGCTACCCGCGCGGCATCGAGGAGCCGGACATCCCGCTCCACGGGCGCATGGCGGCCATCGCCGACACCTTCGACGCCATGACCAGCGTCCGCCCCTACGCCCCCGCGGTCTCCGCCTACGACGCCCTCCAGGACCTCTACGAGTGGCGCGGGACGCTGTTCCACGCCGGCCTCGTCGAGCAGTTCATCCAGGCGGTGGGGATCTATCCGCCCGGGACCCTGGTGGAGCTGTCGGGCGGCGAGGTGGGGGTGGTGCTGGCGCAGCGGCGCACGCGCCAGCTCCGCCCGCGGGTCCTGGTGCTCCTCGGGCCGGACAAGGCGCGCCTCGAGGCGCCCACGGTGCTCGACCTGCTGCAGGACCCGGTGGATGCGCGGGGCGAGCCCCAGCGCATCCGCCGCGCCCTCGAGCCCGGCGCGTACGGCCTCGATCCCGGGGAGTACTTCCTGTGAGCACGGGGGAGGGGCTCGCGGCCCGGCTCGAGGCGCTGCGCCAGGCCCTCGGGCTCGACGCCGCGGCGTGGGCGGCGGCGGCGGCGGAGGCGGCCCGCGCCGTGGCTGCCGGCGGCGCCGCGGCACAGCGTCTCGCGGCGCGGGTGGGCGGGGCCGAGGCGGCGGCGCTGCTCGCGGCCTATAAGGCGGGGCTTGCCGCCGTCGACGACGGCGGCTACCTGGCCGCGCGCGAGACGCTGGCCCGGCGGCTGCTCGCCCTCGGGCTTGACGATGCCGCGGTGCTGCTGCCGGCGGCGGCCTCGCCAGAGGCGGCGCAGGCGGTGCTCCTGGCGGACCTGCTGCTCCTGCACGAGGCCTGCACCGAGTGCGCCCGGCGCGAGCACAGCGGGATGCTGGAGGCGGTGCCGGCGCTGCACCCGGGCGGCTGGCTCGACCGCCTCCTCGGCGAGCGCATCGCGCGCGCGCGGGAGAGCGGCGCGGCGTGCGGACTCGCCCTCGTCGAGGTGCGCAACCTCACCGAGGTGGCGGTGGCCCTCGGCGAGGCGGCGGCGGCCGAGCTCGTGCGCGGGGTGGCGGCGCGCCTGCGCGAGGCGGTGCGGGAGGGCGACGTGGTCTTCCACACCGAGGGCCGGCGGCTGGGGGTGTTCCTCGACCGGGTCGCCGCCGAGGCCCTGCTGGAGCTCGCCGCCGGCAAGATGCTGCGTGCCCTGGAGGAGCCGCTGGAGGTGGCGGGCCGGCGCATGCGGGCCCGCGTCGCCCTCGGCCTCTCGCGCCTGCCGGGCGATGCCGCCGCGCTTGCCGAGGCGCAGCGCCACGCGGGCCTGGCGCTCGCGGCGGCGGTCACCTCGGGGCGCGAGGTGGTGTTCTTCGATCCGGCGCTGGCGGAGGCCAACCGCCGCCGCCTCGAGCTCGCCGAGCGGCTGCGCGAGGCGCGCGAGCGCGACGAGCTCCAGCTCCACTACCAGCCCAAGGTGCGGCTCGCCGACGGCGCCGTGGTCGGGGTCGAGGCGCTGCTGCGCTGGCATCCGCAGGGGCGCGATCCGGTGCCGCCGGACGTCTTCGTGCCCCTGGCGGAGGAGATGGGGATGGTCCACGAGCTGACCCGCTGGGTGCTCATGCGCGGCGTGCGCGAGGCCGCCGCCTGGCACCGCGACGGCCTCGCCCTCGACCTCGCGGTCAACCTCTCGGTGCAGGATCTCGCCCGCCCGGATCTGGTGGACGAGGTGGTGGGGGCGCTCACCGCCTGGGACTGCGATCCCGCCCGGCTCACGGTGGAGGTCACCGAGACCGCGATGATGCACGAGCGCGAGCGGGCCGAGGACGCCCTCGGGCGGCTGCGCGCCCTGGGGGTGAAGGTGGCCGTGGACGACTTCGGCACCGGCTACTCGTCGCTGCAGTACCTGCGCCGCCTCCCCGTCACCGAGCTCAAGATCGACCGCAGCTTCGTCGCCGCCATGGCCGCCGACGCGGGGGACCGCGCCATCGTCGAGGCGGTGCTCGGCCTGGCCCACGGCCTCGGCCTCGGGGTGGTGGCCGAGGGGGTGGAGGACGAGGCGACCCGCGAGGCGCTGCACCGCCTCGGCTGCGACACCGCCCAGGGCTGGCTCTTCTCCCGCCCCCTGCCGGAGGCGGCGCTTCGCCGCTTCGTCGCCGGCGCCGCCTGAGGCGGGGTCAGATCACGCGCTCGTTGCCGCCGTCGATGGGGATCTGCGCCCCCGTGGTGCGGGCGAAGGCGGGCCCGCACAGGGCGCAGACCAGCTCCGCGACGTCGCGGCTCGAGACCTCGGCGCCGAGGACGTTGCGCCGCTTGTACGCCTCCACCGTCATGCCGTAGCTCGCCGCCCGCGAGGCCAGCACCTCCTCGGTCCAGAGCCCGGTGTCGAAGACGGCGTCGGGGTGGACGACGTTCACCCGCACCCCGTCGCGCCCCCACTCCAGCGCGGCGACACGGGCGAGCTGGGTCAGCGCCGCCTTGGAGGCGGAGTAGGCGGCGGCTCCCGGTCCCGGCGCGGGCACGTTGCGCGAGCCCACCACCACCACCCGCCCGCCGCGCGGCGAGGCCCGAAGCAGCGGGGCGGCGAGGCGCATCAGGCGCAGGTTGGCGTCGAGGTTGACGGCGAAGGTGCGCCGCCAGGTCTCGTCGTCCAGGCGCTCGATGGGGAGGGAGGCGGGGAAGAGGCCGGCGTTGAGGATCAGGAGGTCGAGGCCGCCGAGACGCGCCACCATGCGGTCGAGGGCGGCCTCCACCGCGGCGTCGTCGGTGACGTCGGCGCACAGGCCGAGGGCGCAGGCGGTCTCCACCGCGGGATCGCGGTCGAGCCCCGCCACCGCGGCCCCGCGCTCGGCGAGCAGCGCGGCGCAGGCGCGGCCGATGCCGGAGGCCGCGCCCGTGACCAGCGCGATCTCGCCGGCGAAGGGGGGCGCGGCGCCGCCTCGGCGCAGCTTGGCCTGCTCGAGCTCCCAGTACTCCACGTCGAAGAGGTCCGCCTCCGCGAGGGCGCGATAGCCCCCGAGGGCCTCCGCGCGGCGGATCGCGGCCATGGTGTGGCGGTAGAGATCGGCGGCGGCGTCGGCCTCGGCGAGGCTGCGTCCCGCGCTCGCCAGGCCCAGCTCGGGGTCGAGGATCACCCGCGGGGCGGGGTCCAGCATCGTGAGGGGCTCGCGGCTGCGCGGGGCGTTGCGCTCGAAGTAGGCGCGGTAGGCGGCGGTGTAGGCGGCCACGTCGCGCCCGATCATGGGCCACGGCTTGGTGCGGATGACGTGGTCGGGGGTGAGGGGGCCCTGCTGGCTGATGCGGCCGACCTCGGGATCCCGGGCGAAGGCGAGGGCCTCGGCGTCGCGGTGCAGGGTCAGGATCATGGGCCGGCCGGCGGCCTCGGAGACGGCGCGGCGCAGGGCGGCGACGGCGGTGCGGTCCAGGGGCGGGGCGGGCGGCTGCGCCGGTGCGGGCAGCGACCAGGCGCGCCGGGTGCGCAGCCAGCGCTCGGCCCGGTCCACGAGGGCGATCATGCGCTCGTAGCTCTCGCGCGCGGTGGCGCCGAAGGAGAAGACGCCGTGGTGGAGGAGGACCATGCCCTCGGTGGCCTCGGTGGCCTCGGCGGCGAAGCGCTCGGCGGCGAGCCGCGCCAGGGGGAAGCCCGGCATGACGTAGGGCACGATCACCGCCACCTCCTGGTAGATCTCCCGGATCCAGGCCTCGCCTTCGGGGCCGTGGCAGATGGCGAGCACCGCGTCGGCGTGGGTGTGGTCCACGTAGCGGTGCGGGATCAGGGCGTGGAGGATGGCCTCCACCGAGGGCGCGGGCGCCGACGGGCGCAGCTTCTGCGTCGCCAGGGCCTCCACCATGGCGGTGTCGCTGAGCGCGGGCAGGGTGGCGAGCCTGCGCACCGGGGCGAGGCGCAGCGGGGTGAACCCGGTCTCGTCGATGTCGGCGAGGTCGGCGCCGCTGCCCTTGACGTAGAGGACCTCCACCGGCTCGCCGAAGAGGTCCGTCTCCTCCACCTTGACCGAGGTGTTGCCGCCGCCGTGCAGGACCAGCGCGGGGTCGCGCCCGAGCAGGCGCGAGGTGTAGACGCGCAGCCCCAGCGGGCCGCGGAAGCGCGCGGCGTCGGCATCGTCCCAGAGGCTCTCCATGTGCGCCGCCTCCCCTTCAGAGGGTCTTGACGTAGACGCGCGAGTTGCGCTGCCAGTTGTAGAGGGCCTGCCGCGCCACCGGCAGCTCGGCGAGGCGTGCCGGGCGGAAGCCGCGCTCGATGAACCAGTGCGAGGCCCGCGTGGTGAGCACGAAGAGGCGGTCGAGCCCCTGGCGGCGCGCCTGCCGTTCGATGCGGTGCAGCAGCGCGGCGCCGCGCCCGCCGCTGCGGTAGTCCGGGTGGACGGCGAGGCAGGCGAGCTCGCCGGCACGCTCCGTGGGCCAGGCGTAGAGGGCGGCGCAGCCGATCACGGCGCCGTCGCGCTCGAGCACGGTGAAGCGGTCGATCTCGGTCTCGAGGCGCTCGCGCGAGCGGCGCACCAGCACCCCCTCGGCCTCCAGCGGCGCGATCAGGGCCAGCAGCCCCGGCACGTCCTCGAGCCGCGCCGGGCGCAGCTCCTCGTAGGTCTCGTCGGTGACCATGGTGCCGACCCCGTCGCGGGTGAAGAGCTCGAGGAGGACGGCCCCGTCGAGTCCGGCGTCGAGGAGGTGGGCGCGGCGGACGCCGCCGCGGCAGGCCCGGGCGGCCGCCGCGAGGCGCCGGGCGAGGGCCGGCGGTGTGGTCGTGGCGCGGGCGAGCTCGGCCGCCTCCGCCGGCGTGAGGACGTCCACGCGGTCCCCATCGGGGGTGGCGGCGACGCCCTCGCCGAGGAGCATCAGCTTGTCGGCGCCGAGGCCTGCGGCCACCGTGCCGGCAAGCTGCGTCGCATCCAGCAGGAAGGGCTCGCCCGAGAGCGACGCCCCCACCGGCGGGACGAGGACGACGGCGCCGCCGTCGAGCTGGCGGCGCAGGGCGGCGGTGTCCACCTGCCGCACCTCGCCGGCGTGGCCGTGGTCGATGCCGGAGCGCACGCCCACCGGGCGCGCGCGCACGAAGTTGCCGCAGACCACCCGCGGCGGCGGCGCCGCCCCCGCGGCGCCGCCGAGGCTCAGCGCCGCCTGCACCGCGAGGGCGAGCCCGCCCACCGCCTCGCACACCCCGCGCAGCGCCTGCGCGTCCACCACGGGGTGGCCGTCGCCCTCGGGCAGGCCGAGCCCGGCGAGCCGCGCCGCCGCCTCCGGCACCACGACGAGACGGACGCCGAGGCCGGCGAGGAGGGCGAGGTCGGCGGCGAGGCCGGTGCCGGGCTCGGCCAGCGACTCGCCGTCGGCGAGCACCACCACGGTGCGGTCGCGGAAGGCGCGCAGGTAGGGGGAGGCGTCGCGGAACCACTCCACGTAGGCGGCGCGCTCCTGGGGCGAGGGCGGGGTGCGGTTCATGTGCAGTGCCGTGCGATGAGCCGTTGCAGCAGCGCGACGGCGGGGCCGATCTGGGCCAGCTCCAGGTACTCGTCCGGCTGGTGGGCCTGGTCGATCTCGCCGGGGCCGAGGACCAGGGTCTCCATGCCGAGGGCGGCGTAGAACGGGGCCTCGGTGGCGAAGCCCACGGTGCAGGCGCGCCGGCCCGTGAGCGCCTCGGCCTCGCGCACCAGGGCCGAGGCGGGATCGACGCGGTGGGCGGGGGCGCCCTCGATCAGCGGCCGCATGCGCAGGCTCAGGCCGCTGCCGGCGAGCGCCGCCTCGGCCCGGCGGCGGATGGTCTCGCGCAGGGTCTCCACCGCCATCCCGGGCAGCAGCCTGAGGTCGAAGTGCAGCTCGCAGCGCGGGCAGATGCGGTTGGGGCTGTCGCCCCCCTCGATGCGGCCGAGGTTGAGGGTGGGGTGGGCGACGCGGAAGGCGGGGTCGCGGTGCGCCTCGGCGAGCTCGGCCCGCAGGGCGAGGAGCGCGCCGATGACGGCGTGCATGCCCTCGATGGCGTTGGCGCCGAGGGCCGGGTCGCTGGAGTGGCCCGAGCGGCCCACCACCTCCACCGCCTCCATGAGGATCCCCTTGTGGGCGTAGACGGGGCGCAGGCCGGTCGGCTCGCCCACGACGGCGCAGCGCGCCCGCGGCCGGCCGAGGCGCAGCAGCGCCCGCGCCCCCGCCATGGTGCTCTCCTCGTCGGCGGTGGCGACCACGGTGACGGGGGCGCGCAGGCGCTCGAGCCCGATCCCCTCGAGGGCGCCCACCACGAGGGCGAAGAAGGCCTTCATGTCGCTGGTGCCGAGGCCGTAGGCGCGCCCGTCGCGCAGCTCGAGGCGGAAGGGGTCGGAGGACCAGCGCCCCTCGTCCCACGGCACGGTGTCGGTGTGGCCGGCGAGGACGAGTCCGCCCTCGCCCGCGCCGGCGGTGGCGACCAGGTTCAGCTTGTCCGGGTGGTGCGGCAGGGGCATGAGCTCCACCGCCATGCCCAGCTCGTCCAGCCACTGCGCGAGGAGCGCGACCACGCCGCGGTTGCCCTGGTCGTGGGCGGGGTCGGTGCTGCTCACCGAGGGGATGGCGACGAGGCGGCGGATGCGCTCGATGACGGCGGCGTGCTCGGACATGCGCGGATTGTGCCGGGGGGCGTCGGGGGCCGCAAGGCGGGGGGCTTGCCCGCCGCGGCCGGCGGGACGTAGGGTGTGGGCGAGGTCCGCGAGGCGGGGAACGGCGATGAGGCCGAGGATCGAGATCCGCTACTGCACCCAGTGCCGCTGGCTGCTGCGGGCGGCTTGGATGGCGCAGGAGCTGCTCAGCACCTTTCCCGAGGAGATCGGCGAGGTGGCCCTGGTGCCGGGCACCGGGGGCGTGTTCGAGATCCGTGTCGGCGACGCCCTGGTGTGGTCGCGCGTGCGCGAGGGCGGCTTTCCCGAGATCACCGAGCTCAAGCGGCGCGTGCGCGATCTCGTGGCACCCGGGCGCGACCTCGGCCACACCGAGCGGCGGGGGGCGTAGGCGGTGGAGACCATCACCTGGGAAGACTTCCGGCGGGTGGAGCTGCGGGCGGGCACGGTGGTGCGCGCCGAGCCCTTCCCCGAGGCGCGCAGGCCCGCCTACCGGCTCTGGATCGACTTCGGCCCCGAGATCGGCGTGCTCAAGTCCAGCGCGCAGATCACCGACCTCTACACCCCCGAGGCGCTGCTTGGGCGGCAGGTGGTGGCGGTGGTCAACCTGCCGCCCAAGCAGATCGGGCCCATGCGCTCCCAATGCCTGGTCACCGGCCTCTACCGCGAGGACGGGACCGTGGTCCTGGTCCAGCCCGAGCGCCCGGTGCCCAACGGCGCGCGGCTGGGCTAGCGCCGCCGGGCGCTGGACCGGCGGCGGTGCGCCGCCGTAACCTTCCCCCTCTTCCCGTTCCCGGCCCGAGGAGGAGCGCCGAGATGCCCGAGTACCGTTCCCGCACCACCACCCACGGCCGCAACATGGCCGGCGCCCGCGCCCTGTGGCGGGCCACCGGCGTGCGCGAGGAGGACTTCGGCAAGCCCATCGTCGCCATCGCCAACTCCTACACCCAGTTCGTCCCCGGGCACGTGCACCTGAAGGAGGTGGGCGAGATCGTGGCCGGGGCGGTGCGGGCCGCGGGCGGCATCCCGCGCGAGTTCCACACCATCGCCATCGACGACGGCATCGCCATGGGCCACGGCGGCATGCTCTACAGCCTGCCCTCGCGCGACCTCATCGCCGACTCGGTGGAGTACATGGTCAACGCCCACTGCGCCGACGCCCTCGTCTGCATCTCCAACTGCGACAAGATCACCCCGGGGATGCTGATGGCGGCGCTGCGCCTCAACATCCCCGCCATCTTCGTCTCCGGCGGACCGATGGAGGCGGGCAAGGTGCGCTGGCGCGGCGAGGAGCTGCACGTCGACCTCATCGACGCCATGATCGCCGCCGGCAACCCGGACGTCTCCGACGAGGAGGTGGCGGCGATGGAGCGCTCGGCCTGCCCCACCTGCGGTTCCTGCTCGGGGATGTTCACGGCCAACTCCATGAACTGCCTGACCGAGGCCCTGGGGCTGGCGCTGCCCGGCAACGGCACCTTGGTGGCGACCCACGCCGACCGGCGCGCGCTCTTCGAGGAGGCCGGGCGGCGGATCATGGAGCTGGTGCGGCGCTGGTACGAGGCGGAGGATCCGCGGGCCCTGCCGCGGGGGATCGCCACCCGCGAGGCCTTCGAGAACGCCATGGCCCTCGACATCGCCATGGGCGGGTCCACCAACACCGTGCTGCACCTGCTCGCGGCGGCGCGGGAGGCGGGGGTGGACTTCACCATGGCCGACATCGACCGCCTCTCGCGCCGCGTGCCCAACCTCTGCAAGGTCGCCCCCAGCACGCAGCAGTACCACGTCGAGGACGTCCACCGCGCCGGCGGCATCATGGCCATCCTCGGCGAGCTCGAGCGCGGCGGGCTCGTGCACACCGGGGCGGCGACGGTGCACAGCGCAAGCCTCGCCGAGGCCCTGGCGCGCTGGGACGTGCGCCGCACCGAGGACGAGGCCGTGCACCGCTTCTACCGCGCCGCCCCCGGCGGCATCCCCACCACCGACCCCTTCAGCCAGGCGCGGCGCTACCCGGCGCTCGATCTCGACCGCGCCGGCGGCTGCATCCGCGACCTCGACCACGCCTACAGCGCCGACGGCGGGCTCGCCGTACTCTACGGCAACCTCGCCGAGGACGGCTGCATCGTCAAGACCGCGGGCGTGGACGAGAGCATCCTCGTCTTCCGCGGCCCGGCCCGCGTCTTCGAGAGCCAGGAGGAGGCGGTGGAGGGCATCCTCGGCGACCGCGTCCAGGCCGGCGAGGTGGTGATCGTGCGCTACGAGGGGCCCAAGGGCGGTCCGGGGATGCAGGAGATGCTCTATCCCACCAGCTTCATCAAGTCCAAGGGCCTCGGCAAGGCCTGCGCCCTGGTCACCGACGGGCGCTTCTCGGGCGGCACCTCGGGCCTGTCCATCGGCCACGTCTCGCCGGAGGCCGCCGAGGGCGGGCTCATCGCCCTCGTGGAGGACGGCGACCCCATCGAGATCGACATCCCCAACCGGCGTATCCACCTCGACGTCCCCGAGGAGGAGCTGGCGCGCCGGCGCGCGGCCGAGGAGGCGCGGGGGGCGCGGGCCTGGACCCCGCGCCGCCGCGAGCGCGAGGTCAGCGCCGCGCTGCGCGCCTACGCGGCGATGGCGACCTCCGCCGCCCACGGCGCCGTGCGCGACCTGTCGCGGCTGCGCCGGGGCGGCTGAGGGCCGCGCCCCTCCGCGGCCCTCCCCCCGCCTTCGGCGCGGGGAGGGAGGCAGGGAGGGGGAAGCGGGGAGGGGCAGACTCCTCCCCCGCTTGCGGGGGAGGGTGGGAGGGGGCCTCAGAGGCTGTCCCACCCCGAGCGTCGGCGCCCGCGCATGCGGGCGAGGAGCAGCCCGGTGAGCAGGCCGACGAGGAGGACGCCGGCGCCGGCCACGAACCAGTCGCGGGCGCTCTGGTCGCGCAGCGCGTCGTTCTCGGCGCGCAGCGTCTGCAGCTCGCCCTCGAGCTTGCGCGCATAGGTCTGCAGCTCGTTGCGTTCGCGCTCGATGCGCAGGGCGTCGCCCGCGGTGCGCTGGATGCGGTCGAGGCGGAGCTCGAGCTCGCGCGCCTTCTGCACCGCCTGGTCGCGCTCGGCGCCGAGGGCCTGGCCCTGGGCCTCGAGCTCGGCGATGCGCTCGCGCAGGCTTGCGGTCTCGGCCTCGAGCTCGGCGACGCGCTTGCGGGCCTCGGCGAGCTGCGCCCGCGCCGCCGGCGCGTCCATGAGGTAGCGGGTGATGATCCAGCCTTCGGTGCCGTCGGCAAGGCGCACCCGCGAGTAGCCGCTCTCGGGGTCGGCCTCCAGCAGCTCCACCGCCGTGCCGCTCGGCACCAGCTTGAGGATGCGGTTCTGGAGGCTGGGTCCGCTGCGCACCGTGATCTCCACCCGGTCGGTGACGTAGCGGGTCTCGGCGCGCAGCGCCGGCGCGGCGAGGACGAGGGCGGCGAGGGTCAGTGCGGCGCGGATCACGGCTTTCCTCCCTGGCGCGGGTGGGCGCCGATTGTAGCCCGGGCGCGGCGCGCTGCCGTGCGCGGGATCACGAAGCCGCGAGGCGCGCCGCGAGGGCCCCGCCGCGCTCGAGGATGTGCTCGCGGAAGAGGGTCTCGAACTCCGGCACCACGGATTCGCGCACCTCGGGGGCCGCGAGCAGCACCTCGCTCCAGCGCGCAAGCCGCGGCAGCGCCTCGGGCCCGTAGACGGGCACGAGCGGGCGCAGCAGCTCGAGGCGCATCAGCAGCGGCGCCCAGGCCGCGTCCACCAGCGAGAAGGCCTCGCCGTTGAAGAACGGCCCCTCGCCGAGGACCCCTTCCATGCGCTCGAGCTTGCCGCGCAGCGTGGCGCAGGCCTTCTCGAGGGCGGTCTCGTCGGCGGCGGTGACGATGCGGTAGAGATCGCCGAGGCACTCCGATCCGAACTCGATCCAGGCGCGGTTGACGGCGCGCCGCAGGGGGTCGGCGGGGTGCAGCGGCGGCGGGTGGGTCTCGTCGATGTACTCGTTGATGACCGCCGACTCGAAGATCACCGCGTCGCCGACGCGCAGCAGCGGCACCTTGCCGAGGGGCGAGATCTCGCGGAACCACGGCGGCGGGTCGGCGAGGTCGATGTAGGTGATGCGGAAGCGGGCCTTCTTGTGCAGCAGGGTGATCACCGAGCGCTGCACGAAGGGGCAGAGCTTGAAGCTGACGAGCTCGAGCCCGCCGTCCTGGGTCTCCTTCCCGTTCATGCCGCGGCCTCCTCCTCGCGTGGGAATGCCACCAGGTGGTCCGCCGCCACGCGGACGCGGACGCGCTCGCCGATGCCGTGGTCGAGGTGGCTCGGGAAGAGCGAGAGCACCCGCGCCCCGGTGGGCAGCTCCAGGGTGTAGAGGGTCTCGGCGCCCCGGAAGGCCTTGTTGCGCACGATCGCGGCGAGGGGGCCGTCGGGGTCCGGGACGACGTCGTCCGGACGCACCAGCACGTCCACCGCGGTGCCCGGGGGCCAGGGATAGGCGCGGTCGCCGCGCAGGACCCCGGCCTCGGTCTCCAGGGTCTCGGGGTCGACGAGGCGGCCGGCGACGAACACCCCCTCGCCGATGAAGTCGGCGACGAAGCGGTCGGCGGGGTCGTGGTAGAGGTTGTAGGGGGTGTCCCACTGCAGGATGCGCCCCGCGTGCATGACGCCGACCCGCTCGCAGATGGCGAAGGCCTCGCCCTGGTCGTGGGTGACGAGGATCGCGGTGATGCCCTCGCGCACGAGGATCTCGCGCACCTCCAGGGCGAGGCGCTGGCGAAGCTCCACGTCGAGGCTGGAGAAGGGTTCGTCGAGCAGCAGCAGCCTCGGGCCCGGGGCGAGGGCGCGGGCGAGGGCGACCCGCTGCTGCTGGCCGCCCGAGAGCTCGTGGGGGTAGCGGCCGGCGAGCCCCTCCAGGCCCACCAGGGCGAGCATGCGCTCCACCGTGCGCCGGCGCTCGGCCGCGGGGCGCCCGCGCAGGCCGAAGGCGACGTTGTCGCCGATGCTCAGGTGCGGGAACAGGGTGTGTTCCTGGAAGACCATGCCGATGCCGCGCCGCTCGGGCGGCACCGCCGCCCCCGGCCCCGACAGCACCCGGCCCTCGAGCAGGATCTCGCCGGCGACGAGGGGCTGGAGGCCGGCGATGGCCCGCAGCACCGTGGTCTTGCCGCAGCCGCTGGGGCCGACGAGGCCGGCGATGACGCCCCGCGGCAGGTGCAGGGACAGGTCGTGCACCACCGCGTTGCGGCCGTAGGCGCAGCGGATGCCGCGCACCTCCAGCAGCGGCGGCGTCTGGGTCACGGCCCCCGCACCCCCCAGAGCAGCTCCAGCAGCGCGCGCTGGGCGTGGAGGCGGTTCTCGGCCTCGTCCCAGACCACGCTCCAGGGGCCGTCGATGACCTCCGCCGCCACCTCCTCGCCGCGGTGGGCGGGCAGGCAGTGCATGAAGAGGGCCTCGGGGCCGGCGGCCTCCATGACGCGGCGGTCCACCTGGTAGGGGGCGAAGGCGGCGAGGCGCGCCGCGCGCTCCTCCTCCTGGCCCATGCTGGCCCAGACGTCGGTGACCACCAGGTCGGCGCCGGCGGCGGCCTCCAGCGGATCGCGCGTGAGCGTGACCCGCTCGGCGGCCGCGGCGACCACCGCCGGGTCGGGCTCGTAGCCCGCCGGCACCGCGATGCGCAGATGGAAGCCGAACAGCCGCGCGGCGTTGATCCAGGAATGGCAGACGTTGTTGCCGTCGCCGATCCAGGCCACGGTGCGGCCGCGGATGGGGCCGCGGTGCTCGCAGAAGGTCTGCACGTCGGCGAGGAGCTGGCACGGGTGGAAGCGGTCGGTGAGGGCGTTGATCACCGGCACCGTGGCGTGGGCCGCGAAGCGCTGCAGCTTCTCGTGCTCGAAGGTGCGCACGACGATGGCGTCCACCATGCGCGAGAGCACGCGCGCGGTGTCCTCGAGCGGCTCGCCGCGCCCGAGCTGGGTGTCGCGCGGCGACAGGAACATGGCGGCGCCGCCCCACTGCGCCACCGCCGCCTCGAAGGAGACGCGGGTGCGGGTGGAGGATTTCTCGAACAGCAGCGCCAGCACGCGGCCGCGGAAGGCCTCGCCGCGCTCCCCCGCGTGGTGGCGGCGGCGAAGCTCCATCGCGCGCGCCACCAGCGCCTCGGCCTCCTCCGGTGCGAGGTCGAGCAGGCTCAGGAAGTGCCGCACCGCCATGGCTCAGGTCTCCGAGTCGAGAAAGTCGCGCACGAGGGCGACGAGGAGGTCGGCGAGCTGCCCCAGGGCCTCGTCGTCGAGGACGAGGGGCGGCAGCAGCCGGACCACGCGCTCGGCGGTCACGTTGATGAGCAGCCCGCGCTCGCGCGCCTCGCCGACGAGGGCGGCGCAGGGGCGGTCGAGCTCGACGCCCAGCATGAGCCCGCGGCCGCGCACGGCGACGACGCCCGGCACGCCCTCGAGGGCCGCGGCGAGGCGCGCGCGCAGCGTCTCGCCGGCCGCCGCCGCCCGCGCCGGAAGCCCCTCGGCCTCGAGGACGTCCAGCACCGCCAGGGCGGCGCGGCAGGCCAGCGGATTGCCGCCGAAGGTGGAGCCGTGGCTGCCGGGCGTGAAGGCCTCGGCGGCCTCGCCGCGGGCGAGGCAGACGCCGATGGGCACGCCGTTGCCGAGCCCCTTGGCGAGGGTGACGACGTCGGGGACGATGCCCTCGTGCTGGAAGGCGCAGAAGCGGCCGGTGCGGCCGACGCCGGTCTGGACCTCGTCCAGCATCAGCAGCCAGCCGTGGCGGTCGCAGAGCGCGCGCAGCCCGCGCAGATAGCCCTCCGGCGGCACCCGCACCCCGCCCTCGCCCTGGATCGGCTCCACCAGGACGGCGACCACCTCCGGGCTGTTGCGCCCCGCCGCCTCCATCGCGTCGAGGTCGCTGTAGGGCACGCGCACGAAGCCCTGCACCAGGGGCTCGAAGCCGGCCTGGACGCGGCGGTTGCCGGTGGCGGAGAGGGTCGCGAGGGTGCGGCCGTGGAAGCTGCCCTCGGCCACGATCACCGCCGGGCGCTGCAGGCCGCGGCGGTGCCCGACGAGGCGGGCGATCTTGATCGCCGCCTCGTTGGCCTCGGCGCCGGAGTTGGCGAAGAAGGCGCGCTCGAGGCCGGTGAGCGCCGCCAGACGCTCGGCGAGCCGCCGCTGCAGCGGGATCTCGTAGAGGTTGGAGGTGTGCACGAGCTCGCCCGCCTGGGCGCACAGCGCCTCGCGCACCGCGGGGTGGGCGTGGCCGAGGCCGCAGACCCCGATCCCGGCGATGGCGTCGAGGTAGCGTCGCCCTTCGGCGTCCCACAGCCAGGGGCCCTCGCCGCGGACGAAGGCCACCGGCTGGCGGGCGTAGGTGTTCATGAGGCAGTCGGCCATGGGGCTGGGTCCCCGTCCGTGAAAGCAAAAAAGGCAGTCTCGCGGGCGAGACCGCCGTCCTCGCTCCCGGGACCGCGCGGGCCCGGGAAGGCCTAATCTAGCGCCGCCCCGGCGCCCCCGCAAGGGAGGCGGCGGGCGATCACGAGCTGGTAGAGGCCGCCGAAGAAGGTGCGCTGCGACCACCGGCAGGCCGGCGCGGACGGGGCGAAGGCCTCGACCGGCTGCTGCCAGAGGTCGGCGGCGAAGGGCTCGAGGGTGGCGAAGACGGCGGCCATCACCGGCCGCAGCGGGTGGAGCGGGTGGGGTCGGTGGTAGTCGACGAAGACCGCCCGCCCTCCGGGACGAAGCGCCCGCAGCAGCCGCGCCACCACCTCGGTGCGGGCCTGCGCCGGCAGCTCGTGGAGGAGGAAGAAGGCGAGGGCGCCGTCGTAGCCCTCGGCCTCGAGGCGGGTGAGGTCGCCCCGGCAGACCCGGGCCCAGCGGATGCCGCGCAGCTTGCCGCGGGCGTTGCGGACCTGGACCGCGGCGGCGTCGAGCACGTCGAGTCGTCCCTCGGGGCCGACCCGGCGCGCGATCCGCAGGCTCAGGTCGCCGTAGACGCAGGCCGCCTGGAGCACCCGCTGGCCGGGTCCGAAGCAGGCCGCGGCGGCGCGGGCGAGGCGCCGGTACTGGCCCCAGAGAATGGCGTTGACCACCCAGGGGCGGTCGAACCTGCGCACCGCGCCGGGGGTGAGGTAGGCCCAGCGGTAGTGGCGCGCGAGGTAGTCGGGGACGGTGGCGGATGCCTGCGCGGTCGATTCGCTCACGGGGTGTTCCCGGGGTCAGGGGCGGTGCATTCTAAGCCGCCGGGGCGATCCCCGCGAGCCGGCGGGGGCGGGGACCCGCCCCCGCGCGCCGCTCAGCCGAGGTTGCGATTGGCAAACTCCCAGTTGACCAGGTTCCAGAAGGCCTCGACGTACTTCGGCCGCGCGTTGCGATAGTCGATGTAGTAGGCGTGCTCCCAGACGTCGCAGGTCAGGATGGGGGTCTTGCCCTCGGTCATGGGGTTGCCGGCGTTGGCGGTCTGCACGATCTCGAGGCCGCCGTCGGCGTTGCGCACCAGCCAGGCCCAGCCGGAGCCGAACAGCGTCACCGCCGCCTGCGTGAACTGCTCCTTGAAGGCGTCGAAGGAGCCGAAGGCGCGGTCGATGGCCTCGGCGACGGCGCCGGTCGGGGCCCCGCCGCCGTTGGGGCTGAGGCTGTGCCAGTAGAAGGTGTGGTTCCAGACCTGCGCGGCGTTGTTGAAGATCCCGCCCGGGGGCGCCTTGCGCACGATGTCCTCGAGGCTCATGTCGGCGTACTCGGTGCCGGCGATGAGCTTGTTGAGGTTGGCCACGTAGGTGGCGTGGTGCTTGCCGTAGTGGTACTCGAGGGTCTCGCGCGAGATGTGGGGCGCGAGCGCGTCCATGGCGTAGGGCAGCTCCGGAAGCTTGTGCTCCATGGTGAGATCCTCCCTTCTTTTGTGGGCGATGGTTTCCGTGGCGCGCCGCCTGGCAGCAGTGTAGCCGCCCGGGAGGCGCGGTGTGGGAAGGATGCTACGCGGGTGCGCCGCGGCGGGCATTGAGCCAGGTCAGTTTCCCGAGTGCCGCGCGAGGGAAAGGGGCTGGGCTACAATGGCCGCCCGTCGGCCTGGGGAGGGCGGAGATGTGCGGGATCTGCGGTGAGCTGCGCCTGGACGGGGCCCGGCCCGACCTTGCGGCGCTCGGCCGCATGCTCGGCGAGCTGCGCCGGCGCGGCCCCGACCACGAGGGGGCCTACGAGGACGGACCGCTGGCGCTCGGACACCGGCGTCTGGCGATCATCGACCTGTCCGAGCGCGCCCACCAGCCGATGGTGGACCCTGAGCTCGGCCTCGCCCTGGTCTTCAACGGCACCATCTACAACTACCCGGAGTTGCGCCGGGAGCTGACGCGGCTCGGCTACCGCTTCTTCTCCCACGGCGACACCGAGGTCATCCTGAAGGCCTACCACGCCTGGGGCGAGCGCTGCGTCGAGCGGCTCCACGGGATGTTCGCCTTCGGCCTCTGGGACCTGCATGCGCGCCGCCTCTTCCTCGCCCGCGACCGCCTCGGCATCAAGCCCCTCTACTACGCCCGCACCGGGCGGTGGCTGCGCTTCGCCTCCAACGCCCAGGCGCTCATCGCCGCCGGGGGGCTGGACACCGAGATCGACCCGGTGGGCCTGCACCACCAGCTCACCCTGCACGGGGTGGTGCCGGCCCCGCGCACGATCCTGCGCGGGCTGCGCAAGCTCCCCCCGGCCACCACCCTCACCGTGGAGGCCGACGGCGCCGGCCGCGAGCGGGTCTACTGGCGGCTCGAGGCGACGCGGGAGGGCGCACCGCGCAGCGAGGCCGAGTGGGAGGAGGCGGTCCATGGGGCGCTGCTGGAGGCGGTGCGGCGGCGGCGCGCCATCGCCGACGTCCCCGTCGGCGTGCTCCTCTCGGGCGGGCTCGACTCGAGCCTGCTGGTGGCGCTGCTCGCCGAGGCCGGCGGCGGCGAGATCCTCACCTTCTCGGTGGGCTTCGAGGACCAGCCCGAGGAGCGCGGAAGCGAGTTCGAGTACTCGGACCCGGTGGCCGAGCGCTACGGCACGCGCCACCACCGCTTCCTGGTCCCCAACGAGCAGGTGCTCGAGCGCCTGCCCGAGGCCGTCGACTGCATGGCCGAGCCCATGTTCGGGCAGGACGCGGTGGCCTTCTACCTGCTCGCCGAGCGGGTCTCGCGCGAGGTCAAGGTGGTGCAGAGCGGGCAGGGCGCGGACGAGGTCTTCGGCGGCTACTTCTGGTACCCGCGCATGGCGGCGGAGACCGAGGGGCCGGCCGTGGAGCGCTTCCGCCGCCACTACTTCGACCGCGACCACGCCGAGTACCTGGAGACGGTGGATCCGCGCTTCCACGGCCCCGACCACACCGCGGAGCTGGTCGCGGCGCGGCTCGCCGAGCCCGGCGCCGAGACCTTCATCGACGCGGTGCTGCGCCTCGACGTCACCACCCTGGTGGTGGACGACCCGGTCAAGCGCGTCGACAACATGACCATGGCCTGGGGGCTGGAGGCGCGGGTGCCCTTCCTCGACCACCACGTGGTGGAGCTCGCCGCGCGCATGCCCCCCGAGCTCAAGCTCGCCTCGGGCGGCAAACACATCCTCAAGCGCATCGCCCGCGGCCGGCTCCCGGACAAGGTCATCGACCGGCCCAAGGGCTACTTCCCGGTGCCGGCCCTGAAGTACGTGCGCGGGCCCTTCCTCGCCTTCATGCGCGAGGTCCTCGACTCGCCGCGGGCGCGCGAGCGGGGTCTGTTCCGGCGCCCCTACGTGGAGCGGCTCTTGGCCGAGCCCGAGCGTCACCTGACGCGCATCCAGGGCAGCAAGCTCTTTCATTTGGCGATGCTGGAGCTGTGGCTGCAGCGCAACGTCGACGGCCTGCGCTGAGCGGCGGGGCACCCGCAAGGGGGGCGGGGTTTTTCCGAGTGCGCCGCCTGGTTTAGACTGGGTCCATGACGGCCCCAAGGGGGCATCCCTTTCCCTACGGAGGTGAGCGCGATGGACGTGATGGACCGGATCCGCGAGATCGTCGAGGGCAACCCGGTGGTGCTGTTCATGAAGGGGACGCCGCAGTTCCCCATGTGCGGCTTCTCGAGCCGCGCCGCGGCGGCGCTCGCCCAGTGCGGCGTCAAGTTCGCCTACGTCAACGTCCTCGACGATCCGGAGATCTTCGAGAACCTGCCCCGCTACGCCAACTGGCCCACCTTCCCGCAGCTCTACATCAACGGCGAGCTGGTGGGCGGCTGCGACATCACCCTCGAGCTCTACGAGCGCGGCGAGCTGCAGCGGATGGTGCGCGAGGCGGTGGAGAAGGCCGGCGGCGAGGCCTCAGCCTCCTGAGGCCAGGCGCTCCAGGGCCTGCCAGCGGTTGACGATGTGGCAGAACAGGTCGGCGGTGCGCTCGGCGTCGTAGATCGCCGAGTGCGCCTCGCTGCTCTGCCATTCCATCCCCGCCGCCTCCACCGCCTTCGCGAGCACGGTCTGCCCCAGGGCGACGCCCGCCAGGGTTGCGGTGTCGAAGGTGGCGAAGGGGTGGAAGGGGTCGCGCTTGATCCCGCAGCGGCGCACCGCGGCCTTGAGGAAGGCGAGGTCGAAGGCGGGGTTGTGCCCCACGAGGACGGCGCGGTTGCAGCCGGTCTCGCGCAGGGCGCGGCGGATGGGGCGGAAGATCTCCTGCAGCGCCTCCTTCTCCGGGCGGGCGTCGCGGAAGGGATGCCAGGGATCGATGCCCGTGATCTCCAGCGCCTTGGGGTCGAGCCGCGCCCCCTCGAAGGGGAGCACGTGGCGGGCGTGGGTGGCGCCGCGCCGCAGCCGCCCGGCCTCGTCCATCTCGATGAGCACCGCCGCCACCTCCAGCAGGGCGTCGGTGTCGGGGTTGAGGCCGCCGGTCTCCACGTCCACCACCACCGGCAGGTAGCCGCGGAAGCGCTCGGCGATGGGCGCCCTGGGGCGGGGCTCGCTCATGCCGCGAGCCTCCAGGCGACGGTGCCGCCGGCGCGCAGCGGCACGAGGCCGCCGTCCGGGAAGGGATAGCGCTGCGGCACCGGCCACGGATCCCGCACCAGGGTGATGGTGTCGGGATGGGGCGCAAGGCCGTGGAAGGCGGCGCCGTGGCGGGCGGCGAAGGCCTCCAGGCGGTGGAGGGCGCCGGCGGCCTCGAAGACCTCGGCGAGCAGCTCCACGGCGGCATGGGCGGTGTAGACGCCGGCGCAGCCGCAGGCGCTCTCCTTGGCGCTTCGCGGGTGCGGCGCGCTGTCGGTGCCGAGGAAGAAGCGGGGATCGCCGCCCACCGCCGCCTCCAGCAGCGCGAGCCGGTCGGCCTCGCGCTTGGGCACCGGCAGGCAGTAGTGGTGGGGCCGGATGCCGCCCACCAGCAGATCGTTGCGGTTGAGCAGCAGGTGGTGGACGGTGATGGTGGCGGCGACCCCGGGGCGTGCCGCGCGCACGAAGGCGACCCCGTGCCGGGTGGTGACGTGCTCGAGGACCACGCGCAGCCGCGGGTGGCGCTCCACCAGCGGCCCCAGGACGCGGTCGATGAAGACGGCCTCGCGGTCGAAGACGTCCACCTCCGGGTCCACCACCTCGCCGTGCACGAGCAGGGGCAGGTCGTGCGCGGCCATGGCCTCGAGCACCGGGTCGAGCCGCAGCGGATCGGTCACGCCCGCCTCGGCGTGGGTGGTGGCGCCGGCGGGGTAGAGCTTGACCGCGCGCACCAGGCCCGAGGCGGCGGCGCAGGCGATCTCCTCCGGGGGCGTGGTGTCGGTGAGGTAGAGGGTCATCAGCGGCTCGAAGGCGGCGCCGGGCGGGCGCGCGGCGAGGATGCGCCGGCGGTAGGCCTCGGCCGCCGCCACCGTGGTCACCGGCGGGCGCAGGTTCGGCATGACGATGGCGCGGCCGAAGCGGGCCGCGGCGTGGGGCACGGTGGTGGCCAGCGCCTCGCCGTCGCGCAGGTGCAGGTGCCAGTCGTCGGGGCGGATGAGGGTGATGCGGTCCATGGCTCGCATGGGGGTTCGGGCCGGCGCCGCATTGTAGCGGTCCGGCCGCGGCACCGCCTCCCTCAGGTCGGCACCGCCCAGCGCTTGGGAAAGAGGCTCTCGAGGGTGCCGTCCGGGCGCAGCAGCGCGGTGCCGAGGCCGAAGCCGCGGTGGCGGACGAGGACGAAGCCGCCGTCGCAGGCCGCGGTGCGGGCCGCGGGCAGCGTCACCGCGGCGCGGGCGAGGTAGGCGGCGAGCTCCGCGGCCTCGAGGTCGACGACGTTGCGGGTGGCCTGGGCCGCGAGGAGGAGCGCCGCCGCGGTGGTGGCCTTGGGCGGGCGGGCCCTGAGGTTGACCAGCGGCAGCCCCGTGGCCTCGGGGGCGGGGCGCGGCGGCGGGACGTGGTCGGCGGCGGCGACGTGGACGCCGCGGCCGCTGCGGCCGGTGATGCGCCAGCCCGCGGCGGCGGCCTCGGGGACGCCGTGGCGCGCGAGCAGGGCCCGCACCAGGGGCTCGTCGAGGGCGTCCGGGGCGGCGGTCGCGGCCTCGGCGGGGGCGGGCCCGTCGGTGCGCTCCAGCACCGCGACGAAGAAGCCGCCGGTGTCGTTGTGGTGGGGCCAGAGACGGGCGGCGCCGGCGAGGGCGGGGTCGAGGTCGCGCCCCGCCCAGCGGGTGACGCCGGGGGCGAGGCGCAGGCCGTGGACGCGCGCGGGCACGATGCGCAGGCGCCCCTCGGCCTCGCGCAGCACCGCGTCCACCACCTCCTCGTTCTCCTCGGGGGCGAAGGTGCAGGTGGAGTAGACGATGCGCCCGCCGGGGCGGGTGAGCTGCACGGCACGGCGCAGCAGCGCCCGCTGGCGCCGGGCGTAGCGGCGCGAGAGCGCCTCGCCCACCTCGCCCTCCAGCGCGGCGTGCTTGCGCAGGGTGCCCTCGCCGCTGCAGGGGGCGTCCACGAGGACGCGGTGGAAGGGGCCGGCCTCGCCGGGGTAGCCGGTGCCGTCGTGGACCGTGAGGCTGACGTTGAGCAGCCCCAGGCGCTCGACGCTCGCCCGCAGGGGCCGCAGGCGGCCGAAGTGGACGTCGTTGGCGACCACCGTGCCGCGGTTGCCGAGGGCGAGCGCGATCTGCGCCGTCTTGCCGCCGGGGGCGGCGCAGAGGTCGAGGATCCGCTCGCCCGGCTGCGGATCGAGCAGGCGCACCGGCAGCAGCGAGGCCTCCTCCTGGGCGTGGGCGAGGCCCGCGAGGTACCACCAGCGGGCCCCGACCCCGTCCGCCGCGGCGAGGCGGAAGGCGCCGGGGTGCCAGGCGAGCGGATGCGCCTCCACCCCCTCGGCCGCCAGCAGCCGGGCCAGCCCCGCGGCGTCGATGCGCAGGGGATTGGCCCAGACGCAGCGCGGCAAGGGCCGCTCCAGGGCCTCCACGAAGGCGGCCCAGTCGTCGATCAGTTCGCGATAGCGGGCCAGCGCCGCGAAGGCCGCGCGCCGCCGCCCGGCGCTGTCGCCGCGTCCCCTCATGACGGTCTCCGGTGCTGCGGGGGGCGCATTGCACCAGCCCCCGCGCCGCGGTTCAAGGCGCCGCCGCGAGGCGCCCGCGCGCCGGGCCGAGGAGAAGCTCGAGGGCGAAGCGCACGCCCGCGCCGGTCACCTCCGTGGGCACCGGCCCCAGCCCGCCGCGGCTGCGTGCGGCGGCGAGATCCACGTGCACCCAGGGGATGTCGCGGGGCACGAAGCGGGCGAGGAAGCGGGCGCCGAGGATGTGGTCGGCCTCGCCCTCGAGGGTGCACTGGCGCACGTCGGCGACCTCGCTCTCCAGGGCCTCGTCGTAGTCCTCGCTCATGGGGAAGGGCCAGACGCGGTCGGCGGCGGCCTCGCCCGCCTCCACCAGCGCGGGATAGGCCTGCGGGCGGTTGGAGAAGACGCCGTTGTAGCGGGTGCCGAGGGCGTGGATGCAGGCCCCGGTGAGGGTGGCGAAGTCGAGGATGAGCTGCGGGCGGGCGCGCCCGGCGAGGACGAGGGTGTCGGCGAGCACCATGCGGCCCTCGGCGTCGCTGTGCACCACCTCGATGGTGGTGCCGTCGAGGGCGCGCACCACCTCGCCCGGCCGGTAGGCCCCGGGGCCGATCTCGTTGCGGCCGAGGGCGAGCCAGCAGTCCACCGCGAGCGGGGCGCCGAGGCGGGTCAGCGCGAGCAGCGTGCCGAGGGCGACGGCGGCGCCGGCCATGTCCTCGTGCATGTGCTGCATGGCGCGGGCGGGCTTGAGGTTGACGCCCCCGGTGTCGAAGCAGATGCCCTTGCCCACGAGGGCGACGCGGCCCTGCACGGCCCCTGCGCCGCGGTGATGCAGGTGCAGGATGCCGGCCTCGGGGTCGAGGCGGGTGACGGCGCAGAAGGCCCCGGCGCCGCGCCGCTGCAGGGCCGTGCGCGTCAGCAGCCGCGCGCGCCAGCCGTGGCGGCGGGCGAGGGCGCGGGCCTCGCGCACGAGGTCCGCCGCGGTGAGCGCGTTGGCCGGGCGGGCGGTGAGCGCGCGGGCGAGGTCGGTCCCCTCGGCCTCGGCGGCGAGCCGCGCCGGGTCGAGGCCCGGCGCCTCGCCGTGGATCTCGACCCGGGTCAGGGGCGGGCGCGGCGGCTCCCGGCGCTGGGCGGGCAGGGGCGCGGTGGCGAGGGCGGCGCGGGCGAGGGCGGTGGCGGTGGTCGGGGGCAGGCCGCGCCCGGGAGCGACCCAGACGAGGAGCGCGCCCGGGCGGCGGGGGGTGAGGGTGGCGACGGCGCGCCGGGCCCAGGCGTGCACGGACCAGGCCCCGCCGTCCGGAGGGGCGGCGAGGGCGACGGGGGTGCCGCGCGCGTCGGGCAGGGTCGTGACCAGGGGCTCGCGCGGCCAGTCGGGCCACGCCGCGAGCCGTTGCGCGAGGACCTCGCCGTGGGGCAGCGCGGCGAGCGCCTCGGCGGCGCCCTCGCGGGGCAGCGCCAGCAGCACGGCGCCGGCGCGGGCGATGGCGCGGGGATCGGGGGCGCCGCGGCCGCGGCGCAGGGCGACGGTGCTCATGGGTGCCTCTTCCGCATGGTGCAATGCAGCTTGCCGGGCCTCGCTATACTACGCTGTAATGGCGTGCCCGCGCATCACGCCCGCAGAAAAAAGCATTCCGGTTCAACACGTTGCATCGCGAGAGGTGATCCATGGCGGCGATCCCCGAGGCCCAGCTTCGCAACGACCCCGATCCCCAGGAGACGCAGGAGTGGCTCGACGCCCTGGAGGCGGTGCTCGAGCGCGAGGGGCCGGAGCGGGCCCATCAGCTGCTGGAGATGCTGGTGGATCTCGCCCGCCGCAGCGGCGCGGACCTGCCCTTCTCGGCCACCACCGCCTACCTCAACACCATCCCGCCCTCGCGTGAGGAGCGGATCCCGGGGGATGCGGGGCTCGAGCGGCGCATCCGCTCGATCATCCGTTGGAACGCCATGGCCATGGTGGTGCGCGCCAACCGCCGCTTCCCGGAGCTCGGCGGCCACATCGCCAGCTTCGCCTCGGCCGCGACCCTCTACGACGTGGGCTTCAACTACTTCTTCCGCGCGCCCAGCGAGGGGCACGGGGGGGATCTGGTCTTCATCCAGGGCCACTCGGCCCCGGGGATCTACGCCCGCGCCTTCCTGGAGGGGCGGATCAGCGAGGAGCAGCTCGACCGCTTCCGCCGCGAGGTGGACGGCAACGGGCTCTCCTCCTACCCGCACCCGTGGCTGATGCCCGAGTTCTGGCAGTTCCCCACGGTGTCCATGGGCCTGAGCCCGATCATGGCCATCTACCAGGCCCGCTTCATGAAGTACATGGCCGACCGCGGCCTCATGGACATGGGCGACCGCAAGGTCTGGTGCTTCTGCGGCGACGGCGAGATGGACGAGCCGGAGGCCCTGGGGGCGATCTCGCTCGCCGGGCGGGAGCGGCTCGACAACCTCATCTTCGTCGTCAACTGCAACCTCCAGCGCCTCGACGGTCCGGTGCGGGGCAACGGCAAGATCATCCAGGAGCTGGAGGGCGTCTTCCGCGGCGCGGGCTGGAACGTGATCAAGGTGATCTGGGGCTCGTACTGGGACCCGCTCCTGGCGCGCGACACCAAGGGGCTGCTGCGCAGGCGCATGGAGGAGTGCGTCGACGGCGAGTACCAGCTCTTCAAGGCCCGCGACGGCGCCTTCGTGCGCGAGCACTTCTTCGGCAAGTACCCCGAGCTCAAGGAGATGGTGGCCAACCTCACGGACGAGGACATCTGGCGCCTCAACCGCGGCGGCCACGACCCGCACAAGGTCTATGCCGCCTACGCCGCGGCGGTCAAGCACCGCGGCCAGCCCACCGTGATCCTGGCCAAGACCGTCAAGGGCTACGGCATGGGGCCGGCGGGCGAGGCCCTCAACATCACCCACCAGCAGAAGAAGCTCAGCGACGAGGCGGTGCGCCATTTCCGCGACCGCTTCGGGGTGCCGATCCCGGACGAGAAGCTGCCCGAGGTGCCCTACTACCGCCCGCCGGAGGACAGTCCCGAGATCCGCTACCTCAAGGCCCGGCGCGAGGCCCTCGGCGGCTACCTGCCGCAGCGCCGGCGCGAGGCGCCGCCGCTCCGGATCCCGCCCCTGGAGGCCTTCCGGAACATGCTGGAGGGCACCGGCGAGCGCGAGATCTCCACCACCATGGCCTTCGTGCGCATCCTCGCCACGCTGTGCCGGGACAAGCAGATCGGCCCCCACGTGGTGCCCATCGTCCCCGACGAGGCGCGCACCTTCGGCATGGAGGGGCTGTTCCGCCAGCTCGGCATCTACTCCTCCGTGGGCCAGCTCTACCGCCCCGTGGACGCCGAGCAGGTGAGCTACTACCGCGAGGACAAGAAGGGCCAGATCCTCGAGGAGGGCATCACCGAGGCCGGCGCCATCTCCTCGTGGATGGCCGCCGGCACCGCCTACAGCACCCACGGGATCTCCATGATCCCGTTCTACATCTTCTACTCCATGTTCGGCTTCCAGCGCGTCGGCGACCTCGCGTGGGCGGCGGCCGACATGCAGGCGCGCGGCTTCCTCATGGGCGGCACCTCGGGGCGCACCACGCTCGCCGGCGAGGGGCTGCAGCACCAGGACGGCCACGGCCACGTGCTGGCCTCGGTGATCCCCAACTGCAAGGCCTACGACCCCACCTTCGCCTACGAGCTGGCGGTGATCATCCACGACGGCCTGCGCCGCATGTACGTGGACCAGGAGCGGGTCTACTACTACATCACCGTGATGAACGAGAACTACGCCCACCCGCCGATGCCGGAGGGGGTCGAGGAGGGCATCGTCCGCGGCATGTACCTGCTGCGCGAGGCCCGGGGCAGCCGCGGGCGCCGCAAGCCGCCGCGGGTGCAGCTCATGGGCAGCGGCGCCATCCTGCGCGAGGTGATCGCCGCCGGCGAGCTGCTCGAGCAGGACTTCGGCGTCGCCGCCGACATCTGGAGCGTGACCAGCTTCACCGAGCTGCGCCGCGACGGCATGGCCGCCGAGCGCTGGAACATGCTCCATCCCGAGCAGCGGCCGCGCAAGAGCTACGTCGAGCGCATGCTCGAGGGGCGCGAGGGGCCGGCGGTGGCGGCCACCGACTACATCCGCACCTTCGCCGACCAGATCCGCCCGTGGGTGCCCATGCGCTACGTCGTCCTCGGCACCGACGGCTTCGGGCGCAGCGACACCCGCGCGGCGCTGCGCCGCTTCTTCGAGGTCGACCGCTACCACGTCGCCGTCGCCGCCCTCTGGGCCCTCGCCCGCGAGGGCACGATCCCCGCCTCCACGGTGCGCGAGGCCATCGAGAAGTACGGCGTCGATCCCGAGGCGCCGAACCCGTGGGAAGTGTGAGGGGGGCGCCGAGGTGAGCAGGACGGTGGAGGTGAAGGTCCCGGACATCGGGGATTTCCGGGACGTGGAGGTGATCGAGGTCCTGGTCTCCCCGGGGGACCGGGTCTCGCCGGAGGACTCGCTGATCACGCTGGAGAGCGACAAGGCGACGATGGAGGTGCCGTCGCCGCATGCGGGGGTGGTGCGGGCGCTGCGGGTGCGGGTGGGGGACCGGGTCTCGGAGGGCTCGCCCATCTGCGTGATGGAGGTGGAGGAGGGGGAGCCGGCGGCGGCGGAGCCGCCGGGCCCGGCCGAGGCCCCGGTGCAGTCTGGCGCGGCCGAGGCCCCGGCGGCCGCGGCGCAGGCCGCCCCGGGCGAGACGGGCGCGGCGGCGCCCACGGCGGTCGCCGAGGCGGCGCCTGGCGCGCCGGGCCCCTTCCGTCCGCCGCCGGTGGAGCCGGTGCCGGTGGAGCGGCCCGGCGGCAAGCCCCACGCGAGCCCCGCGGTGCGCCGCTTCGCGCGCGAGCTGGGGGTGGATCTCGCGCGGGTGCGGGGGAGCGGCCCCAAGGGGCGCATCCTCAAGGAGGACGTCCAGGCCTACGTCAAGGAGCAGCTCACCGCGCCGCAGGTGGCGCCGCACGCGGCCTTCGCCCTGCCGGAGATGCCGCAGATCGACTTCGCGAAGTTCGGCCAGGTGGAGCGGGTCGAGCGCTCGCGCATCCGCCGCCTCTCGGCCCAGAACCTGCACCGGGCCTGGCTGCACGTGCCGCATGTCACCCAGCACGACGAGGCGGACATCACCGAGCTCGAGGCCTTCCGCCGGTCGCTGCGCGGGGAGGCCGAGGCGCGCGGCGTGCGCCTGACCCTGCTCGCCTTCCTCATGAAGGCGGTGGCGGCGGCGCTGCGCGAGCATCCGCACTTCAACGCCTCGCTGGATCCCGACGGCGAGCACCTGATCCTCAAGCGCTACTACCACATCGGCGTCGCCGTGGACACGCCGGAGGGGCTGGTGGTGCCGGTGATCCGCGACGTCGACGCCAAGGGGGTGTGGGCGCTCGCCGAGGAGCTCGCCGAGGTGAGCGCGCGCGCCCGCGAGCGCAGGCTGCGCCCGGAGGAGATGCAGGGGGCGAGCTTCAGCATCTCGAGCCTCGGCGGCATCGGCGGCACCGCCTTCACCCCCATCGTCAACGCCCCCGAGGTGGCGATCCTCGGGGTCTCGCGGGCGCAGATGCGGCCGGTGTGGAACGGCAGCGAGTTCGTGCCGCGGCTGATGCTGCCGCTGTCGCTGTCCTACGACCACCGGGTCATCGACGGCGCCGACGCGGCGCGCTTCACGACGCATCTGGCGCGCACCCTGGGCGACGTGCGCCGGCTGCTGCTCTGACGGCGGCGCGAGCGCCACCGGTTCTTCGAGGAGACGGGCACGTGGGCAGGACGGTGGAGGTGAAGGTCCCGGACATCGGGGATTTCCGGGACGTGGAGGTGATCGAGGTCCTGGTCTCCCCGGGGGACCGGGTCTCGCCCGAGGACTCGCTGATCACGCTGGAGAGCGACAAGGCGACGATGGAGGTGCCGTCGCCGCATGCGGGGGTGGTGCGGGCGCTGCGGGTGCAGGTGGGGGACCGGGTCTCGGAGGGCTCGCCCATCTGCGTGATGGAGGTGGAGGAGGGGGAGCCGGCGGCGGCGGAGCCGCCGGCCCCGGCCGAGGCCCCGGTGCAGTCTGGCGCGGCCGAGGCCCCGGTGCCGCCCGCCCCGGCCAAGGCGGCGCCGCCGGCGCCCGCGGCGCCGGTGGAGCGGGTGGACCTCGAGGTGGATCTCGTGGTCCTCGGCGCCGGCCCCGGCGGCTACACCGCCGCCTTCCGCGCCGCCGACCTCGGGCTGCGGGTGGCCCTGGTGGAGCGCTACCCGCGCCTCGGCGGGGTCTGCCTCAACGTCGGCTGCATCCCGTCCAAGGCGCTGCTCCATGCCGCCGCGGTGATCGACGAGGCCGAGGCCATGGGGGCCCACGGCATCCTCTTCGGCCGGCCCCGCATCGATCTCGACCGCCTGCGGGCGTGGAAGGACGAGGTGGTGGGCCGCCTCACCCAGGGGCTCGCCGGGCTCGCGAGGCGGCGCAAGGTTCAGGTGCTCACCGGCACGGCCCGCTTCGTCTCGCCCCATGCCCTGCGGGTGGAAGGGCCGGGCGGCGTGCAGGTGGTGGGGTTCGCCCACGCCGTCATCGCCGCAGGCTCGGAGGCCGCCCGCCTGCCGGGGCTGCCCGACGACGAGCGCATCATGGACTCCACCGGCGCGCTGGCCCTGCCCGCGATCCCGAAGCGCCTGCTGGTGATCGGCGGCGGCATCATCGGCCTCGAGATGGCCACCGTCTACCGCGCCCTGGGGAGCGCCGTCACCGTGGTGGAGCTCACCGACGGGCTGCTGCCCGGATGCGACCGCGATCTCGTGGCGCCGCTGGAGAAGCGGCTGCGCCGCCGTCTCGAGGGCGTCCATCTGGGTACCCGGGTGATCGGCGTCACGCCCCGGAAGACGGGGCTTGCGGTGTACCTGGAGGGGGAGGGGGCGCCGGAGTCGCTGCGGGTCGACCGCGTGCTGGTGGCGGTGGGCCGCATCCCCAACGGCCACCGCATCGGCGCCGAGGCGGCGGGGGTGCGCATCGACGAGCACGGCTTCATCCCCGTCGACGCCCAGCAGCGCACCAACGTCGGGCACATCTTCGCCATCGGCGACATCGTCGGCCAGCCCATGCTCGCCCACAAGGCGGCCCATCAGGGCAAGGTGGCGGCCGAGGTCGCCGCCGGGCACAAGTCCGCCTTCGACGCCCGCGCCATCCCCGCGGTGGCCTACACCGACCCGGAGGTGGCCTGGATGGGGCTGACCGAGGCCGAGGCCCGGGCGGCGGGGATCGAGGTGGAGAAGGGCGTCTTCCCGTGGGCGGCGAGCGGGCGGGCGCTCAGCCTGGGGCGTGACGACGGGCTCACCAAGCTCCTCTTCGACAAGGCCGACGGGCGCCTGGTGGGGGCCGGGATCGTCGGCCCCGGCGCCGGCGAGCTCATCGCCGAGACCGTGCTCGCCCTCGAGATGGGGGCGGACGCCGAGGACATCGGCCTGTCGATCCACCCGCATCCGACCCTGTCGGAGACCGTGGCCTTCGCCGCCGAGGCGGCGGCGGGCACCGTCACCGACCTCTACCTGCCGCGCCGGAGGTAGGCGGTGCTGGCGCAGCGGGAGGCGGAGAAGCGCGAGCGCATCGAGGCGCTCGCGGCCCGCGCCCGCACCGAGCTCGAGGGCGGCGAGGGCGAGACCGCCGCCCGCTTCATCGAGCTCTACTACCGCTGGGTCGATCCCCGCGACGTGGTCGCCCGTGCCCCCCAGGACCTCTACGGGGCGGCGCTCGCCCACTGGCACCTGGCGCGCCGGCGTCGCCCCGGCGAGACCCGCATCCGCATCTACAACCCCGACTTCGAGGAGCACGGCTGGGAGTCGACCCACACCGTGGTGGAGGCGGTGCTGGAGGACATGCCCTTCATCGTCGACTCCCTGCGCATGGAGCTGGCCCGCCACGGATTCGCCGTGCACGTGGTGATCCATCCGGTGCTGCGGGTGCGGCGCGACGGCGAGGGGGTCCTCGAGGCGGTCCTCGGCGAGGGCGGCGACGGCGAGGGGCAGGCCGAGGCGGTGACCCACATCGAGGTGGACCGCTGCGTCGACCCCGACGTCCTCATGGCCCTCGAGCGCGACCTGCTGCGGGTGCTCGGCGACGTGCGCGCGGCGGTGGAGGACTGGGGGGCGATGCGGGCGCGGCTGCGCGAGACCGCCGACGGGATCGATCCCGCCCGCCTGCCCCTGGACCCGGCACAGGTGGAGGAGGACCGGGCCTTCCTGCGCTGGCTCGCCGAGGACCACTTCGTCTTCCTGGGCAGCCGCGACTACGTGCTCGAGTCCACCGCCCACGGCGACACCCTGCGCGTGGTGCCGGGCTCCGGGCTCGGGATCCTGCGCGAGGACCCGGCGGAGGGGATCTCCACCAGCTTCTCGCTCCTGCCGCCTGCGGTGCAGCGCCTGGCGCGGGTGCCCCAGCTGCTGATCCTCACCAAGGGCAACGCGCGCGCCACCGTGCACCGCCCGACCCACATCGACTACGTGGGCATCAAGCGCTTCGACGAGGCGGGCCGGGTGGTGGGCGAGCGGCGCTTCCTCGGCCTCTACACCTCGGCCGCCTACCACGCCAGCCCCTGGCAGGTGCCGCTGCTTCGGCGCAAGGTGCAGGCGGTGCTGGAGCGCGCGGGCCTCGATCCGCGCAGCCACGACGGCAAGGCCCTGCGCCACATCCTCGAGACCTACCCCCGCGACGAGCTCATCCAGGCCCCGGTGGAGCAGCTCTACGACATCGCCCTCGGCATTCTCCACCTCCAGGAGCGCCAGCAGGTGCGGCTGTTCGTCCGCCCCGACCCCTACCAGCGCTTCGTCTCCTGCCTCGTCTACGTGCCGCGGGACGCCTACCACACCGGGGTGCGGCGGCAGATGGTGGAGATCCTGCGCCGGGCCTGGGACGGCACCGACGTCGAGTTCACGGTGGAGATCTCGGAGTCGGCCCTGGCGCGGGTGCACTTCGTGGTCCGCACCGCCCCGGGCGGGATCCCGGAGGTGGACCCGGAGGCGGTGGAGCGGCGCCTCGCGGAGGCGGCGCGCACCTGGGAGGAGCGGCTGCGGGAGGCGCTCGTCGAGCGCTTCGGCGAGGGCCGCGGCGTGCGCCTGTTCCGGCGCTGGGGCGGGGCGTTCCCGGCCGGCTACCGCGAGCACTACGACGGGCGCGTCGCCGCCCACGACATCGAGCACATGGAGGCCCTCGGGCCGCGCCGGCGGCTGGGGATGCACCTCTACCGCCCGCTGGATGCGCCGAGCGGGGCGCTGCGCTTCAAGCTCTACAGCCTCGGCGGACCGGTGCCCCTGGCCCAGGCGCTGCCGGTGCTGGAGCACATGGGCGTGCGGGTGGTCTTCGAGCATCCCTACAAGCTCCAGCCGGAAGGGCGCGAGGTCACCTGGATCCACAACTTCGGGCTCCACCACGACGACGACGAGGCGCTGATGGCGGAGGACCTGCGCGAGCGCTTCCAGGAGGCGTTCGCGCGGGTCTGGGCCGGCGAGGCCGACGACGACGCCTTCAACCGCCTCGTGCTGGCGGCGCGGCTGGACTGGCGGGAGGTGGCGCTGCTGCGGGGCATCGCCCGCTACCTGCGCCAGCTGGGCCTGCACTTCAGCCACAGCTACATGGCCTCGGCCCTGGCCGACAACCCGGGCATCGCGCGGCGGCTGGTGCAGCTCTTCCACGTCCGCCTCGATCCCGCCCGCGAGGGCGAGCGCGAGGCGCGCGCCGAGCGGTGGGCGGCGCAGATCCGCCAGGCCATCGACCAGGTGGCGAGCCTCGACCAGGACCGCATCCTGCGCGAGTTCCTGCACGTGGTCCTGGCGGTGCTGCGCACCAACTACTACCGCCTCGCCGCCGAGGGGCGCACCGGCGACGCCCTGGCGCTCAAGATCGACACCTCCCGCCTCGAGACCGCCCCCGAGCCCCGTCCCGCCTTCGAGATCTTCGTCTACGCCACCCGGGTGGAGGGCGTGCACCTGCGCGGCGGGCGCGTCGCCCGCGGCGGCATCCGCTGGTCCGACCGCCTCGAGGACTACCGCACCGAGATCCTCGGCCTCATGAAGGCGCAGCAGGTCAAGAACGCGGTCATCGTCCCGGTGGGGGCCAAGGGCGGCTTCGTGGTCAAGCGGATGCCCGCGGAGGGCGGGCGCGAGGCCCGCGCCGCCGAGGTGGAGGCCTGCTACACGGGCTTCATCCGCGCGCTGCTGGATGTGACCGACAACATCGTCGACGGCGAGGTGGTGGCCCCGCCCCACGTGGTGCGCCACGACGGCGACGATCCCTACCTGGTGGTGGCCGCGGACAAGGGCACGGCCACCTTCTCGGATCTCGCCAACCGCGTCGCCGCCGAGTACGGCTTCTGGCTGGGCGACGCCTTCGCCTCCGGCGGCTCCGTCGGCTACGACCACAAGAAGCTGGGGATCACCGCGCGCGGCGCCTGGGAGGGGGTCAAGCGGCACTTCCGCGAGCTCGGCCTCGACATCCAGAGCCAGGACTTCACGGTGGTCGGCATCGGCGACATGGGCGGCGACGTCTTCGGCAACGGCATGCTGCTGTCGCGCCACATCCGCCTCGTCGCCGCCTTCAATCACCAGCACATCTTCCTCGACCCCGATCCGGACCCCGAGGCGAGCTTCCGCGAGCGCGAGCGGCTCTTCCGCACCCCGCACGCCACCTGGGCCGACTACGACCCCGCCTGCCTGTCGGAGGGCGGCGGCGTCTTCGCGCGCAGCCAGAAATGGATCCCGCTCAGCGAGCCGGTGCGCCGCCGCCTCGGCGTGGAGGCCGAGCGGATGACGCCCAACGAGCTCATCCGCGCCATCCTGTGCGCTCCCGTGGATCTCCTCTGGAACGGCGGCATCGGCACCTTCGTGCGCGCGAGCTGGGAGCGCGACGCCGACGTCGGCGACCGCGCCAACGACGCCGTGCGCGTGAGCGCCGCGCAGCTGCGCTGCCGCGTCGTGGGCGAGGGCGGCAACCTCGGCCTGACCCAGGCGGCGCGCGTGGAGTTCGCCCTCCGCGGCGGGCGCATCAACACCGACTTCGTGGACAACTCCGGCGGGGTCGACTGCTCCGACCACGAGGTCAACATCAAGATCCTGCTCGACCGCGCCGTGGCCGCCGGCGAGCTCACGCTCAAGCGGCGCAACGCGCTGCTCATGGAGGTGGTCGAGGACGTCGTCGCCCGCGTCCTCTCCCACAACTACCGCCGCACCCAGGCCTTGAGCCTGGCCGAGGCGCGCGCCGCGGCGCTGCTGCCCGAGCACGCGCGCTTCATCCGCGCCCTCGAGCGCGAGGGGCTGCTGGACCGGGCCCTCGAGGGGCTGCCCGGCGACGAGGCCCTCGGCGAGCGGCGCGCCGAGGGGCGGGGGCTGACGCGGCCGGAGCTGGCGGTGCTCCACGCCTACGCCAAGATCGCGGTCAAGCGGGCGCTCCTTGCCGAGGGGGTGGCCGAGGACCCGTACCTGCGGCGGGAGCTCGCCGACTACTTCCCCGAGCCGCTGCGCGGGCCCTTCGCCGCCTTCATGGAGCAGCACCCCCTGCGGCGCGAGATCATCGTCACCCACGTGGTCAACGGCATGGTCAACCGCGTCGGCAGCACCTTCGTGCACCGCCTGCACGAGGAGACCGGGGCCGGCGCCGCCGACGTCGCCCGCGCCTACACCGTGGTCCGGGAGGTCTTCGCCCTGCGGCCGCTGTGGCAGGAGGTGGAGGCGCTGGACAACCGGGTCGCGGCGGCGGTGCAGCTGGAGATGCTGGCGGCGACCGAGGATCTCGCCGAGCGCGCCGCGCTGTGGCTGCTGCGCAACCGGCCGCAGCCCATGTCCATCGAGGAGACCGTGGCACGCTATCTCGACGGCGTGGCCGCGCTGGGCGCGGCGCTGCCCAGGGCGCTGGTGCCCGAGGACCGCCGCCGCCACCGCGAGGCGGTGCGCCGGCTCACGCGCGCGCGCGTGCCGGCGGCGCTCGCCGCGCGCGTCGCGGCGCTCGCCCACATGGACGCCGCCCTCGACCTCGTCGAGGTCTGCCTCGCCAGCGGCCACGCCATGGCCTTCGCCGCCGAGGCCCACTTCGCCCTCGGCGAGCGCCTCGGGCTGCGCTGGCTGCGCGACCAGCTCGAGGGGCTGGGCGTGGAGGGGCACTGGCAGCGGATGGCGGTGGCGACCCTGCGCGAGGACCTGCACCGCCAGCAGAGCGCGCTGGTGACCGGGATGCTCGCCGGCTGCCGCGAGCGCTGCCGCAGCGCGCGTCTGGTGGAGGCCTGGCTCGCCCACAACGAGGCGGCGCTCGCGCGCTGGCGCAGCCTCCTCGGCGACCTGCGGGCCGCGGGCGCGCTGGAGCTCGCCATGTTCTCGGTGGCGCTGCGGGAACTGCGCGACCTGGTGGAGCGCTGCCGGCCTCTGGAACGTCTGCCCTGAGGCCGCGTGCCGGCGGCCGCGGTTGCCGCTATCCTTGGCGCCCCGCGATCGGGGGGAGACGCAGATGGCGGTGGACCTTGCCTACCAGGAGCTCGGCGATCCCGGCGCGCCGGCGCTCGTCATCCTCCATGGCCTCTTCGGTTCGGGGCGCAACTGGCGCTCGGTCGGGCAGCGCCTCGCGCGCGGCCGCCGCGTCGTGCTTGCCGATGCGCGCAACCACGGCGCCTCGCCGCGCGCGCCGGGGATGGACTACCGCGCACAGGCCGCGGACGTGGAGCGCCTCATGGACCGGCTCGGGATCGGGCGCGCGGCGCTCCTCGGCCACAGCATGGGCGGCAAGACCGCCATGACCCTGGCCCTGACCCGGCCCGAGCGGGTCGAGCGCCTGGTGGTGGCCGACATCGCCCCCGTGCGCTACGGCCACAGCTTCGAGGACCTGCTGGCGGCCATGGAGTCGCTGGACCTGGGCCATCTGGGAAGCCGGCGCGAGGCCGACGCGGGGCTTGCCGCGCACATCGGGGACGCCGCCCTGCGGGCCTTCCTGCTCACCAACCTCGACGGGCGCCCCGGGCAGTGGCGCTGGCGCGTGGATCTGCCCGCCATCCACGCCGCGCTGCCGCAGCTGCTGGACTTTCCCGCGGTGATGCCGGGGCGGCCCTATCCGGGGCCGGCCCTCTTCGTCGCCGGCGGCGCCTCCCACTACGTGCGGCCCGAGCACGAGGCGCGCATCCGCGCCCTCTTCCCGCAGGCGCGCATCGCGCGCATCGAGGGGGCGGGCCACTGGCTCCACGCCGAGCGCCCCGAGGCCTTCCTCGCCCTCGTGGAGCCCTTCCTCGCGGCCTGAGGCGGCGGCTCAAGGCGCCGCCGCGCGCGCCGATAAGGGGGGCGTGATGCGAGCGATCCTCCTGGCAGTCCTGATCCTCGCCGCGGCGCCTGCACGGGCCCTGCAGAGCGTCTACGAGGCGCCCCTGGACGAGGCGGTCTGGCGCGGCGGCGGCACCCCGGCGCGCTGCGAGCTGGTCCACCAGGTGCCGGGGTGGGGGCGGGTGCGCTTCGTCCACGAGGCGGGCGGGGGCCTGCGCTTGCGGCTGGAACCTGCCGCCGCCGCACCCGTGCGCGTGGCGCTCGCGGCGGTGCCGCCGGAGTGGCGACCGGGGATGATGATCGAGGATCTCGCCGAGACCGCCCTCGCCGGGCGGCCGGCGGCGGCGGAGGTTGCGGGCGAGGCGGCCGGCCGTCTCCTCGCCCGCCTGGAGGCGGGGATCTACGGGCTTGCGAGCTACGCCCGCGGCGGCGACGAGGTGATGGTCTTCCTCTCCGCGGTCCGCTTCGCCGACGGGCTCGAGGCCTTCCGCGCCTGCGAGGCGCGGCTGCTGCCCTGGTCCTTCGCCGAGGTGGCGCGGCGCGAGGTGCGCTTCGACAGCGGCAGCGCCGCGCCGCCGCCGGCGGCGCGGGCGGCGCTCGCGCCGCTTGCGCGCTGGGCGGCGGCCGACCCGGAGGTGCGGGTGCGGGTGGAGGCCTCGGCGGACCCGCGCGGGGATGCCCGTGCCAACCTCGCGCTGTCGCGCCGCCGCGCCGAGGCGGTGCGCACGCTGCTGGTCGCCCTCGGGGTGCCTGCGGCGCGCATCGAGCTCGTCCCCCGCGGCGAGGTGGCGGCGCCGCGCCCGCGCTGGGCGGCGGTGCGCCGGGCCGAGGTGCGGCTGCTGCGGTGAGGCCTGCCGCCGCCGTATAATCCCCGCCTTCGCGCCCGCCGGCGCGCCTTCCCCATCGGACCGCGGAGCTGATCCCATGAGCAAGATCCGGAAAGTGGTGCTCGCCTACTCGGGCGGCCTCGACACCTCGGTCATCCTCAAGTGGCTGCAGGACACCTACGGCTGCGAGGTGGTCACCTTCACCGCCGACATCGGCCAGGGCGAGGAGGTGGAGCCGGCCCGCGCCAAGGCCGAGGCCCTCGGCGTGCGCGAGATCTACATCGAGGACCTGCGCGAGCCGTTCGTGCGCGACTACGTCTTCCCCATGTTCCGGGCCAACGCCGTCTATGAGGGCGAGTACCTGCTCGGCACCTCCATCGCGCGGCCGCTGATCGCCAAGCGCCTGGTGGAGATCGCCGAGGAGACCGGCGCCGACGCCATCGCCCACGGCGCCACGGGCAAGGGCAACGACCAGGTCCGCTTCGAGCTCACCGCCTACGCCCTCAAGCCCGACATCCGCATCATCGCGCCGTGGCGCGAGTGGGACCTCACCTCGCGCGAGAAGCTGCTCGCCTACGCCGAGGCTCACGGCATCCCGGTGGAGCGCAAGCCGGGCGGCGGCTCGCCCTACTCCATGGACGCCAACCTGCTCCACATCTCCTACGAGGGCGGCGTCCTGGAGGATCCCTGGGCCGAGCCCGAGCCCGACATGTGGCGCTGGACCCGCGCGCCGGAGCAGGCCCCGGACGAGCCCCGCTACCTGGAGCTGACCTTCCGCCGCGGCGACGCGGTGGCGGTGGACGGCGAGGAGATGACGCCCGCCGGCGTGCTCGCGACCCTCAACCGCATCGGCGCCGAGCACGGCATCGGCCGCATCGACATCGTCGAGAACCGCTACGTGGGCATGAAGTCGCGCGGCTGCTACGAGACCCCCGGCGGCACCATCCTGCTCAAGGCCCACCGCGCCATGGAGTCCATCACCCTCGACCGCGAGGTGGCCCACCTCAAGGACGAGCTGATGCCGCGCTACGCCAGCCTCATCTACAACGGCTACTGGTTCAGCCCCGAGCGGGAGATGCTCCAGCGCATGATCGACGCCTCCCAGGAGTGCGTCAACGGCGTCGTGCGGCTCAAGCTCTACAAGGGCAGCGTCCAGGTGGTGGGGCGCCGCTCCGACCGCGACAGCCTCTTCGACGCCACCGTGGCCACCTTCGAGGACGACGCCGGCGCCTACGACCAGGCCGACGCCGCGGGCTTCATCCGGCTCAACGCCCTGCGCCTTCGCATCGGCGCGCGCCGGCGCGGGCGGCGCTGACGGGCGTGGCCCTGCGGCGCACGCGCTTCGAGGACCTGCGCCCGGGGCAGCGGGCCTCGGTGACCAAGACGGTCACCGAGGCCGACCTCGAGCGCTTCATCGCCATCACCGGCGACACCAACCCCCTGCACACGGACGAGGCCTTCGCCGCCGCGACCCGCTTCGGCGGGCGGATCGTGCACGGGATGCTCACCGCCTCGCTGCTCTCCACCCTGGTGGGGATGCACATCCCGGGCACGGGTGCGGTCTACCGCAGCCAGCGCATGGCGTTCCTGCGCCCGGTGCGCATCGGCGACACCCTCACCGCCTGGATCGAGGTGATCGCGGCGGACCCCGCGCGCAACCGCGTGCGCCTCGCCACCTGGATCGAGAACCAGCACGGCGAGCGGGTGCTGGAGGGCGAGGCCGAGGCGGGCCTGCTACGCTGAGGCGCAGGGGCCCGCACCAGGGAGGGACGGAGATGGCGGCCAAGCGCATCCTGCTCGTCCACGGCCTCGCCTCGAAGCCGCCGGCGCGGGATCTGCACGCCCTCTGGACGCGCTGCCTCACGGCCAACCTGCGCGCGGAGGCGCCGCAGGCCGTGGCCTCGCTCGGGCGCGCCGACCTCGAGGCGCTGTTCGAGACCGTCTACTGGGCCAACGCGGTGCCGAGCCACCTGGAGGATCCGCCGGAGGCGGTGGCGGCGCTGCGCCGCGCGGTGGACCGCGTCATCCGCGAGCGCCGCCGCCGCGGCGGCGACTTCCACATCCGTCCCGGCGCGCGGTTCAAGGCCTTCGTCAAGGACCGGGCGGTGGATCTGGTGGACGCCCTGAGCACCGCCCTCACCATCAAGGACGAGGTGGTGCAGAAGGTGCTGGAGGAGGTACGCCTCTACGCCCACGACCAGTACGTGGCCGACCGCATCCGCGCGCCCCTGGAGCAGGCCCTGCGCCGGGCCTGGGACGAGGGCGCCGAGGTCGCCGTCCTCGCCCACAGCATGGGCACCTTCGTCGCCTACGACGTGCTCTGGCGCTTCTCCTGGCGCAGCGAACCGGAGTACGCCGCCTACCGCGACCGCCGCGTCGCCCTCTTCGCCACCCTGGGCAGCCCCCTCGGCGACCGCGAGGTGCAGCGGCTGCTCTTCGGCGAGCGCTACCGCGGCGAGGCGCGCCGCTTCCCGGTCAACGTGCGCCGCTGGCACAACTACGCCGCCCTCGGCGACATCGTCGCCCACGACTCGACGCTGACCGACGACTTCTTCGCGCCCATGCGCAGCCTGGGCCTGCTGGGGCCGGAGGAGGAGGCCACCCGCGACTACGTCCGCCTCGCCAATCCCTACGTCAGCCCCCGCACCGGCCGTCCCAATCCCCACAAGAGCTACGGCTACCTGGTCCAGCCCAAGCTCGCCAAGTGGCTGGGCCGCTTCCTGGAGGCGTAGCCGGCCGTGGGCGACGTCCTGCCCTGGATCGTCGGCGTCCTGGCGGCGCTGGTGGCGGGCCTGCAGCTTGCGCTGTGGTGGCGCATGCGCCGCGCCGTGGGGCGGCGCCTCGAGGGCCTGCCGGCAGGGCGCAGGCTCTACTACTTCCACAGCCCGCGGTGCGGGCCCTGCCGCGGGGTGACGCCGGTGGTGGCGCGGCTTGCCGCCGAGCGCGGCGACGTCGAGCTGGTGGACGTGAGCGCCGAGCCGGAGACGGCGCGCCGCTTCGGCGTGCTGGCCACGCCCGCCTTCGTCCTCGTGGAGGGCGGCCGCGTCGTGCAGGTGCTGGTGGGGGCGCAGTCGGAGCGCAGGCTGCGCGCCCTGCTCGGGGCCTGAGGCCCTCAGGCGAGCGCCGAGGCGACGGCGCGCGCCACCTCCGCGGTGCCCGCGTTGCCGCCGAGATCGGGGGTGCGCGGGCCGCCCTCGGCGAGGACCTGCGCCACCGCCGCTTCCACCGCGTCCGCCGCGCGCGCCTGCCCGAGGTGGCGCAGCATCATCGCCCCGGAGAGGATCTGCGCCATGGGGTTGGCGATGCCCCGCCCGGCGATGTCGGGGGCCGAGCCGTGCACCGGCTCGAACATGGACGGGTGCTCGCGCTCGGGGTTGAGGTTGGCCGAGGGGGCAAGGCCGATGCTCCCGGTCACCGCCGCCGAGAGGTCGGAGAGGATGTCGCCGAAGAGGTTGCTCGCGACGACCACGTCGAAGCGCTCGGGGCGCTGCACGAAGTGGGCGGCGAGGATGTCGATGTGGTACTGCTCCACCGCCACCTGGGGGAAGTCGCGGGCGACGGCGGCGACGCGCTCGTCCCAGAAGGGCATGGTGTGGACGATGCCGTTGGACTTGGTGGCCGAGGTGAGGCGGCCGCGCCGCGCGGCGGCGAGCGCGAAGGCGTAGCGCAGGACGCGGTCCACCCCGCGGCGGGTGAAGACCGCCTCCTGCACCGCCATCTCCTCCTCGGTGCCGGGATAGAGGCGGCCGCCGATCTCGGAGTACTCGCCCTCGTTGTTCTCGCGCACGATGACCATGTCGATGCCGCCGGCGGGCACGGCGGCGAGCGGCGAGGGCACGCCCGGGAGGAGGCGGGCCGGGCGCAGGTTGACGTACTGGCGGAAGCGCCGGCGGATCGGGATCAGCAGCCCCCACAGCGAGACGTGGTCCGGCACGCGGGGATCGCCCACGGCGCCGAGGAAGATGGCGTCGAGGTCCGCGAGCGCCTCCAGGCCGTCGGCGGGCAGCATCGCCCCGGTGCGCAGCAGCCGCTCGCAGCCCCAGTCGAGCTCCTCCCAGCGCAGGGCGAAGCCGAAGCGGCGCGCCGCCGCCTCGAGCACCTCGGCCGCGGCCGGGACCACCTCGCGGCCGATGCCGTCGCCGGGGATCAGGGCGATGCGGTGGACGACATCCATGGCGGTCTCCTCAGCCCGGATCGGCGGCGAGGTCGCGCCACAGCGCGGGATCCGGCTGCGGTGGCGGGTAGAGGCGGTCGAGGGGCACCGAGATCCCCCGCTCGGTGACCACGCGGGCATGGAACCGGCGCAGGGCGCGCGGCTCGGGGACGCCGCAGGCGTGGGCGATCACGCCCACCTCGCGCACCATGTTGCGGACATAGTTGGCCACGCGCCGCGCCTTGTCCTCGGGCACCAGGCCGCGCTGCAGGCACGAGTTGTGGGTGGTGATCCCGGTGGGGCAGGTGTCGCGGTTGCACTGCATGGCCCGGATGCAGCCGAGGGCGAACATGAAGCCGCGGGCGGAGACGGCGAAGTCGGCGCCCACGCACAGGGCCCAGGCCACCTCCACGGGCGTGACGAGCTTGCCCGAGGCGATGACGCGGACGCGATCCCGAAGGCCCCACAGCGTCAGCCGGTCCACCAGCAGCGGCAGGGCCTCGCGCAGCGGCAGGCCCATGTTGTCGGCGAGGCTCATGGGGGCGGCGCCGGTGCCGCCCTCGGCACCGTCCACGGTGATGAAGTCGGGGGCGGATGCGATGCCACGGCGGTGGATCTCGGCAAAGAGCTCGTCGAGCCAGCCCCAGGCGCCCAGCACCGCCTTGAAGCCCACCGGCTTGCCCGTGACCTGCCGCACCCGGGCGATCATGTCCAGGAGATCGGCGGTGCTGTCGATCTCGGGGTGGCGGTTGGGGCTGATGGAGTCGCGATGCGGCGGGATGCCGCGGATGCGGGCGATCTCCTCGGTCACCTTCACCGCCGGGAGGATGCCGCCCTTGCCGGGCTTGGCGCCCTGGGAGAGCTTGATCTCGAACATGCGCACGCGCTCGCGGGCGGCGAGCTCGCGCAGCCGTGCCTCCGACAGCCGCCCGTGCGCGTCGCGCACGCCGTACTCGGCGGTGCCGATCTGGAAGACGAGGTCGCAGCCCCCCTCCAGGTGGTAGGGCGAGAGGCCGCCCTCGCCGGTGTTGAGCCAGCAGCCGGCCTCGGCGGCGCCGCGCGAGAGTGCCCGGACCGCCGGGCGCGACAGGGCCCCGTAGCTCATCCCCGAGATGTTGAACAGGCTGCGCGTGTGTAGGGCGTGGGGCAGTCGGGCCCGATGGTGACCTCGCGCGGTGCGACCGCGTCCGTCTCCAGGGTCGGATAGGGGCAGTTGACGAAGAACACCGTGCCCACCGGCCGCAGGTCCCGGGTCGAGCCGAAGGCCTGGGTGGTGTCCACGTTCTTGGCCGCGCGGTAGACCCAGCCCCGCTCGGCGCGGTTGAAGGGCAGCTCCTCGCGGTCCATGGCGAAGAAGTACTGCCGGAAGAACATCCCCAGGTGCTCGAACCAGTAGCGGAAGCGCCCGATGACCGGATAGTTGCGCCGGATGGCGTGGCGGGTCTGGGTCACGTCGATGACGTAGAGGACCACGACGCCGAGCACGCCGAGCCCGATCACGAACACGAACAGCGCCGCCAGGATCTCCACCGCGGCAAGGCCGAACTGCTGCCAATCGCTCACCTGTGCTCCTCCCGTGCCGTCCGCCCGGCGGACCGGGTGCGGACCCCGGGTCTCACCCGCCCTCGTCCAGCAGCCCCCGCAGGCAGGCCAGATAGTCCGCCTCGTCGGGCTCGCGGCCGGCCTGCTGGGCCTCCCAGACGGTGCGTGCAAGGCACTCCATCATGCGGTGCTCGGCGGCGTGGGCGTCGGGCGAGCGCGCGAGCAGCCGCCGGTAGAGCGCCACGATGCCGCGGGGGCGGTCGGTGGCGAGCTGCTCCTCCAGCGCCAGGTGCAGCGACAGGTGCAGGAACGGGTTCGCCTCGCCCAGCTCGGCGTGGAAGTCGCGTGCGAGCGCCTCCTCGTCCTCCAGCCAGCGGTGGTACTCGGGGTGGCGGGCGACGACGCCCGCGATCTGGCGCTGCAGCGGCTCCAGCGGCTCGCCCGCGCAGTGTCTGCGCCAGGCCTCGCGGAAGTAGCGGCGAAGCCGCGTGCGGTCGGTGGTGAACACGCTCCTCTCCCCCAGGGGATCCGCGGCGAAAGGTAGGCCTTTGCCGCCCCGGCGTCCAGCTCAGCCGGGCGCCGCCTTGCCCTCCCAGGCGCAGAGGTCGGCCACGGGGCAGGCGCCGCAGCGCGGGCGGCGCGCGGTGCAGACGTAGCGCCCGTGCAGGATCAGCCAGTGGTGGGCGTGGCGGCGGAAGGTCTCCGGCACCACCTCCAGCAGCCGGCGCTCCACCTCCCGCGGCGTGCGCCCGGGGGCGAGGCCGGTGCGGTTGGCGACGCGGAAGATGTGGGTGTCGACGGCGATGGTGGGCTCGCCGAAGGCGACGTTGAGGACGACGTTGGCGGTCTTGCGTCCGACCCCGGGCAGGGCCTCCAGGGCCTCGCGCGAGCGCGGCACCTCGCCGCCGTGGCGCTCGAGGAGGATGCGGCAGGTGGCGAGGATGTTGCGCGCCTTGCTGTTGTGCAGGCCGATGTGGCGGATGTGCCGCCGCAGCCCCTCCTCGCCGAGGGCGAGCATCTTCTCCGGGGTGTCGGCGACGCGGAACAGGGTCTCGGTGGCCTTGTTGACGGAGGCGTCGGTGGCCTGGGCCGAGAGGATCACCGCCACCAGGAGCTCGAAGGGGGTGCGGTAGCGGAGCTCGCTGCGCGGCTCCGGCCGCTCGGCGCGCAGGCGCGAGAAGAACGTCCGGACCGCCTCCGGGGGCACCGCCTCAGCCGGCCTCCGGCGCCGGGGCGGCGACCGCGACGGCGGCCGTGCGGCGCCGGGCGGCGCGGCGGTCGATGACGTTCTTCAGGGCGATGAGCAGCCCCATGCCGAGGAAGGCCCCCGGGGGCAGGATCGCCACCAGGAAGCCCCGGTAGTCGGGGATGACGGTGATCTCGAGCCCCGCCAGGGCCTCGCCGAACATCACGCCCATCTGGCTGAACAGCGTGCCCTGACCCACCACCTCGCGCAGCCCGCCGAGCGTCACCAGCACCGCGGTGAAGCCGAGGCCCATGGCGAGCCCGTCGAGGGCGGCGGGTAGGACGCGGTTGCGCGAGGCGAAGGCCTCGGCGCGGCCGATGATGGTGCAGTTGGTGACGATGAGGGGGACGAAGATGCCGAGCACCTTGTAGAGGTCGTAGAACCAGGCGTTCATGAGGAGCTCGACGGCGGTGACGAAGGAGGCGATCACGAGCACGTAGACCGGGATGCGCACCTCGGGCCGCACCAGCCCCCGGATCAGCGACACGGTCACGTTGGAGGCGACGAGCACCGCGGTGGTCGCAAGCCCCATCCCGAGCCCGTTGGCCACCGAGCCGGTGACCGCGAGCAGCGGGCACAGGCCCAGGATCTGCACCAGGGCGGGGTTGTTGTGCCAGAGGCCGTCGGCGAGGAGGCGGCCGTAGCGCGTCTCAGCCATCCCGGGACTCCTCCGGTTGCGCCGCGAAGAGCTCGTTGCGGTGCGCCTCGTAGTACTCCAGCGCCTTGCGCACCGCCTTGACCACCGCGCGCGGGGTGATGGTGGCGCCGGTGAACTGGTCGAAGACCCCTCCGTCCTTGCGCACCTTCCAGTGCGCCGGGTCCGGGTCGCGAAGCGAGCGGCCGCGGAAGGCGTGGATCCAGTCGGACTTCTCCACCTCGATGCGGTCGCCGAGGCCGGGGGTCTCCTTGTGGGCGAGCACGCGGACCCCGGCGAGGGTGCCGTCGACGCGGATCGCCACCATCAGGCGGATGGGTCCGCCGTAGCCGTCCGGGGCCACCGGCGTCAGGACCACCGCCACCGGCGCGCCGCCGCGTCGCGCCCGATACACGGTGACCGGCTCGTCGGTGCCCAGCAGCGCCCGGTCGCGCACCTGGAGGGTGTCGCCGGCGAGGTCGTTGTCGTACCACTCGGGCGGGACCAGGGCCCCGAGCGTGCGCAGCAGGTTCTCACGCTCCACCTGAGCGATGCGCTCGCGGGTGAGCCCGTAGGTGGCCGCCACCAGCCCCGTCCCCACGAGGGCGAAGCCCGCGAGCACCAGCGCCGCCCCGCTCATGTGCCGCGCCGCCACCGCTCAGCCCTCCTGCTCGCCGAAGACCCGCGGGCGGGTGTACTGGTCGATGGTGGGGGCGGCCATGTTCATGAGCAGCACGGCGAAGGCGACGCCGTCGGGGAAGCCGCCCCAGGTGCGGATGACGTAGGTGATGGCGCCGACGCCGGCGCCGAAGAGCAGGCGCCCGCGCGGGGTGGTGCTCGCCGTCACCGGGTCGGTGGCGATGAAGAAGGCGCCGAGCATCGCCGCCCCGCTGAAGAGGTGGAAGAGCGGCCCGGCGTAGCGCGCCGGGTCCAGGAGGTGGAAGACCGTCGCCAGCCCGGCCAGCGCCCCCAGCATCCCGGCCGGGATCTGCCAGGCGATCAGGCGCCGCGCCGCGAGATAGAGGCCGCCGGCGAGGTAGGCGAGGGCCACCCACTGCCAGGCGGCGCCCCCGAGCAGCCCGTAGGCGGCCCCGGAGAGCACCTCCGGCACCGCCTTGTCCAGGGTGAGGGCCGTGCGCACCTCGTCCAGGGGGGTCGCCATGGTGATGGCGTCGAGGCCGAGCCCGGATGGGGGCGTGCCGCCGAAGATGAGCCTCAGGACCTCGCCGGGCGCGAGCGGCAGCGGCGCGAGGATGGTCGGCGCCGGCCACGCCGTCATCTCCCGCGGGAAGGCGATGATGAGGACCACGAAGCCCACCATCGCCGGGTTGAAGGGGTTGTAGCCGAGACCGCCGTAGAGGTGCTTGGCGACGACGATGGCGAAGGCCGCGCCCACCACGGCGATCCACCACGGCGCCGTGGGCGGCAGGGCGAGGGCCAGCAGCACCCCGGTGAGCACGGCGCTGAGGTCGGTGAGGAAAGGCCGCAGGGGGCGGCCGCGCAGGCGCAGCATGGCGGCCTCGCAGGCCACCGCGGTGACCGCCGCAAGCGCGATCTGCACCGGCACCCCGGGGCCGTAGAGCCAGGTCGCCGCGGCCGCCCCGGGGACGAGGGCAAGCAGCACCCGGCCCATCAGGCGCGTGACCGAGGCCGGACCGTGCAGGTGCGGCGAGGACGGGGTCGGAAAGCGCATCACTCCTCCCCGGCCTCCTCGTGGCGGCGCACGCGCTCGCGCACCGCCACCGCCTTCGGCGGCTCCCCCGCCGCCGGCCGCGTGCCGTCCTCGGCCTTCTTGGCCGCGGCGGCCTCGCGCAGCATGCGCATGCGCTCGGCCTTCTCCCGCCGCGCCCGCTCGAGCCGCTCCTGCTTGGCCTCGTGGCGGCGGCGGGCGCGCTCGGCGCGGCGGCGCTCGCGCTCGCGCGCCCAGATCTCGGTCTTGGCGTAGCGGAAGTACTGCACCAGCGGGATGCGGCTGGGGCAGACGTAGGCGCAGCAGCCGCACTCGATGCAGTCGAACAGCCGCAGGGCCTGGGCGCGGTCGAGGTCGCGGGCGCGCGCGTACCAGTAGAGCTGCTGGGGCAGCAGCCGCATGGGACAGGCGTTCATGCACTGGCCGCAGCGGATGCAGGGCAGGGCCGGGCCGGTCGCGGCCACCTCGGCCTCGGAGGCCACCAGCACGCAGTTGGTGGCCTTGACCACCGGGACCTCGTCGCTCGCCAGGGCCACGCCCATCATCGGCCCGCCCATGATCAGCCGCGCCGCCTTGGGGGTGTAGCCGCCGGCCTCCGCGACCAGATGGCGCACGGGCGTGCCCAGCGCCACCTCCAGGTTGCGCGGGCGGGCCACGCCCTCGCCGGTGACGGTGACGATGCGCGAGACCAGGGGCTCGCCGCGGGTCACGGCGCGGTACACGGCGGCCGTGGTGGAGAGGTTCTGGCAGACCACGCCGACGTCGATGGGCAGCCCCCCGCTCGGGACCACGCGCCCGGTGAGGACGTGGATGAGCTGCTTCTCGCCCCCCGTGGGATAGCGGGTGGGCACGGGGCGGACCTCCACCGCGGGATCGCCGAGCCGCGCCACCGCCGCCTCCATCGCGGCGATGGCCTCGGGCTTGTTGTCCTCGATGCCGATGAGGCAGCGTCCGGCGTCGAGGATGCGGCGCAGGATCTGCATGCCGCCGACGATCTCGTCGGCGTGCTCGCGCACCAGCATGTCGTCGGCGGTGATGTAGGGCTCGCACTCGGCGCCGTTGAGGATCAGGTACTCGACGGCGTGGCGCTGCCCGGGATTGAGCTTGACGTGGGTCGGGAAGGCGGCGCCGCCGAGGCCCACGATGCCGGCCTCGCGCACCCGCTCGCGCAGCCGCGCGGGATCCGCCTCCGCCCAGTCGGCGATGGGCTCGGGCCGCTCCGCCCAGCGGTCCTCGCCGTCGGTCTCGATGACGATGCAGGGCGCGGAAAGACCCGAGGGGTGGGGCACCGGGCGCGGCTCCACCGCCACCACCGTGCCCGAGCTCGCGGCGTGGATGGGGACGCTCACCACGCCGCCGGCGTGGGCGATCACCTGGCCCTTGAGGACGCGCTCGCCGGGCTGCACCACGGGCTCGGCGGGCTGGCCGATGTGCTGGTGCACGGGCTGGACGAGCAGCGGCGGCAGCGAGGCGCGGGCGAGGGGCACCTCGAGGCTCATCTCCTTGCGCCCCGGCGGGTGGATGCCGCCGGGGAAGCGCCACAGGCGGCCCATCAGGCGGCCTCCCCGATCCCCGCCGGCCGCGGCCAGCGCCAGCCCGCAAGGCCCTCGTCCACCGGCTCCATGCGGATGCACTCCACCGGGCAGGCCGGCACGCACTTCTCGCACCCGGTGCACTCGGCCCGGATCACGGTGTGCATCTGCTTGGTGGCGCCGACGATGGCGTCCACCGGGCAGACGAGGATGCACTTGGTGCAGCCGATGCAGTTCTGCTCGTCGATGACGGCCACCTCCGGGCCCTTCTCCTCGGCCTCCTCCACCGGCTTGGGCTCGCGGCCCAGCAGGTCGGCGATGGCCCGCATCACGGGCTCGCCGCCGGGGATGCAGAGGTTGATCTCGGCCTCGCCGGCGGCCACCGCCTCGGCGTAGGGCCGGCAGCCCGGGTAGCCGCACTGGCCGCACTGGGTCTGGGGCAGCAGTCCGTCCACCTGGTCGGCCACCGGGTCGCCCTCGACCCGGAAGCGCAGGTCCGCATAGCCCAGCAGCAGGCCGAAGCCCAGCGCGAGCACCGTCAGGGATGCAACCGCCACGATCATCGCCTCACCCCCTGACCAGCCCCGAGAAGCCCATGAAGGCGAGCGACATCAGGCCCGCCGTGATCATGGCGATGGCCGCGCCCTGGAACGGGCCGGGCACGTCCGCCACCGCGATGCGCTCGCGCAGGGCGGCGAAGAGCGCCAGCACGAGCGAGAAGCCGAGCGCGGCCCCGAAGCCGTAGACCGCCGACTCCAGGAAGGTGCGCTGCTCCTGCACCAGCAGCAGCGCCACCCCCAGCACCGCGCAGTTGGTGGTGATGAGGGGCAGGTAGATGCCGAGCACCTGGTAGAGCACGGGGCTGGTCTTGTGCACCACCATCTCGGTGAACTGGACCACCACGGCGATGACGAGGATGAAGGCGACGGTGCGCAGGTAGCCGATGCCCAGCGGCTCCAGCAGATAGGTGTTGACGAGGTAGGCGAGGATGGAGGAAAGGGTGAGCACGAAGGTGGTGGCCAGCCCCATGCCGAGGGCGGTCTCCACCTTGCGCGACACGCCCATGAACGGGCAGAGCCCGAGGAACCTCACGAGCACGAAGTTGTTCACGAGCACCGTGCTCACGAGGATGAGCGCGTACTCGGCCATCGCCTCTCCCTCGTCGCCACGCCCTCGGTCGGGGCGGCTGTTTTTGTTCGATGAGCAAACAATCTAGCGCGTCGCCCTGCCCCGGAAAACACACCGCGGCAGGGGGATGTATCCGATGCTAGCAGGGTTTGACGCGGTGCAACAACGGGGTCGGCGCCGCTCGCGGCTAGTAATTTTTTATGCCGCGATAAGCCCCAATGCGGCGGTGCGGGCGGCTCAGCGCACGCGCATGCCGGGCTCGGCCCCCTCGTCGGGGCCGATGAGCCAGAGCCGCTCACCGCCGGGGCCGGCGGCGAGGACCATGCCCTCGGAGACGCCGAAGCGCATCCGGCGCGGGGCGAGGTTGGCCACGACCACGGTGAGCCGGCCCACCAGCTCCTCGGGGCGGTAGGCCTGGCGGATGCCCGCGAAGACGGTGCGCCGCTCGCCGCCAAGGTCCACGGTCAGGCGCAGCAGCCGGTCGGCGCCCTCCACCTCGGCGGCCTCGACGATGCGGGCGACCCGCAGGTCGATGCGGGCGAACTCGTCGATGCCGATGGTGGGGGCGGCCTCCTCCTCGGTGCGGGCAGGGGCTGCGGCCGTGCCCGCCGCGGCGGGGCGGGGCTCGAGGCTCTCGCGCGAGGCCTCCACCATGGCCTGCACCTGCTTCGGGTCGACCCGGTGCAGGAGCGGCTGGAAGGGGCGGATCTCGCAGCCGAGCAGCGGCTGCAGGCGCGTCTGCCAGTCGAGGGCGGGGCCGCCGAGGAAGGCCTCGGCGCGCTGGGCGAGCCGCGGCAGGATCGGCTTGAGGTAGGTGACCAGGACGCGGAAGAGGTTGAGCCCCTGGGTGCAGACGGCCTGCACCTCGCCGCGCCGCGCCGGCTCCTTGATCGCGACCCAGGGCTTGCGCTCGTCGATGTACTGGTTGGCGCGGTCGGCGAGCGCCATGATCTCGCGCACGGCGCGGCCGTACTCGCGCGCCTCCATCCACTCGGCGATGATCTCGCCGGCGGCGACGAAGCCCTGGTAGAGCTCGGGCGCGGGCAGGGCCTCGGCGAGCCGCCCGCCGAAGTCGCGCTCGATGAAGCGGGCGCAGCGCGAGGCGATGTTGACCAGCTTGCCGACGAGGTCGCTGTTGACCCGCTGTACGAAGTCGTCGAGGTTGAGGTCGATGTCCTCGACGCGCCCGTTGAGCTTGGCCGCGAAGTAGTAGCGCAGGTACTCCGGATCCAGGTGGTCGAGGTAGGTGCGGGCCTTGATGAAGGTGCCGCGCGACTTGGACATCTTCTGCCCGTCGACGGTGAGGAAGCCGTGGGCGAAGACCGCGGTGGGCTTGCGGAAGCCCGCCCCGTGCAGCATCGCGGGCCAGAACAGGGCGTGGAAGTAGATGATGTCCTTGCCGATGAAGTGGTAGACCTCGGCCTCCGAGTCCGGCCCCCAGTAGGCGTCGAAGTCGAGGCCGCGGCGCGTGCAGAGGTTGCGCAGGCTGGCCATGTAGCCGATGGGGGCGTCGAGCCAGACGTAGAAGTACTTGCCCGGGGCGTCCGGGATCTCGAAGCCGAAGTACGGCGCATCGCGCGAGATGTCCCAGGGCTGCAGCCCGGCCGCGAACCACTCGTCGAGCTTGTTGCGCACCTCCTCCTGGAGGTGGCCGCCCGCGGTCCACTCCCGCAGCATGGGCTCGAAGTCGGCGAGCCGGAAGAAGTAGTGCAGCGACTCGCGCGCCTCGGGCCGCACCCCGGACAGCACCGAGACCGGGTTGCGGAGCTCGCCCGGCGAGTAGGTGGCGCCGCAGACCTCGCAGGAGTCGCCGTACTGGTCGGGGGCGCCGCAGCGCGGGCACTCGCCGCGGATGTAGCGGTCGGGCAGGAAGATCCCCTGCACCGGGTCGTAGGCCTGGGTGATGGTGCGGGTCTCGATGTGGCCGGCGTCGCGGTTGCGGATGTAGATGAGCTCGGCGAGCTCGCGGTTCTCCGGCGAGTGGGTGGTGTAGTAGTTGTCGAACTCGATCAGGAAGTCGGCGAAGTCGGCCCGGTGCTCGCGGCCGATGCGCTCGATGAGGGCCTCGGGCGTGACGCCCTCCTCGCGCGCCTTGAGCATGATGGGCGTGCCGTGGGCGTCGTCGGCGCAGACGTAGATGCAGTCGTGGCCGCGCAGGCGCTGGAAGCGGGCCCAGATGTCGGTCTGGATGTACTCGACCAGGTGGCCGACGTGGATCGGGCCGTTGGCGTAGGGCAGGGCGCTGGTGACGAGGATCTTTCGCTGCTTCATCGTGCTTCCGGGTCGCCGGGGCGGGGCCGCGCCGCAGGGCGGAATAAGGTAGCACCGGGGCGGAGGCGGTGCCATAACCATTCCCAATGGGGGGTGAGGCGCGGTGGCGCGCTCGTGTAGAATCCGCAGCCCTGCGGCGGCCTCGCGCGGCTGCCGCGCCGGTTTCTCGTCGAGGAGGTCAGCGGCATGGCGGAGGTCACGCGCCTGCAGGTGGAGACGGCCCTCAAGGAGGTGGTCGACCCCCACATCGACAAGGACGTGGTGAGCGCCAAGGAGGTCCGGGGCATCGACATCGACGGCGGGCGGGTGCGCGTCGAGCTGGTGCTCGGCTATCCCGCCGCGGGCTGGGCCGACGCCCTGGCGCAGGCCGTGCGCGAGCGCGTGGGCGCCATCGACGGGGTCTCGGAGGTGGCGGCGGAGGTGCGCTGGGAGGTGGCCTCCCACGCCGTGCAGCGCGGTCTCAAGCCCCTGGAGGGGATCAAGAACGTCATCGCCGTCGCCTCCGGCAAGGGCGGTGTCGGCAAGTCCACGGTGGCGGTCAACCTGGCGCTCGCCCTCAAGGCCGAGGGTGCGCAGGTGGGCATCCTCGACGCCGACATCTACGGGCCGAGCCAGCCCCGCATGCTGGGCATCCAGGGGCGGCCCCAGAGCAAGGACGGGCGCACCCTCGAGCCCATGGTCAGCTACGGCGTCCAGGCCATGTCCATCGGCTTCCTGGTGGACGAGGAGACGCCCATGATCTGGCGCGGGCCCATGGTCACCCAGGCCCTGCAGCAGCTGCTGGGCGACACCAACTGGCGCGACCTCGACTACCTGGTCATCGACCTGCCGCCAGGCACCGGCGACACCCAGCTCACGCTGGCCCAGCGGGTGCCGGTGGCGGGGGCGGTGATCGTGACCACGCCCCAGGACATCGCCCTGCTCGATGCCCGCAAGGGGCTCAAGATGTTCGAGAAGGTGGAGGTGCCGGTGCTCGGCATCGTCGAGAACATGAGCATCCACATCTGCTCGCGCTGCGGCCACGAGGAGCCCATCTTCGGCGAGGGCGGCGGCCGGCGCATGGCCGAGCAGTACGGCGTGCCCTTCCTCGGCGCGCTGCCGCTCGACATCTCCATCCGCGAGCACGCCGACGGCGGGCGGCCGACGGTGGTGGCGGACCCCGACGGGCGCATCGCCCAGATCTACCGCGAGATCGCCCGCCGGGTGGGGGCGCGGCTGTCGCAGCAGGCCAAGACCTACGCCCACAAGTTCCCCACCATCGTCATCGAGAACACCTGAGCCGCCTTCGCGGCCGCGGCGTTGCCGGGCGCGGGCCGGCCTGCTAGGCTTCCGCCTCCTTGCGCGAGGGGGGTGGAAGATGCCGGTGAAGTCCGACCGCTGGATCCGCCGCATGGCCGAGGAGCACGGGATGATCGAGCCCTTCGAGCCCGCGCAGGTGCGCGAGGTGGAGGGCCGGCGCGTGATCTCCTACGGCACCTCGAGCTACGGCTACGACATCCGCTGCGCCGACGAGTTCAAGATCTTCACCAACATCAACTCCGCCATCGTCGACCCCAAGGCCTTCACCGAACGCAGCTTCGTGGACTTCAAGGGCGAGGTCTGCATCATCCCGCCCAACTCCTTCGCCCTCGCGCGCACGGTGGAGTACTTCCGCATCCCCCGCAACGTCCTCACCATCTGCCTCGGCAAGAGCACCTACGCCCGCTGCGGCATCATCGTCAACGTCACCCCGCTGGAGCCGGAGTGGGAGGGGCACGTGACCCTCGAGTTCTCCAACACCACGCCGCTGCCGGCCAAGATCTACGCCAACGAGGGGGTGGCGCAGGTGATCTTCCTCGAGTCCGACGAGCCCTGCGAGGTCTCCTACCGCGACCGCGGCGGCAAGTACCAGGGCCAGCGCGGCGTCACCCTGCCGCGGGCCTGAGCCCCGCGGCCCCGTGGCCGCCTCGCCGATCCCCGCCCATAATGGGTCGGGGGGCAAGGCCCGGTACGGGAGGTACACCGATGACGGAGCAGCGAGCAGGGGCGGATGCGCTCGCCGGTGTGGCGCGCGCCTGGGTCGAGGCGGTGCAGGCGCTCGCCGGGGGCGGGGGGACGGCGTGGGCGGAGCTTGCCCGCGCGTGGGCGGGGGCGCTTCCGGGCGGGACCGCGCGGGAGGTCTTCGAGCGCCATCTGGCGCAGGGGCGGATCCTGCAGGAGATGGGCGAGGCCCTGATCGCCGCCCAGCGCGCCGCCGCCGCGGGTGAGGCCGGCTGGCAGGAGGCCTTCGAGCGGGCGGTGGCGCCGCTGCGCACGCGCATGACGGAGATCCTGACCGCAGGTGCGCCGGGCGCCCCGGGGGGGCGGGCGCCGTGGGAGGCGCTGCTTGCGGCCCCGCCCCTGGGCTACACCCGCGAGTGGCAGGAGAAGCTGCAGCGCCTGGAGCGGGCGCGGCGGGCCCTCGAGGAGGCGTGGGCCGCCTACCGGCGCGAGCTGGACAAGGTGGCCACGGGCACCGCGCGCCGCTTCGGCGAGCGGCTGCGCGCGCGCGCCGAGGCGGATCGGCCGGTGGGCAGCCTGCGCGAGCTCTACGACCTGTGGGTGGACGCCGCCGAGGAGGCCTACGCCGAGGTGGTGGCGGGAGAGGACTACAGCGTGGTCTACGGGCGGCTGGTCAACGCCATGATGGCGCTGCGCCGCTGCCAGCGCGTGCTCGGCGACGAGCTGGCCGAGGCCTGGGACCTGCCGGGGCGGGCGGAGCTGGATGCGGCGCACCGGCGCGTGCACGACCTGCGCGCGCGGGTGCGGGGGCTGGAGCAGGCGCTCGCGGCCGTCCAGGCCGAGGTGGCGGCGCTGAAGGGCCCCGCCCGCGCCCGCGGCACGAAGGTGCGCGGGCGTGCCGGCGCGAAGAAGAAGGAGGGTTGAGCATGCTGCCGCTGGATCTTCGACCCGAGCGGGTGGCGGAGGAGCTCGCCGGCTACCAGGAGCGGCTCGCGCGGGGGCTCGGCACCCTGGCCGCCATCGGCGAGATCGACGTCGGCGCCAGCCCCCGCGACGCCGTCTACGCCGAGGACAAGCTCGTCCTCTACCGCTACCGCCCGCAGGTCAGGCGCCCGCATGCGGTGCCGCTGCTCATCGTCTACGCCCTCGTCAACCGCCCCTACATGGCCGACCTGCAGAAGGGGCGCTCCCTGGTGGAAGGGCTGCTGCAGGCGGGGATCGACGTCTATCTCATCGACTGGGGCTACCCCGACCGCGGCGACCGCTACCTCACCCTCGCCGACTACATCGAGGGCTATCTGCACCGATGCGTCGAGGAGGTCTGCCGCCGCCACGAGCTGGAGGCGGTCAACCTCCTCGGCATCTGCCAGGGCGGCACCTTCAGCCTCTGCTACGCCGCCCTGCATCCGGAGCGGGTGCGCAATCTGGTCACCATGGTGACGCCGGTGGACTTTGCGGTCCCGGACTTTCTCCTCGCCCACCTGGTGCGCCACATCGACGTCGACCTCCTCGTGGACACCCTGGGCAACGTGCCGGGCGAGCTCCTCAACTGGCTCTTCCTCACCCTCAAGCCTTTCCGCCTCACGGGGCAGAAGTACGTGGGGCTGGTGGACCTGATGGACGATCCGGAGCAGGCGCGCAACTTCCTGCGCATGGAGAAGTGGATCTTCGACAGCCCGGATCAGGCGGGCGAGGCCTTCCGCCAGTTCGTCAAGGGCTGCTTCCAGGAGAACCGGCTCGTGCGCGGCGCCCTCGAGATCGGCGAGCGGGTGGTGGAGCTCGGCCGCGTCACCATGCCGGTGCTCAACATCTACGCCACCGAGGACCATCTGGTGCCGCCGGCCTCCTCGGTGGCGCTGGAGCGGCACGTGGGCACCGACGACTACACGGTGCAGGCCTTCAAGGGCGGGCACATCGGCATCTACGTCAGCGGCCGCTCGCAGCGCGAGGTGCCGCCGGCCATCGCGTCCTGGCTCAAGGCGCGCTAGGGCCACCGGGGGCGGGCCGTGCCGCCCCCGGTCGCGCGGGGTCAGTGGTGCATGTGCTGGCCGCCGTTGATGGAGAAGTTGGCGCCGGTGATGAAGCCGGCCTCGTCGGCGGCGAGGAAGACCACGGCGCGGGCGATCTCCTCCGGCCTGCCGAGCCGGCCCACCGGGATCTGGGCGATGATCTTCTCGCGGATCTCCTCCGCGATCGCCATCACCATGGGCGTGCCGATGTAGCCCGGCGAGATGGTGTTGACGGTCACCCCCTTGGCCGCGCCCTCCTGGGCCAGGGCCATGGTGAAGCCGTGCATGCCGGCCTTGGCCGCGGCGTAGTTGGCCTGGCCGAACTGGCCCTTCTCGCCGTTGAGGGAGGAGATGTTGATGATGCGCCCGAAGCCGCGCGCGAGCATGCCCTCCCACACCTGCTTGGTGACGTTGAAGCAGCTGTCGAGGTTGGTGCGCAGCACCGCCTGCCACTGCTCCGGGGTCATCTTCCGGAAGGTGGCGTCGCGGGTGATGCCGGCGTTGTTGACCAGGATCTCCACCGGCCCGAGCTCCGCCTCCACCTGCGCCACCATGGCGCGGCAGGAGTCGAAGTCGGTGACATCCCCCGGCACCACCAGGATCTCGTGCCCCTCGGCGCGGCGCGCCTCCTGCCACTCGCGCGCCTTGTCCTCGTGACCGGGCAGGAAGTTCGCGGCGACGCGCGCGCCGGCCTCGGCCAGGGCGACGCAGATGGCGGTGCCGATGCCGCCCGTTCCCCCGGTCACCAGTGCCACACGGTTCTTCATCGTTGCTCTCCTCCCTCGCTGGATGGGTTGCACACTTCGCTCAGCGTTCCACCGCCAGCGCCACGCCCTGGCCGCCGCCGATGCAGAGGGTGGCCAGGCCGCGGTGCGCGCCGCGGCGGGCCATCTCGTGCAGCAGGGTCACGAGGATGCGGGCGCCGGAGGCGCCGATGGGGTGGCCGAGGGCGATGGCGCCGCCGTTGACGTTGACCCGGGCCGTGTCCCAGCCCATGTCGCGGTTGACGGCGATGGCCTGGGCGGCGAAGGCCTCGTTGGCCTCGACGAGGTCGAGGTCCTCCACCTGCCAGCCGGCCCGCTCCAGGCAGCGGCGCGAGGCGGGGACGGGCCCGATGCCCATGATCTTGGGATCGACCCCGGCCTTGGCGTAGGCGGCGATGCGGGCCATGGGCTCGAGGCCGAGCTCGCGCGCCCGGCGCGCGGTCATCACCAGCACTGCGGCGGCGCCGTCGTTGATCCCCGAGGCGTTGCCCGCGGTGACGGTACCGTCCTTCTCGAAGGCCGGGCGCAGCGCCGCGAGCCGCTCCAGGGTGGTGCCCCGGCGGGGGTGCTCGTCGGTGTCGAAGACCCGGGTCTCGCCCTTGCCCGCCGGGACCTCGACGGGGACGATCTCGTCGCGGAAGCGCCCCGCATCGATGGCGGCGAGGGCCTTCTCCTGGGAGGCCAGGGCGAAGGCGTCCTGCTCCTCGCGGCTGATGCCGTACTGGCGCACCAGGTTCTCCGCGGTGCAGCCCATGTGGATGTCGTGGAAGGCGTCGATGAGCCCGTCCACGAGCATGGTGTCCAGGAGACGCCACTCCCCGAGGCGCTGTCCGGTGCGCGAGCCCGGCAGCACGTGGGGCGCCCCGCTCATGTTCTCCTGGCCGCCGGCGACGACGATCTCGGCGTCGCCGTCGCGGATCGCCTGCGCGGCCAGATGCACCGCCTTGAGACCGCTGCCGCAGACCTTGTTGATGGTCATCGCGGGGACGTGGTGGGGGAGGCCGGCGCGGATGGCGGCCTGCCGCGCCGGATTCTGGCCCGCGCCCGCGGTGAGGACCTGCCCCAGGATCACCTCGTCGATCTGCGCGGGATCGATCCCGGTGCGCTCGACGAGGGCGCGGATGACGCGGGCGCCGAGCTCCGGCGCCGGGATCCCGGCGAGGGATCCGCCGAAGGTGCCGATGGCGGTGCGTGCCGCCGCGACGATGACGATGTCCTGCTCCATGCCTTGCTCCTCCCGGCCCCGGGGGGCCGCATCCGCCGCCGTGTCCCGGCGGCCTCGACGAAAAGGGCCCCGTGCCCGCGCCGGGCAGGGGCCCTTCGGTCAGTCGCGTGGCGCCGCCCCTGCGGGCGGACGCGCTTGACGCACTCAGGCGGCCTTCTTGCCCGCCTTGGCGACGGCGGCGACGCCCTGCTCGAGGCGGCTCACCACCTTGCGCGCCTCCTCGCCGGCGGTGGAGGCGGCGCTGCGCAGGGCCTCCTCCATCAGCGCCACCAGCTCACCCTGGGTCTCGAGGGCGATGTCCAGCAGGGCCTCGGCCTGGGCGCGGGCCTTGGCGGCGTACTCGGCGGCGAAGCCCGCCTGCGCGGCGTAGAGATCCTGATAGCCGCGCACCTCGCCCGCCGCCTTGAGCTGGCGGGCGGCGAGATCGGCGTAGTCGCCGAAGGCCGCCACCTGCTGGCGGGCGACCTTCTCGGCGGCCTTGCGCGCGATGGCCTGGTAGCGCAGCGCGTTCTCCAGCGCGGCATTCTGGTACGACGTCCACTGCTCGAAGAGCTCGTTCATGGCCTGACCTCCTTGAAGGGTCCTTGGATATTGCACTGCAACATGATTGCTGCAGTGCACAATAGACCCCCCGCGGGCGGAAGTCAAGCGCCTTTGCGGCGGCTGCGGGCGGTGTGGTCGCGGGTCTCGGCGGTGCCGTCGCCGCCCTCCTGCGGCGGCTTGACGCCCTGGAGGAAGGCCTCCTGCATCTCGCGCCAGAGCTCGAGGTTGCGCTGGGTCAGCTCGGCCATGACCGAGACCGGGGTGCGGCTGACCAGCTCGCGCATCTGCTCGCGCAGGGTCTGCTGCTGCTCGACGAACAGCTCCATGCTCCGCTCCAGGTAGCGGGTCATGACCCCCTGCAGGCTGTCGCCGTAGAAGCGGATGATCCGCGTGAGGAGGTCGGTGGTGAAGACCGGGGTGCCGCCCTCCTCCTGCTCGGCGATGATCTGGAGCAGGATGCTGCGGGTGAGGTCCTCGCCGCTGCGGGCGTCGACGACGCGGAAGTCGACGCCGTCGAGCACCAGCTGGCGGACGTCGCCGAGGGTGATGTAGCTGCTGATGGCGGTGTCGTAGAGGCGCCGGTTGGGGTACTTCTTGATGATGCGTGGGTCGGACATCGCTCGGGCTCCCGCCGCGGGGCATGCTGCAGCGCGGTAGTGGATCGGGCGATGGTACCAGAAAGAAGCCGGGGAAGGCGCGGGCGGGGGTCGCGCAGCCGCCGGAAGACGCGCCCCGGCTCTCTGCGTTGCAGGAAAAATCATTCTCAAGACATTGAATCTCCGCGGAAATATCGATTGTTGCGATGCAATAACAGCCGTGCTAGCATCGGGACCACAAGCGTCATCGACAACCACACGAGGGCCGGCCGCGGCCGGCCCGCGAGCACGAAGCAGCGAGGGGGAGCCATGTCCAAGCCCGAGATGGTGACGGTGGAGGGCAACGAGGCCGCCGCCCACATCGCCCACCTGACCAACGAAGTCATCGCCATCTATCCCATCACGCCGTCCTCGCCCATGGGCGAGTACGCCGACGCCTGGTCGGCCCAGGGCCGGACGAACCTCTGGGGCGTGGTGCCGCGGGTGGTGGAGCTGCAGAGCGAGGCCGGGGCGGCGGGCGCCGTGCACGGGGCGCTGCAGGCGGGCGAGCTCGCCACCACTTTCACCGCCTCGCAGGGCCTGCTCCTGATGATCCCGAACATGTTCAAGATCGCGGGCGAGCTCACGCCGGCGGTCATCCACGTGGCGGCCCGCACCGTCGCCACCCACGCCCTCTCCATCTTCGGCGACCACAGCGACGTGATGGCCGTGCGCGCCACCGGCTTCGCCATGCTCGCCTCCTGCTCGGTGCAGGAGGTCATGGACATGGCGCTCATCGCGCAGTCGGCGACCCTGGCCGGGCGGGTGCCGGTGCTGCACTTCTTCGACGGCTTCCGCACCTCCCACGAGGTGGCCAAGATCGCGAAGGTGCCGGACGAGGTGGTGCGGGCGATGATCGACGACGAACACGTGCGCGCCCACCGCGCGCGCGGCCTCAACCCCGAGCGCCCGGTGATCCGGGGCACCTCGCAGAACCCCGACGTCTATTTCCAGTCCCGCGAGGCCGTCAGCCCCTTCTACGCCCGCTTCCCGGAGGTGGTGCAGCGGACCATGGACCGCTTCGCCGAGCTCACCGGCCGGCGCTACCACCTCTTCGACTACTTCGGCTCGCAGGAGGCCGAGCGCGTGGTCGTGCTCATGGGCTCGGGCTGCGAGGCCACCGAGGAGGTGGTGGAGACGCTGCTGCGGCGCGGGGAGAAGGTGGGCATGGTGCGGGTGCGGCTCTTCCGCCCCTTCGCCGCGGAGCGCTTCCTCGCCGCGCTGCCGCCGACGGTGCGCCGCATCGCCGTCCTCGACCGCACCAAGGAGCCGGGCGCCGACGGCGAGCCCCTCTACAAGGACGTGCTCGCCGCCGTCGCGCGGGCCCACGCCGAGGGCACGAGCCCCTTCGCCGAGATGCCGCTGGTGGTGGGCGGGCGCTACGGGCTCTCCTCCAAGGAGTTCAACCCCCAGATGATCAAGGGGGTGTTCGACGAGCTCGCCAGGCAGCGGCCGAAGAACGGCTTCACCGTGGGCATCGTCGACGACGTCTGCCACAGCCACATCGAGCCGGATCCGGACTTCCGCGTCGACGAGCCCGAGGGGCTGCTGCGCGCGGTCTTCTTCGGCCTCGGCTCCGACGGCACCGTCAGCGCCAACAAGAACACGATCAAGATCATCGGCGAGGAGACCGACCTCTACGCCCAGGGCTACTTCGTCTACGACTCCAAGAAGGCGGGTGCGGTGACGGTGTCGCACCTGCGCTTCTCGCCCGAGCCCATCCGCTCCACCTACCTCATCGGGGACGGCGAGGCGGACTTCGTGGGCTGTCACCAGCCCCGCTTCCTCGACCGCTTCGACATGCTCGCCAAGGCCAGGCCGGGGGCGGTCTTCCTCCTCAACACGCCGGCCGCCCCGGACAAGGTCTGGGACACGCTGCCCCGCGGCGCCCAGGCGCAGATCCTCGAGAAGGGCATCCGCGTCTACGCCATCGACGCGGTGACGGTGGCGCGCGAGACCGGGATGGGCTCACGCATCAACACCATCATGCAGGCCTGCTTCTTCGCCGTCTCGGGCCTGCTGCCCCGCGAGGAGGGCATCGCCGCGATCAAGCGCGCGGTGGAGAAGACCTACGGCAAGAAGGGCGAGCGCATCGTCGAGCGCAACTTCCGCGCCATCGACATGGCCCTGGAGCACCTGTACGAGGTGCCGGTCCCCGGGCGCATCACCAGCGAGACCGAGATCGGCTTCCGCGTGCCGGAGGAGGCGCCCGACTTCGTCCGGCGCGTCACCGCCCCGCTCATCGCCGGCAAGGGCGACGAGCTGCCGGTGAGCGTGCTGCCCTGCGACGGCACCTATCCCACCGGGACCGCGCGCTGGGAGAAGCGCAACTTGGCGCTGGAGATCCCGGTGTGGGAGCCGGAGCTGTGCATCTTCTGCGGCAAGTGCGTCTTCGTCTGCCCGCACTCGGCGATCCGCAGCAAGGTCTTCCACGTCGACCGGATCCAGGACGCGCCGCCCACCTTCAAGCACACCGCGGTCAAGGGCAAGGAGTTCGAGCCCGGGATGCACATCGCCTACCAGGTGGCGCCCGAGGACTGCACCGGCTGCTCGCTGTGCGTGGAGATCTGCCCCGCGCGCTCGAAGACCGACCACAGCTTCAAGGCCCTGAACATGCGCCCGCAGGAGCCGCTGCGCGAGCAGGAGCGGGAGAACTTCGCCTACTTCCTGCGCATCCCGCCCTTCGACCGCACGCGGCTTCGCACCTCGACCCTCAAGGGCGCGATGGTGATGGATCCGCTGTTCGAGTTCTCGGGGGCCTGCGTCGGCTGCGGCGAGACGCCCTACATCCGGCTCGCCACGCAGCTCTTCGGCGACCGCATGCTGATCGCCAACGCCACGGGGTGCTCGTCCATCTACGGCGGCAACCTGCCCACCACCCCCTACACCACCGACGCCGAGGGCCGGGGGCCGGCCTGGAACAACTCCCTCTTCGAGGACAACGCCGAGTTCGGCTACGGCATGCGGCTCGCCATCGACCAGCAGAAGGCCTATGCCGAGGCGCTGCTGCGGCGGCTCGCCGACCGCCTCGACGAGGCCCTGGTGCGGGGGCTGCTGGAGGCGGACCAGTCCAGCGAGGCCGGCATCCACGAGCAGCGCCAGCGGGTCAAGGCCCTGCGCACGGCGCTTGCGGCGATGGACGATCCGCTCGCGCGCGAGCTCGACTCGGTGGCCGACGCCCTGGTGCGCAGGTCGGTCTGGATCGTGGGCGGCGACGGCTGGGCCTACGACATCGGCTTCGGCGGCCTCGACCACGTGCTTTCCACCGGCGCCGACGTCAACATCCTGGTGCTGGACACCGAGGTCTACTCCAACACCGGCGGGCAGGCCTCGAAGGCAACGCCGCGCGGCGCCATCGCCAAGTTCGCCGCCAACGGCAAGATGCTGGGCAAGAAGGACCTGGCCGAGATCGCCATGAGCTACGAGCACGTCTACGTCGCCCAGGTCGCCTTCGGGGCCAAGGACGTGCACACGCTCAAGGCCTTCCTCGAGGCCGAGTCCTACCCCGGCACCTCGCTCATCATCGCCTACAGCCCGTGCATCGAGCACGGCATCGACCTGACGCGGCAGAACCTCACCCAGCAGCAGCTCGCCGTGGACAGCGGGCACTGGCCGCTGTTCCGCTACGATCCACGGCGCGTCGAGCAGGGGCTCAATCCGCTGCAGCTCGACTCCAAGAAGCCGTCGGTGCCGTACCGCGAGTTCATCGACCACGAGACGCGCTTCAACATCCTCTGGCGCAAGGACGGCGAGACCGCCGAGGCGCTGCTGCGGCGCTCGCAGCAGAAGGTGCTCGAGCACTACTTCCGCCTGCAGCAGCTTGCGGGGCTGCGTGTGGGCGGCGGCGAGGAGGCGGAGGCGAAGGCCAAGCCCGAGCGGGGGGCGGCGTGATGGCGGTGGATCTCGGCACCGACTACCTGGGGCTTCGCCTGCGCAGCCCCCTCGTGCCCTCGGCCTCGCCGCTGACGCGGTCGCTGGACACGGCGCGCAGGCTGGAGGATGCGGGGGCGGGCGCGGTGGTCATGTACTCGCTGTTCGAGGAGGACCTCGCCGCCGAGGAGGAGGCGCTCGCGCGCTTCGTCGAGGGGCACGAGGCGGGGCACGCCGAGGCGAGCGGCCTGGTGCCGCCGCTCGAGGGCTACCGCACCGGGCGCGACGAGTACCTCGAGCAGCTCCGCCGCCTCAAGGAGGCGCTGGAGATCCCGGTGATCGCCAGCCTCAACGGCACCACCGTGGGCAGCTGGCTGGATCACGGCCGCGCCCTCGAGGAGGCGGGCGCGGACGCCCTCGAGCTCAACCTCTACTACGTCGCCGCGGACCCCGGCGAGAGCGGCCGCGACGTCGAGGCCCGCTACGTCGAGGTCACGCGCGCCCTGCGCGAGGCGGTCTCCATCCCCATCGCGGTCAAGCTCGGCTACCAGCTCAGCGCGATCCCGCACCTGGTGCGGGAGCTGGAGGCGGCGGGGGCCGACGCCGTGGTCCTCTTCAACCGCTTCTACCAGCCCGACATCGATCTCGAACGGCTGGAGGTGGTGCCGGTGCACCGCCTCTCCACCTCGGCGGAGGCGTTGCTGGCGATCCGCTGGATCGCCATCCTCTACGGCCGCGTACGGCTCGGGCTCGCCGCCACCGGCGGGCTGCACACGGCCGAGGACGTGCTCAAGGTGCTGCTCGCCGGGGCCGACGCGGCGCAGCTCTGCAGCGTGCTCCTGCGCGAGGGTCCGCGCGCCCTCGGGCGGATCCGCGAGGACATGGTGCGCTGGATGGAGGACCGCGAGTACGCCTCGGTGGCCGAGCTGCGCGGCAGCCTCAGCCAGCGGCACGTGGAGGATCCGGCCGCCTTCGAGCGCGCCAACTACATGAAGGTGCTCTCGAGCTACGAGCCGGCCGCCGGCGTCTGGCGCTGAGGGGCGGCGGCCGCGGGCGCCGCCCGCCGGTGCCGCACCAGCACCATGCGCATGCGCTCGCGCCCGTCCTCGTCGAGGCGGGCGACGCGCACGGGCAGGTAGTCGAGGGCGGGGGCGCACCAGAAGCGCAGCGCCCCCTTGGCGCGGGGGCGCTCGATGAGCACGGTCTCGAACCGCCCCGCCGGGGTCTCCACCACCTCCCCGCCGAGGCGCCGGAAGCGGTAGGCCTTGAGGCGGCCGCCGTCGGCGATGCGGTAGGCGAGCGTCTCGGCGCCGGCGGCGAGGTCGGCCATCACCGCAAGCTGCACCGAGAGCTTGTCGAGGACGCCCGCCTCCAGGGGCAGGACCCAGCGCTCGCCGTCCACCTCGTGCACGGCCCGCCCCTGGGCCCACTGGAAGTCGATGGCCACGGTGCGGGCCTTGCGCCCCTCGCGCCGGTAGTGGTAGCGCAGCGGCCGCAGGCGCCCCGCCACCACCTCGAGCAGGCTCTCCTCGACGCTGCGCCCGTCCCCCACGAGGGCCGCCGCCAGCCCCTGGGGGATCAGCTCGGCGCGGTAGCGCAGCCGTCCCTCACCGGTCCGGGAGAGGGCGTAGCGGGCCTCGCCCAGGCGCAGGACGCCGGCGTGGACCGCATAGACCGCCTCATGGGGTGCGGCGACACCTGCCGAGGCCGCGGGCAGGGCGAGAAGCAGGGCGAGCGCCGCGAGCGCCGCGAGCGCCGCCCGCATCACGGCCCCTCGCCCTCGAAGCGCACCGGTGCCGCCAGCGGCAGCCCGTCGAGGAGCACGCGCGCCCCGTCCTGCCGGATCCGTCCCTCGGCGAACCAGCGCACGGCGAGGGGGTAGATCCGGTGCTCCTGGCGCAGCACGCGGGCGGCGAGGCGGGCCTCGTCGTCGCCGGGCAGCACCGGGACGCGGGCCTGCACGATCACCGGCCCGCCGTCGAGGTCGGCGGTGACGAAATGCACGCTCGCCCCGTGCTCGCGCACCCCCGCCTCCAGGGCGCGGCGGTGGGTGTGGAGACCGCGGAAGGCGGGCAGGAGCGAGGGGTGGATGTTGAGCATGCGCCCGGCGTAGCGGGCCACGGTCTGCGCCGAGAGCACGCGCATGAAGCCCGCGAGGAGCACGAGGTCGGGGCGGTGGCGGTCGATGGCCTCGGTCAGCGCCGCCTCGAAGGCGAGCCGGTCCGGGAAGGCGGTGTGGTCCACCACCTCGGTGGCGATCCCCGCCGCCTGCGCGCGCGCGAGTCCCTGGGCCTCGGGGCGGTTGCTGATCACGGCACGCACCTGCACCGGCAGCCGTCCGGCCGCGGCCTCGTCGAGGATCGCCTGGAGGTTGCTGCCGCGCCCCGAGATGAGGGCGACGACGCCGATGCCGCTCAACGCGCCTCCCCCCGCCAGCGCACCGGGGCCCCGTCGGCGCCGCGCGGCTCGATGCGGCCGAGGCACCAGACCGTCTCCCCGGCCGCCTCCAGCAGCGCCTGCGCCCGCGCCGCCTCCTCCTCGGCGACGCAGACCACCATGCCGATGCCGCAGTTGAAGGTGCGCAGCATCTCGCCCTCCTCGATGCCGCCCGCCTCGGCGAGCCAGCGGAAGACCGGCGGCCAGGCCCAGGCGCCGCGGTCCAGCACCGCCGCGCAGTCCTCGGGCAGCACCCGCGGCAGGTTCTCCGGGATGCCGCCGCCGGTGATGTGGGCGGCGGCGTGCACCTCCACCTCGGCGATCAGGGCGAGGAGGGCGCGGGCGTAGATGCGCGTCGGCGCGAGCAGGGTCTCGCCCAGGGTGGAGGCGCCGAAGGGGGCTGCGAGGTCGGCGCCGCTCTGCTCGAGGACGCGGCGGATCAGCGAGTAGCCGTTGGCGTGCGGCCCCGACGAGGCGAGACCGAGGACGACGTCGCCGGGGCGGACGCGGCGGCCGTCCACGAGGCGGGCGCGCTCGGCGATGCCGACGCAGAAGCCGGCGAGGTCGTAGTCGCCCGGCGCATAGAGGCCGGGCATCTCCGCGGTCTCACCGCCCACGAGGGCGCAGCCGGCGAGCTCGCAGCCGTGCGCGATGCCGGCCACCACCTCCGCCGCGGCCTCCACCTCGAGCCGCCCGGTGGCGAAGTAGTCGAGGAAGAAGAGCGGCTCGGCCCCCTGGACCACGACGTCGTTGACGCACATGGCGACGAGGTCGATGCCGATGGTGTCGTGCCGCCCCAGCGTCCGGGCGAGGAGCAGCTTGGTGCCGACGCCGTCGGTGCCGGAGACCAGCACCGGCTCGCGGTAGCGCTCCAGCGGCACGCGCACGAGGGCGGCGAAGCCGCCGATGCCGTCGAGGACCTCGTCGCGGCGGGTGCGCGCGGCGAGGGGGCGGATGCGGTCGACGAGCCGGTTGCCGGCGTCGATGTCGACCCCGGCGTCGCGGTAGGTCAGGCCCCGCGGGCGGGGCGGCGTGGATCCGGACAAGGCGCTCACCGTTCGGATGGGGACAGGGCCTGCATTATACGGCGCGCGCCGGGCGCCCGCGGGCTTGTGCTATCTTTGGCCGCGCTTTCGTCCTTGCACGCGAGGCCCATGAGGCGCAGCGCTTCTCTCCTCTCCGGCGTGGCGGTGGCGTGGCTGCTCCTGGCGGGGCCGCGGCCGGCGGCGGCCGTGCCCGTGCCGGAGCTGCACCGCGTCGAGGTGCTGGTGGAGGGGCGCGACCCTGCGCTGCGCGAGGAGGCCATCCGCGCGGCCCTGGCCCAGGTGCTGGTGCGGGTGGCGGGCCGTTCGGCGGTGCTGGGCACGGAGGCCGCGCGTGCGGCGCTCGCCGACGCCTCGCGCCTGCTGGTGCGCTACGCCTACCGCGACCGCGGTCCGGGCGACGAGGCGACGGTGCTCGCGCTGCGCTTCGACGAGGCGGCGGTGGCGGAGGTGGTGCGCGCCGCCGGCCTCCCGGTGTGGGGCGAGGAGCGTCCGCTGACGCTGGTCTGGGTGGCGGCGGAGACGGCGGACGGGGCGCGCCGGCTGGTGGTGGCGGACGACGAGGCGGGGCTGGCCCAGGCCCTGGCCCTGGCGGGGCAGCGGCGCGGGCTGCCGCTGGTGGTGCCGCTGGGGGATCTCGCCGACCGTGCGGCGGTGGACGTCGCCGATCTGTGGGCGGGCTTCGACGCCCCGGTGATGGAGGCCTCGCGCCGCTACGGCGCGGATCGCATCGCCGTGGTGCGCCTCGGCGCCGCAGGGGGCGGCTGGCGGGCCTCGTGGCGGCTGCTGGGCGAGGGCGGCACGGCGTGGGAGGCGTTCGGGGCGAGTCCGGCGCAGGCCCTCGGCGCGGGCATCGACGGGCTCGCCGAGCGTCTCGCCGAGCTCTACGCGCCGATCGGCGCGGGTGATGCGGTGCAGACGCTGCATCTGCGCGTCGAGGGGGTGCAGACCCTCGCCGACATCGTGCGCGTGGAGCGGTATCTCGCGGGGCTGCCGGCGGCGGCCGGGGCGATGCTGGTGGCGCTGGAGGGGGAGCGGGCCGAGTTCCGGCTGCGGCACGAGGGCGGGCTTGCGGCGCTGCGCCGCGGCCTGGAGGTGGCGGACCTCTTCGCCGAGGTGCGCGCCACCGACCAGGGTATCGCCGTCCGGCTGCGGCGATGAGGGGAGGCCGACCGGGCGCCTCGCCGTGGCGCCACATCCCCAACGCCCTCAGCCTGCTGCGCATCGTGCTGGTGGTCCCCATCGTCATGGCCGCCGCGCGCGGCCGCTACTGGGAGGCGCTGGTCTGGTTCGTCCTCGCCGCGGTCACCGACGGGCTCGACGGCTATCTCGCGCGCCGCTTCGGCTGGCGCTCCCGGCTCGGCGGCTTTCTCGACCCGGCGGCGGACAAGCTGCTGCTGGTGGCGAGCTACCTGCTGCTGGCGCGGCAGGGCCTGCTCCCGGCGTGGCTTGCCGCCCTCGTGGTGGGGCGCGACCTCTTCATCGTCGGCGGCAGCCTCCTCTTCCGCCTCATGGTGGGGCGCTTCGAGGCCGCCCCGAGCCTGCTGAGCAAGCTCAACACGGTGGTGCAGATCCTCCTCGTGGCCGCGGTCATCGCCGACCATCTCCGTGCGGGGCTGCTGCCGCCTGCGCTGCGCGAGGCGGGCATCGCCGCGGTCGCCGCCACCACCGTGGCCAGCGGCGCGGGCTACGCGTGGGTCTGGGGGCGCAGGGCGTGGCGTGCCCGCCGCCCTGCCGGAGCGCTCAGGGACCGAGGAGATCGCGCACGAAGGGCAGGGTGAGGCGCCGGCCGGCGGCGAGGCTCTCGCGGTCGAGGCGGGCGAGAAGGTCCACGAGGCGGTCGAGCCGCCGCGGATGGCGGGCGAGGAGGAAGCGGGCCACCTCGCGCGGGAGCTCGATGCCGCGGGCCTCGGCATGCAGGCGCAGGGCCTCGGCGAGCTCGTCGTCGGCGAGGGGTTCGAGCCCGTAGACCCCGCCCCAGGCGAGCCGGCTGCGCAGGTCGGGGAGGGCGAGGTCGAGACCGGCGAGGGGTGCGCGGGAGGCGGCGATGACGCCGCCGCCGCGGCCCGCGGCGTCGAGAAGGAGCAGGGCTGCGCCCTCCCAGGCGCGGTTGCCGGCCACATGCTCGAGGCCGTCCAGGCACACCAGGTCCATGCGCTCGAGCCCCTCCAGGGCCGCCTCGCTGCGGCAGGCGGGGTCGGCCAGATCCAGATAGGCCGCGCGCCGGCCCGCCTGCGCCGCGCGGTGACAGGCCCCCTGCAGCAGATGCGTCTTGCCGCTGCCGGCCGCGCCCCAGAGGTAGAGGATGCCGCCGGCGAGGGCCGCCTCGGCCACCCGCTCCCAGGCCGCGCGGTTCGGCCCGGGGTGGAAGCGCTCGAGGTCCGCGGGCGAGGCGCAGACGAGGGGCAGGGGGAACTGACGGGGTTGCACGCCGGGACGGCGGTTCAGGGCAGCACCGCCAGCACCGCCTCCGGCGGCCGGCCGATGGCGGCACCGCGGGGGGTGACCACGATGGGCCGCTCGATCAGGATCGGGTGTTCCACCATGGCGCGGATGAGGGTGCGCCGGTCGAGGCCCGGGTCGTCCAGCCCGAGCTCGCGGTAGGGGGCCTCCTTGCGGCGCATGAGCTGGCGCGGCTCCATCCCCAGCAGATCCAGGATCCGCTCCAGCTCCGTCTCGTCGGGCGGGGTCCTGAGGTACTCCACGATGCGCGGCTCCACACCCCGCTCGCGCAGCAGCGCCAGGGTCTGGCGCGACTTGGAGCAGCGCGGGTTGTGGTAGATGGTGACCTCGCTCATGGGGGGTTCCTTGACCGGGTGGGGTCCGGGTGCTAGCGTCGCCCGGCATTATGGCGGAGCTCGCCACGTACACCAAGGGGGGGGTCGCCGCGGTCCTCCTCGCCCTCCTGCTCGGCGCCTGCGCCACCGCACCGGTGCAGGAGATGAGCGATGCGCGCCAGACCGTGGAGGCGGCGCGGCAGGCCGGCGCCGCAGAGCGGGCGCCGGCCCTGCTCGAGGAGGCCGAGCGGCTGCTGGAGCAGGCGGAGCGCGCCCTCGAGGCGAGGCGCTTCCGCGAGGCGCGCGAGGCGGCGCTGCGTGCCCGCGAGCGGGCCGCGCAGGCGCGGCGCGAGGCCGCGGGGCGCTGAGCATCCGGTCCCGCCCGGGTGACGACCGGGGTCGCGCCGACCCACCTTGACACTTGCGGATATCGGGTGCTACGGTCCGAATGATGCAGGATGCCGGCCTGCGCGTGCGGCCGACGGCGCGCGGCGGGCCGGCAGCGGAGCAAGAGAGCAAGAACAAGGATCCCCAAGGGAGCACGCACCATGAGATCGGCCACCTTCTTCCGCACCGCGCTGGCGCTGGCCGCCGCCGGCGGACTCCTCGCCGGCTGCGCAAGCGCCCCCAAGGAGGCGCCGCGCGAGCAGGCGCAGCTCGAGGCGCCGCAGCAGCCCAGCGGGCCGACCGAGGAGGAGAAGCGTGCCGCGGCGCGCGCCGCCGCGGCCCAGGCGATCGCCGACGCGCGCGCGGCGGTGGCCCGCGCCGAATCCGTGGACGGCCTCCAGCCCGGCACCAGCGCGACCCTGCAGGCGGCGGAGCGGGCCTTCGACGCCGGCGACTACGAGCGCGCCAAGACCCTCGCCGACCAGGCCCGTGCGGAGGCCGAGCTGGGCTACAACCAGGCCCTGCTGGAGAAGGCCAAGGCGCTCATCGAGCAGGCCAAGGTCTACGAGGCCGACATGACGCCGGCGCAGCGCCAGACGCTGGCGGACGCCGAGGCGGCGGTGCGCCAGGCCCAGGGCGAGCGCGCCTACGCCCTCGCGAGCGGACTGCTGGCGGAGCTTCGCGCCTCGGTCCTGCGCTACACCGTGGTCCGGGGCGACAGCCTGTGGAAGATCTCCGGGCGTGAGGAGGTCTACGGCGATCCCTTCCGCTGGCCGCTGATCTACAAGCGCAACCGCGACCAGATCCGGGACGCCGATCTCATCTACCCGGGGCAGGTGTTCACCATCGACCGGTTCCCGAGCCCGGACGCGGTGGCGGCGGCGGTGGAGCACGCCCGCAACCGGGGCGCCTGGTCGCTGGGGGAGGTGGAGGCCTCGGACCTCGATTACCTCAACCGCAGTCCCTGAGGCCCGGCGGGTTCGGGTGACGGCGGCCCGCCCCGGCGGGCCGTCTTCGTTTCGGCGTCCGCTCAGAGCCGGACCGCGAGGAAGCGGTCGAGGGTGCGGGTGGTCTCCACGAGCCCGCGGGGCTCGAGATGGGTCGCGCCGTCGCCGGCCTCGAGGCGGATGGTGGCACCGGGCCGGTAGAGGCCGTGGGGGGCGACGACCTCGACCATCCCGTCGCCGCGCTCCACGGCGAGGGCGGGCTGCTGCGTCCGCGTGGGCCCGTCCTCGCCCTCGACGCTGACCTCGCACCCGAAGGCGCCGCCCGGCAGATATTCGACGCCGATGCGGACCTCGTCGCCGTGGGCGTGGCTGAGCCACCGCACGATGCCGGTCAGCCACGCCTCGCCTTCGGCCGCCGGATTGCGGAAGGCCACGAGGTCGCCCACGCGCAGCGCACCGGACTGCTCCGCGGGAACCCCGAGCGCGACGCCGTTCGGGCCGTGGTTGAGCAGCCGCCACTGGTGGGCCTCCTCGCCCGCTCCCGCGAGCGCCTCGGCGCTGTGCAGCCCGCTCAGGCTGCGGATCTCGATCTCGCCGCCGAGGCTCGGTTCCGCCTCCCGGCGCCGCAGCCGGGCCTGCGCGGCGCGCAGGCCGCAGACCGCGGCCACCTGGACCAGCCGCTCGCGGCGGCCGTGGCGGCGGCGCGGCGCCGCCCACCAGGCCCGCAGCAGATGGCGGACGAGGTGCAGGGCGTGCATGGGCGGGGTCGCCTCGCCGAAGGCCGCGGCCGGCGCCGCGTCCCCCGCCTCGAGGGCCTCCGCGCTGCGCCGCAGCGCCGCCACCGGCCCGGCGCTGTCGAGAAGGCGGTGACGCGCGGGCTCGAGCGGCGCGGTGACCTCCGTCAGGGGCAGCGGGCGCGCGTTGGCCGCGAGGTCGACCACGAAATAGCCCTCCGGCGCGGGGCGGGCGGGCTGCGGCGGCAGCAGCGGCGCGGCCGGCGCGGCCTCCTCCAGGTAGCGGGCCACCTGCCACAGGCCGCCCGCGGGAAGCCGGTAGGGGTCCGCGAGGGCGAGCAGCGCCGTGCGGACGTAGGCGATGCGCGGCGCCGGGATGTCGCGCCGGGGTTGCCGCTCGAGGATGCCGCGTGCGCAGCCGTGGGCGAGGAGGGCGTGCAGCTCGCGCCAGGCGTGGGTCGGCGCGGGCAGATAGGCCTCCCAGGCATGGGCGAGCTCGAGGGAGAGCATCTCCAGGGCCCGGGTGATGGCGAGGGCGAGATGCCGCGGCCCGCCCCCGTGGTCCCCGACGTCCGCCAGCACCGCCTGCTTGTAGCCGTATCCCATCTCGCGCACGAGCCGGCGCAGGGGGGCCAGGCCCTCGCGGACGCGGCTGCGGCGGACGGCGTTGGGGTCGGCGCGAAGCGGTGCCCGCAAAAGCTGCTGCACCGTCTCCATCCCCTCGCGGTAGATCTCCAGCAGGGCGAGGCGCTCGGCCACCGCCAGCGGCTGGCGGTTGAGCCGCGCCACCGCCTCGGCGAGGCGCGCCGCCGCGCCGCGTGGGTCGGCGAGCGGGAGCTCGGCGATGAAGGCCCGCACCTCGCCGGGCCGGACCGGCACCCGCGGGTCGCGCACCTCGCTGACCGGGGGCACCGTGAGCGGAAGCTGGGCCATGGATCCTTGCGCGCTCCTCGGGCCGCGCACCAGGCGGCCTGCGACGATGATAGCGGCGGCCACCGTCCCCCGCCAGCGCGGCCCCCCGGCGGGGGATTGCGCGGCCGCCGGCTTGGTGGCACGGTGAGACGCACCACCGAAGGAGGTGCCGCGATGCGAAGAGTCTGGCTGCTGGCCGTGCTGCTGTGGGCGCCCGTCGTCGGGTGGCCGGCGCCCATCGACTTCGCGCTCCCCGACCTCCAGGGGCAGGTCCACCGCCTGTCCGACTTCCGCGGCCGCTGGGTGGTGCTCAACTTCTGGGCCACCTGGTGCCCGCCCTGCCGCAAGGAGCTGCCGGAGTTCGCCGCCTTCCACGAGCGCCACAAGGACCGCGACGCGGTGGTCGTCGGCCTCAACTACGAGGAGGCCGACCCGGAGGCGGTGGCCATGTTCCTGGAGGACTACGACGTCGGCTACCTCATCCTGCGGGCGCCACCCTCGGTGCGGCTGCCGCTGCCGTCGCTGTTCGGGCTGCCCACCACCTTCCTGATCTCGCCGCAGGGGGAGCTCGCGGCGACCCATGTCGGTCCCATGGACGGCGAGCAGCTGGAGGCCATGCTGCGCGAGGCGAAGGCCAAGGAGGAATGAAGGGAGGCGGGGCAATGCGGATGCGCTGGGTGGTGGCGGGGATGCTCGCGCTGGCCTGGGGTCTGGCCGCCGGCCAGGGGCGCGATCCGGACACGCACTTCTTCGAGCCCAGCTTCGGCGACTTCCGGGAGGAGCTCGCCACGGCCCGAGCGGAGGGCAGGCGGGGGGTGATGGTGTTCTTCGAATCGGACACCTGCCCCTACTGCAAGCGGATGCGGCGCACGGTGCTCAACCGCCCGGAGGTGCAGCGCTACTACCGGGAGCGCTTCCGCTGCCTGACGGTGGACGTGGAGGGCGACGTGGAGGTGGTGGACTTCGACGGCACCCCCACCATCGAGAAGGCGATGGCGCGGCGCTACCGTGTCTGGGCGACCCCGGTGATCGCCTTCTTCGACCTGGAAGGCCGGCTCGTCTTCCGCTACACCGGTGCCACGAGCACACCGGAGCACTTCCTGTGGCTTGCCGAGTACGTCGCCGAGGGGCATTACGAGATGATGCCGTTTCTCGAGTACAAGCGGCGCAAGCAGGCCGGGGGCGGCTCGTGACCGCCCAGAGGAACGGCGCCGCGGGGCGCAGGGCGCCGCGCGGTGTCCTCGGCTGGTGTGCGGCGTGGCTCGGGGCGCTGGCGCTCTGGGCGTCGTCCGAGGCGGCGGCCCAGGAGCTGACGCTGGAAGCGGCCATGGCGCGTGCGGTGGCGGCGGCGGGGCTTGCCGCCGACGCGGCGGGTGCGGCGCGGGTGCGGCTGGAGGCGGCGCGGGCCTTCCTCGGGGCGGTGGCGGCGGATCTCGCCCATGCGCGTCACGAGGAGATGAGCGCGGCGGAGTTCCTGCGTGCGCGCCGCCTGGCGCGGCGCACGGTGCAGGCGTCGGATCAGGCCTCGCTGGAGGTGGAGATCGCCCAGGCGCAGGCCGCCTACCGGCGCGCCGTCGCCGGACGGGTCCGTGCCGAGACCGAGCAGCGCCTGCAGCGGATGCGGCTGGCGGAGCTCCTGGGTGCCGCGGAGCCCCCGGCGGAGCTTGCGGCGCCTGCGCTGCGGGCGAAGGGGCTGCCGCGCCCCGAGCTGGATGCGCTGCTCGCGGCCGGCGGGGCGGGGCGCGGGACGGCGATCGCGCAGGCGTGGCAGCGCCTCGTGGTGGCGATGGCCGAGCGCGAAGCGGCGGTGGCGGAGTTCGCGTATCGCGACCTTGCTCTGGATCAGGTGCGGATCCGCTACGAGCGGGGCGAGGCCGCGGATCTGGCGCGCGCCGAGGCCGAGGTGAGCGCCGCGCTCCACGGGAAGGCCCTTGCCGAGCACGGCATCATCCTGGCCTGGCTGGAGCTCGCAGCGCTGGGGGCGGTGCCGGCGGACGCCTGGAAGGCGGTGGTGGCGCCGCCTGCGGGAGGGCCGTGATGCGCTGCCTGCGCTGCCGCGTCACGGGGCGCGTCCAGGGCGTGTTCTTCCGCGCCACGGCGCGGGAGGAAGCGCAGCGGCTCGGGATCACGGGCTACGCCCGCAACCTGCCCGACGGCAGCGTGGAGGTGCTCGCCTGCGGCCCGGAGGAGGCCCTCGCGGCCTTCCGCGACTGGCTCCGGCGGGGTCCCCCCACGGCGCAGGTGCACGAGGTGCGCTGCGAGGAGGCGCCGGTGACGCCGCCGGCGCAGTTCCGCATCCGCTGAGCGGCCGGCGCGGGAAGGACGGGCGGCGGCGGGGGGGCGACGGCATGGGCGGGTTCGCGAGGCGCTGGTGGGTGGTGCTGGGGGTGGCCCTCGCGGTGGGGGCACCGGCGCAGGCGGGCTGGCTCGACCGGCTCAAGGGCGCCCTCGGGAAGGCGGCGCCGGGGCAGGCGGGGGAGGCGCCCGCCGGGCTTTCCACCGAGGAGATCACGGCGGGCCTGCGCGAGGCCCTGATCGAGGCGGCGCGCCGTGCGGCGCAGCGGGCCTCGGCCCCCGGCGGGTTCCTGGACGACCCGCGCATCCATGTCCCGCTGCCGGAGAGGCTGGAGAAGGCGGCGGCGCTGGCGCGCCGCTTCGGCCTCGGGGGGCAGGCCGACGCCTTCGAGGAGACCCTCAACCGGGCCGCCGAGCGGGCGGCGGCGGAGGCCTTTCCGGTCCTCGCCGAGGCCGTGCGGGGGCTGACCTTCGAGGACGTGCAGGCGGTGTGGCAGGGCGGCGAGACCGCGGCCACCGATTACCTGCGCCGGACCACGCGCGATGCGCTCTACGCCCGCTTCCTGCCGGTGGTGCGGCAGGCCGCCTCCGAGGTCGGGGTTACCCGCGCCTACCAGCGGCTCGCCGGCCGCCCGGAGATCGCCTCCTACGTGGCGGGTTCGGACCTCGACCTCGACCACTACGTCACGGAGAAGGCGCTGGACGGGCTCTTCACCCTGGTGGCCGAGGAGGAGCGGCGGATCCGCACCGACCCCGTGGCGCGGAGCACCGATCTGCTGCGGCGGGTCTTCGGCGCCCTCTGAGGGGGGCGTCAGCGGAACCAGCGGCGGTTGAGGGCGTCGAGGACGCGGCCCGGGTAGCGGGGGCTGCCGAGGCTGCCGTTGTAGCGGGCGAGCGCCCGCACGAGGTCCCCGTCCTCGCGGTCCAGGTAGTAGCGCAGGATGGTGCAGCCCAGGCGCAGGTTGGTGCGGGGGTCGAAGAGGTTGTCCTCGGGGTGGCCGATCTCCTCGAGCCAGAAGGGCATCACCTGCATCAGCCCCTGGGCGCCGCTTTCGGAGATGGCGAAGCGGTCGAAGCCGCTCTCCACCTCGATCACCGCGAGCACGAGCTCCGGGGGGAGGCCGGCGCGGGTGGCCTCGCGGTGCACGAGGCGCAGGAGCCGGAGGCGCTCGTCGGGATCGGGCAGGAACGGGGCGAGGCGCGTGGCCATGTCCAGCAGCCAGACCTCGGCCTCGAAGCGGTCGCCGAAGCTGTCCGCTGCCTCGATCGCCGCGCGCAGGGCCGCGCGCAGGGCGGGATCGACCGGGGGCGCGGCGTAGGCGGCGAGGGCGGAGGCGAGGAGCAGCGCCGGCAGCGCCCGGCGCACGGGCTCAGCCCCCCGCGCCCACCCCGAGCCGCTCGAGGAGGGCCTGCGGCGGCAGCGCCTCCGCCTCGGCCTCGCCGCGGCGCTTGTACTCCACGACCCCGCGCCCGAGCCCGCGCTCGCCGACGACGACGCGGTGCGGGATGCCGATGAGGTCGAGGTCGGCGAACATCACGCCGGGACGGACGTCGCGGTCGTCCAGCAGCACCTCCACGCCGGCCGCGCACAGCCGCGCGTAGAGCGCGTCGGCGGCCTCGCGCACCGCGGCCGAGCGGTGGTACTGGATGGGGGCGATGGCGACGCGGAACGGGGCGATGGGCTCGGGCCAGACGATGCCGTGCTCGTCGTGGTTCTGCTCGATGGCGGCGGCGACCACGCGGCTGACGCCGATGCCGTAGCAGCCCATGGTGAGGACCACGGAGCGTCCGGCCTCGTCGAGCACCGTGGCGCCCATGGCCGCGCTGTACTTGTCGCCGAGCTGGAAGATGTGGCCGACCTCGATGCCGCGGCGGATGCGCAGGCGCCCGCGCCCGTCGGGGCTGGGATCGCCCTCCACCACGTTGCGGATGTCGGCGGTGCGCGGCTCGGGCAGGTCCCGCCCCCAGTTGACGCCCCGCAGGTGGAAGCCCTCCTCGTTGGCGCCGCAGACGAAGTCGGCCACGTGCGCCGCGGCGTGATCCACGATCACCGGCATCTGCAGGCCCACCGGGCCCAGCGACCCGGGCCCGCAGCCCACCGCAGCGGCGATCTCCTCGGCGGTGGCGAAGCGCAGCGGGCTCGCCACCTCCGGCAGTTTCGCCGCCTTGACCGCGTTGAGCTCGTGGTCGCCCCGCACCACCAGCGCCACCAGTCCGCCCTCGGCGCCGGCCACGAGCAGGGTCTTGAGGCAGCGCGCGGGTTCGACGCCGAGAAATGTCGAGACCGCCTCGATGGTGTGCGCCCCCGGGGTCGCGACCCGCTCCATGGCCTGCGCCGGGGCCGGGCGCGCGCCCTCGGGGGGAAGCGCCTCGGCGAGCTCGACGTTGGCGGCGTAGTCGCTCTCGTCGGAGAAGGCGATGGCGTCCTCGCCCGAGTCGGCGAGGACCATGAACTCGTGGGAGACGGCGCCGCCGATGGCGCCGGAGTCGGCGCGCACGGCGCGGAACTCGAGGCCGCAGCGGCGGAAGACCGCGCTGTAGGCCTCGTGCATGCGGGCGTAGGTCTCCTCCAGCGAGGCCTGGTCGAGGTGGAAGGAGTAGGCGTCCTTCATCAGGAACTCGCGCGCCCGCATGACGCCGAAGCGGGGGCGGATCTCGTCGCGGAACTTGGTCTGGATCTGGTAGTAGAGCAGCGGGAGCTGGCGGTAGCTGGAGATCTCGCGGCGCACCAGGTCGGTGATCACCTCCTCGTGAGTGGGCCCGAAGCAGAAGTCGCGCTGGTGGCGGTCGCGGACGCGCAGAAGCTCCGGCCCGTACTGCTCCCAGCGCCCCGACTCCTGCCACAGCTCCGCCGGCTGCACCGCGGGCATCAGGACCTCGAGCCCGCCGATGCGGTCCATCTCCTCGCGCACGATCTGCTCGACCTTGCGCAGGACCCGCAGCCCCAGCGGCAGCCAGGTGTAGATGCCGGCGGCCAGGCGCCGGATGAGCCCGGCCCGCAGCATGTAGCGGTGGCTGACCACCTCGGCGTCCGCCGGGCTCTCCTTGAGGGTGTGAAGGGGAAACTGGCTGGTGCGCATGGGCTCTCCTGCGGGTTCAGCGGGCGAAGGTGCGGCGGTTCCAGCCGAAGAGGTCGCGCTCGAGGTCGGTGAACTCGATGTAGGTGCGCTCCGCGGGCACGCCGAGGTGCTTCTCCACCAGGCCGCAGAGCGCCGCGGAGAGCTCCTCGGTGCGATGGCGGGGCAGTCCGATGCTCTTGAGCTCGAGGTAGGCGCAGGGCGCGTCCTCGCCGGCGAAGGCCATGGGCACGCCGTCCTCCAGCGCCACCATCATGTAGCGCTCGGGCTTGCCGAGGATCTCGGCCACCGCCCGCGAGAGGGCGCGCAGGACCGGCGCACGGTCCTCCGCGGCGAGCGTGGCGCTCGTCTGTAGGCGCAGGTACGGCATGGCGGAATCCTCAGGAGTCGGTGCAGAAGCGGCGGATCTGCGCCCGGGCGGCCTCGATTCTCCGTTGGCGCTCCTCGGCCGTCAAGGTGACGACCCGCCCGTCCGGCAGGCGGTAGCGGCGCACTGCGGTGATGGTGAGCTGGCCGAGGTTGGCGCGGGCGCGGCGGCAGTTCTCGGCCGCGACCTCGGGCGGGACGCGCGCCTGCGGCGCGGCCGGGGCGGGCGCCGCCTGGCGCTGCGGCGCAGGCGGTGCCGCGGGCGGGCGGGGCGGCGGGGCCGGCCCGCGGCCGAGCTGCAGCGGGGTCGCCTCGCGGCCGGGCGGCGGGGCCGCCCCGTAGTGGACCACGCCCTCGTCGTCGGTCCAGCGGTAGACCGTCGCCGCCATGGCCGGCGGCAGCGCGAGCACGGCGGCGAGCACGAGCAGCGGACGCATGGGCGGGACCTCCCTGCGGCGATGCGGCGCCTTGACCGCATCATGGGAACACCATATAAGAGACCTTCGCCCGGGGAAACTCCAGCCTTTTCGGAGCACGGTCCGCCCGTGCGGGCCGAAGCCCGTCGTCGCAACCGCGCCGCAGCCGAGGAGAGCGCAGCAGTGGAACTCAGTGGTGCCGAGATCTTCGTGGAGTGCCTCAAGCAGGAGGGGGTGGAGCACATCTTCGGCTATCCCGGCGGCGCGGTCCTGCACATCTACGACGCCCTGTTCAGCCAGGAGGACGTCAAGCACGTCCTCGTCCGCCACGAGCAGGCGGCGGCCCACGCCGCCGACGGCTACGCCCGCGCCACCGGGCGCCCGGGCGTGGTCCTGGTGACCTCGGGCCCGGGCGCCACCAACGTGGTCACCGGCATCGCCACCGCCTACATGGACTCCTCGCCGCTGGTGGTCTTCACCGGCCAGGTGCCGACCCAGCTCATCGGCAACGACGCCTTCCAGGAGGTCGACACCGTCGGCATCACGCGCCCGTGCGTCAAGCACAACTTCCTCGTCAAGCGGGTCGAGGACCTCGCCCTCACCATCAAGAAGGCCTTCTACATCGCCACCAGCGGACGCCCGGGGCCGGTGGTGGTGGACATCCCGAAGAACGTCACCGACCCCAACGTCAAGGTGCCGTTCCACTACCCGAAGCGCATCTCCATGCGCTCGTACAACCCCGTGCGCAAGGGGCACACCGGGCAGATCAAGCGCGCCGTCGAGCTCATGCTCTCGGCCCGGCGCCCGGTGATCTACACCGGCGGCGGCGTGGTGCTGGGCGGCGGCTCGAAGCTGCTGACGGAGCTGGCGCGCATGCTCGGCTTCCCCGTCACCAACACGCTCATGGGGCTCGGGGGCTATCCCGGCACCGACCGGCAGTTCCTCGGCATGCTGGGCATGCATGGCACCTACGAGGCCAACATGGCGATGCACCACTGCGACGTGCTCATCGCCATCGGCGCCCGCTTCGACGACCGCGTCACCGGCAACGTCGCCAAGTTCTGCCCCTACGCCAAGATCATCCACGTCGACATCGACCCCTCTTCCATCTCCAAGAACGTGCGCGTGGACATCCCCATCGTGGGGCCGGTGGACGACGTCCTGCGCCAGATGATCGGCCTCATCCGCGAGAGCGGGCGCCGGCCCGACGAGGGCGCCCTGCGCGAGTGGTGGGAGCAGATCGAGGAGTGGCGCGCCAAGCAGTGCCTGCGCTACCGCCCGAGCAAGGAGGTCATCAAGCCGCAGTACGTCATCGAGACCCTCTACAAGGTCACCCGCGGCAAGGCCTACGTCACCTCCGACGTCGGCCAGCACCAGATGTGGGCGGCGCAGTACTACCGCTTCGACGAGCCCTACCACTGGATCAACTCCGGCGGCCTCGGCACCATGGGCTTCGGCCTGCCGGCGGCGATGGGGGTGCAGATCGCGCACCCGGACGCCGACGTCGTCTGCGTCACCGGCGAGGGCAGCATCCAGATGAACATCCAGGAGCTGTCCACCTGCCGCCAGTACGGGCTGCCGATCAAGATCGTCAATCTCAACAACCGCTACCTGGGCATGGTGCGCCAGTGGCAGGAGCTCTTCTACCAGGGGCGCTACGCCATGTCCTACATGGACGCGCTGCCCGACTTCGTCAAGCTGGCCGAGGCCTACGGGCACGTGGGGATGCGCGTCGAGCGGCCGGAGGAGGTGGAGCCCGCCCTGCGCAAGGCCCTCGAGATGAAGGATCGGCTCGTCTTCCTCGACTTCGTCACCGACCAGACCGAGAACGTCTACCCGATGATCCCCGCCGGGGCGGGGCTGGACGAGATGATCCTGCTCTGAGGCGGCAAGGGGCGGGGGCACGGATTCAGGTAGGGACCATGCGGCACATCATTTCCATTCTGCTGGAGAACGAGGCCGGGGCGCTGTCGCGGGTGGCGGGGCTGTTCTCGGCGCGGGGCTACAACATCGAGTCGCTCAACGTCGCGCCCACGGAGGACCCGTCGCTGTCGCGCATGACGCTGGTGACCACGGGCGACGACGCCGTCATCGAGCAGATCACCAAGCAGCTCAACAAGCTCATCGACGTGGTCAAGCTCAGCGACCTCACGGAGGGCGCCCACATCGAGCGCGAGATGATGCTGGTCAAGGTGCGCGCCACCGGCGCCGACCGCGACGAGGTCAAGCGCCGCGTGGACATCTTCCGCGGCCGCATCATCGACCTGACGGACACCACCTACACCATCGAGCTCACCGGCGCCGGGGCCAAGCTGGACGCCTTCCTCGACGGCCTCGCCGACGAGGCGATCCTGGAGGTGGTGCGCTCGGGCGTCCTGGGCATCGCCCGCGGCGAGCGGGCCCTGCGCGTGTGAGCGGCGCCGGTTCCCTTTCGTCCCAACACCGAAGCGGAGACCATCGACGATGAACATCTACTACGAGAAGGACGCGGACCTCTCCCTGATCCGCGGCCGCAAGGTGGCGGTGCTCGGCTACGGCTCGCAGGGCCACGCCCATGCCAACAACCTCAAGGACTCCGGCGTCGAGGTGGTGGTGGGGCTGCGCGAAGGCTCGGCCTCGGCGGCCAAGGCCGAGCGCGCCGGCCTGACCGTGAAGCCGGTGCCCGAGGCGGTGGCGGGGGCGGACCTGGTCATGGTGCTGGTGCCGGACGAGCACCAGGCCCGGCTCTACCGCGACGAGATCGCGCCCCACATCCGCCCGGGGGCGGCGCTCGCCTTCGCCCACGGCTTCAACATCCACTTCGGTCAGATCGAGCCGCGCCCCGACCTCGACGTCATCATGATCGCGCCCAAGGGGCCGGGCCATCTGGTGCGCTCCACCTACACCAAGGGCGCGGGCGTGCCGGCCCTGATCGCCGTGCAGCAGGACGCCAGCGGCGGCGCCAAGGCGCTCGCGCTGGCCTATGCCGCGGCCATCGGCGCGGGGCGCGCGGGCATCATCGAGACCACCTTCCGCGAGGAGTGCGAGACCGACCTCTTCGGCGAGCAGGTGGTGCTCTGCGGCGGGCTCACGGCGCTCATCCAGGCCGGCTTCGAGACCCTGGTGGAGGCGGGCTACGCGCCGGAGATGGCCTACTTCGAGTGCCTGCACGAGGTCAAGCTGATCGTCGACCTCATCTACGAGGGCGGCATCGCCAACATGCGCTACTCCATCTCCAACACCGCCGAGTACGGCGACCTCACCCGCGGGCCGCGCATCATCGACGGCCGGGTCAAGGAGGAGATGCGGCGCATCCTCGCGGAGATCCAGAGCGGCGAGTTCGCCAGGGAGTTCATCCTCGAGAACCAGGCCGGGGCGCCGCGGCTCAAGGCCCTGCGCCGCCTCGGGCGCGAGCATCCCATCGAGCAGGTGGGCGAGCGGCTGCGGGCGATGATGCCCTGGATCCAGGCCGGCAAGATCGTCGACCGCGAGGTCAACTGAGCACGGCCATGATCCTGCCGGAGGGGCGCTACCTGGCGGCGCTCGGCGTGGCGGCGGCCCTCGCCGCGGCCGCCGCCGACCGCCCCCTGGCGGCCGCGGCCGCGGCTGCGCTCGGGACCGCCGCGGCCTGGCTCTTCCGCGATCCCGAGCGGGCGGTGCCGGCGGTGCCGCTGGGCATCGTCAGCCCCTGCGACGGGCGGGTGCTGCGCGTCGGGCGGGTGCGGGACCCCTTCCTCGGGCGCGAGGCGGTGGAGGTGGCGATCCGCATGCCGCTGCTCGGCGGCTACGTCCTGCGTGCGCCGGTGGAGGGACGGGTGATGGAGCTGGGGCGCCCCCCCTTCGTGCCGGAGGGGGAGGACGGGGATGCCGTCGGGGTGTGGCTGCGCACCGACGAGGGTGACGACGTGGTGCTGGTGCTGCCGGGCCGCATCGGGCGCGGGCGGGTGCGGCTTGCGGTGCGCGCGGGCGAGCGGCTCGGCCAGGGCCAGCGCTGCGGCCGGGTGCGCCTCGGCACCGAGGTGGGGCTGCTGCTGCCGGCGACGAGCCGGATCGGCGTGCAGCCGGGGACGCGCCTGCTCGCCGGCAGCCACCTCGTGGGCGAGCTGGTGCACGCGCAACCGCGGGAGGCGGCGACGGCATGAGCGGACCCGACGGCACCGGCGGGCGGGTGCGCCGCCGCGGCGTCTACCTCCTGCCCAACCTCTTCACCACCGCGGCGCTCTTCGCCGGCTTCTACGCCATCGTCGCCGCCATGGGCGGGCGCTACGAGGCGGCGGCGGTGGCCGTCTACGTCGCCATGCTCATGGACGGGCTCGACGGACGCGTGGCACGCCTGACCCAGACCCAGTCCGAGTTCGGCGTCCAGTACGACAGCCTCGCCGACGTCGTCTCCTTCGGCCTCGCCCCGGCCCTGGTGGTCTACCAGTGGGCGCTGGTGGGGCTCGGCAAGCCGGGCTGGCTGGCGGCGTTCCTCTACGCCGCCTGCGCGGCGCTGCGCCTTGCGCGCTTCAACACCCAGGTGGGGATCGTCGACAAGCGCTTCTTCCAGGGGCTGGCGAGCCCGCCGGCGGCGGCGCTGGTGACGGGCCTGGTGTGGGTCGGCGCCCAGGCGGGGTGGGACGGGCGGGCGCTGGCGCTGCCGGCCTTCGCCCTCACCATCGCCGCCGGCCTGCTCATGGTCAGCAACATCCGCTACTACAGCTTCAAGGACATCGACCTCAAGGGTCGTGTCCCCTTCATGGCCGCGGTGGCGGTGGCGGTCCTCTTCGCCGTGGTCTTCGTGCAGCCGGCCGTGGTCCTGTTCACCATGGCGGCGGTCTACGCCCTCTCGGGACCGGTGTGGACGGTGGCCGGGCTCCGGCGCCGGCGCGCCGCCCGCCGCGGCGGGCAGGGCTGAGTGTTGGCAGGCGGGGGGCGAGGGGCTATAGTGGACTGCATCATGGACCACCGCACCGGGCGCAGCACCGTCTCCCGCCGCACCGGCCTTCCGCGCCGGGGCCTTGCGCTCGGCCTTCGCCTGCTGCGACTCCTGCCGCCGCACGGCGGCAACTGAACCCACCTCACAACCCCCGCGGGGGACACCGATACGAGAGAGGCCAGGCCGGACCGGCGCAGGTCCGGGAGTCGGACACGAGCGAAGGGCAGGAACATGAGCGATCGGCTGATCATCTTCGACACCACCCTGCGCGACGGGGAGCAGAGCCCCGGCGCCTCCATGACGCGGGACGAGAAGGTGCGCATCGCCAAGGCGCTGGAGCGGCTGCGCGTCGACGTCATCGAGGCCGGCTTCCCCATCGCCAGCCCCGGGGACTTCGAGGCCGTGCAGGCGGTCGCGGAGGCGGTGCGCGAGAGCACCGTCTGCGGCCTCGCGCGGGCCAAGGACGCCGACATCGACCGCGCCGCCGAGGCGTTGCGCCCGGCGGCGCGGGCGCGCATCCACACCTTCATCGCCACCTCGCCCATCCACATGCGGGAGAAGCTGCGGCTCGAGCCCGACGAGGTGGTGGCGCACGCCGTGCGGGCGGTGCGGCGGGCGCGCCGCTACACCGACGACGTGGAGTTCTCGCCGGAGGACGCCGGCCGCTCGGAGCCCGACTTCCTCTGCCGCATCCTGGAGGCGGTGATCGCCGCCGGCGCCACCACGGTCAACATCCCCGACACCGTGGGCTACGCCCTGCCGGACCAGTTCGGGGCCCTCATCGCCGAGCTCATGGCGCGGGTGCCCAACGCCGACAAGGCGGTGTGGTCGGTGCACTGTCACAACGACCTGGGGCTCGCGGTGGCCAACTCGCTAGCCGCGGTGCTCGCCGGCGCGCGCCAGGTGGAGTGCACCATCAACGGTCTCGGCGAGCGCGCCGGCAACGCCGCCCTCGAGGAGGTGGTGATGGCGGTGCGCACGCGCCAGGACCGCTTCCCCTGCGACACCGGCATCGACACCCGCCAGATCGTGCCCTGCTCGCGCCTGGTGGCCTCCATCACCGGCTTCCCGGTGCAGCCCAACAAGGCGGTGGTGGGCGCCAACGCCTTCGCCCACGAGTCGGGCATCCACCAGGACGGGGTGCTCAAGAAGCGCGAGACCTACGAGATCATGCGCGCCGAGGACGTGGGCTGGAGCGCCAACCGCATCGTGCTCGGCAAGCACTCGGGCCGCAACGCCTTCCGCACGCGGCTGCGCGAGCTGGGCATCGAGTTCGACTCCGAGGAGGCCCTCAACGAGGCCTTCGCCCGCTTCAAGGAGCTCGCCGACAAGAAGCACGAGATCTACGACGAGGACCTGCAGGCCCTCGTCAGCGAGACCGCGGTGGTGACGGGGCAGGAGCGCCTGCGCCTGGTGTATCTGCGGGTCTGCAGCGAGACCGGCGAGACCCCCGAGGCCACGGTCACCGTCGCCGTGGACGGCGAGGAGCGCACGGCCACCGCGCGCGGCGACGGCCCCGTGGACGCCAGCTTCCGCGCCATCGAATCCATCGTCGCCAGCGGCACCGAGCTGCTCCTCTACTCGGTCAACAGCATCACCACCGGCACCGACGCCCAGGGCGAGGTCACGGTGCGGCTGCGCAAGAACGGGCGCGTGGTCAACGGCCAGGGGGCCGACACCGACATCGTCATCGCCTCGGCCAAGTCCTACATCAACGCCCTCAACCGGATCCTGCAGGGCGAGCCCAAGACCCACCCCCAGGCGGGCGACGTCTGAGCGGGCGGCCCGGGGTGGTCTTCCATCCGGTGCGGCCTTAGGCTAGGGCCCTGGGCGGCCGCGCGGTTCGGGCCATGGACGCACGCCGACTCGCAGTTCTGCAGGCCATGGGCATCACGGTGTGGGTGCGCCGCACGGCGCACCCGCCCGTGGCCGCGGCGCCGCCGGGGACACCCGCCGGGGCGGGGGCGGCGCCCGACGGGCCGCAGAGCGCGGACTGGGAGCGGCTGGCCTCGCTGGTGGAGGGCTGCACCCGCTGCCCCCTGCACCGCGGCCGCACCCGCACGGTCTTCGGGGTCGGGGACCGCACCGGCCCGTGGATGGTGGTGGGCGAGGCCCCGGGGGCGGAGGAGGACCGGCGCGGCGAGCCCTTCGTGGGCCGGGCGGGTCAGTTGCTCGACCGCATGCTCGCCGCCATCGGCCTCGTCCGCGGGCGCGGGGTCTACATCGCCAACGTCCTCAAATGCCGCCCCCCGGACAACCGCGACCCGCTGCCCGAGGAGGCGGCCGCCTGCCGGCCGTACCTGGAGCGGCAGCTCGCCCTGGTGGCGCCGCGGGTCGTCCTCGCCGTGGGCCGCATCGCGGCGCAGAACCTGCTCGGCACCGCGGAGGGTCTCGGGCGGCTGCGCGGGCGCGTCCACCGCCTGCCCGGCACCGGCGTGCCGGTGGTGGTGACCTATCACCCGGCCTACCTGCTGCGCTCGCCGCAGCAGAAGCGGCGGGCGTGGGAGGACCTGTGCCTGGCCCGCCGCGTCGCCGCCGGGGAGGCGGGGCCGTGAACGCGGTGGCCCGGCGGCTTGCGGCGCTGCGCCCGCTGCGCGCGGCGGACCTCCCTGCGGTGATCGCCATCGAGCGTGCCGCCTACGCCTTCCCCTGGAGCGAGGGCATCTTCCGCGATTGCCTGCGCGCGGGCTATCCGGGCTGGGTCTACGAAGAGGGCGGCGAGATCCGCGGCTACGGGCTGATGTCGGTGACGGTGGGGGAGTGCCACATCCTCAACCTCTGCGTGCGCCCGCAGGACCAGGGGCGGGGGATCGGGCGGCTCATCCTCGAGCACCTCATCGACCAGGCCCGCCGGGCCGGCGCCGACAGCGCCTTCCTCGAGGTGCGCCCCTCCAACCGGGTGGCGATCCGCCTCTACCGCGATCTCGGCTTCGACACCGTGGGCGTGCGCCGGGACTACTACCCGGCGGCGGACGGACGCGAGGACGCGCTGATCATGGCCCGCGCCCTTTGAGGGCGGGGCGGGTGTATACTGCGGGGCCTTCGAGGTCCGGACATGACCCAGGCGCCACCCTCCGACACCCCCGTGATCGCCGTCGACGGGCCCAGCGGTTCCGGCAAGGGCACCGTGGGGCGCCGTCTGGCCGGGATCCTCGGCTGGCACTACCTGGACAGCGGCGCCCTCTACCGCGCCCTCGCGCTGGCCGCCCGCAGAGCGGGCGTCGACCTCGCCGACGGCGCGGCGGTGGCGGCGCTGGCGCCGGGGCTCGATCTCGCCTTCGAGGGGGATCGGGTGCGGCTCGCCGGCGAGGACGTCACCGCGGCGCTTCGCAGCGAGCGCTGCGGCGAGGCGGCCTCGCGCATCGCCGCGCTGCCCGAGGTGCGCGAGGCGCTGCTCGCGCGCCAGCGCGCCTTCCGCCGTGCGCCGGGGCTGGTCGCCGACGGGCGGGACATGGGCACGGTGGTCTTCCCGGACGCGGTGGCGAAGTTCTTCATCACCGCGAGCGTGGAGGAGCGCGCCCGCCGGCGCCATAAGCAGTTGTTGGAACAAGGGCTGGATGCTAAGCTTCCAGATCTTTTTGGGGAGCTTGCCGCGCGGGATGCCCGCGACGCCGGGCGGCGGCATGCCCCTCTTGTCGCCGCCCCGGACGCGGTGGTGATCGACACCACCGGGATCGGGGTCGAGGAGGTGGTGGCGCGCGTCCTCGCCGAGGTCCGCTCGCGGCTCGGCGGGGCGGTGCCGGATGCCTCCTGAGCCTGCGGCGCGGGCGGGAGCGCCCGGCCGGCGCAGCGACGGCAGGGAGCCTGGGCGGCGCGGCGGCGCCGCGTCGAAGGGTGGGCCGGGGGCGCAGGGCCGCCGGCCCGGGGTACGGATCCGCGGTCGCGAGGCCGCGGCACAACCGGGGGTCCCGGCGACGGGGCCAGGGTATGGCAACTCATGAGTGAGAGCTTCGCGCAGCTGTTCGAGGAGAGTCTCGCCGGGACGGAGATGCGTCCGGGCACCATCGTCAAGGCCGTGGTGGAGGACATCCGTCCCGAGGGGGTGGTGGTCAACGCCGGGCTGAAGTCGGAGGCGGTGATCCCCCTGTCCCAGTTCACCAACGAGCAGGGCGAGCTGGAGGTCAAGGTGGGCGACGAGGTGGAGGTCGCCCTCGACGCCGTGGAGGACGGCTTCGGCGAGACGCGCCTGTCGCGGGAGCGGGCCAGGCGGCTGCGCACGTGGATGCGCCTGCAGGAGGCGTTCGAGAAGGGCGAGCCGGTCACGGGGCGGCTCACGGGCAAGGTCAAGGGCGGCTACACCGTGGACATCGGCGGCATCCGCGCCTTCCTGCCGGGCTCGCTGGTGGACGTGCGGCCGGTGCGCGACCCCACCTACCTGCAGGGCAAGGACCTCGAGTTCAAGGTCATCAAGCTCGACCAGCGGCGCAACAACGTGGTGGTCTCGCGCCGCGCGGTGGTGGAGCAGGAGTACAGCGCCGAGCGCGAGGCCCTGCTCAACAGCCTCCAGGAGGGCCAGGTCCTCAAGGGGATCGTCAAGAACCTCACCGACTACGGCGCCTTCGTGGACCTCGGCGGCATCGACGGCCTGCTTCACGTCACCGACATGGCCTGGAAGCGGGTCCGCCACCCCTCGGAGGTGGTCAACATCGGCGACGAGATCGAGGTCAAGGTCCTCAAGTTCGACCGCGAGCGCGAGCGCGTCTCCCTCGGCCTCAAGCAGCTCGGCGAGGATCCGTGGGAGGACATCTCCCGCCGCTACCCGGTGGGCACGCGGCTCTTCGGCAAGGTCACCAACCTCGCCGACTACGGCGCCTTCGTGGAGATCGAGGAGGGGGTCGAGGGCCTCGTCCACGTCTCCGAGATGGACTGGACCAACAAGAACATCCATCCCTCCAAGGTCGTGCAGGTGGGCGACGAGGTGGAGGTGATGGTGCTCGAGGTGGACGAGGAGCGGCGCCGCATCTCGCTCGGCATCAAGCAGTGCCTGCCCAACCCGTGGGAGGAGTTCGCGGCCAACCACAACAAGGGGGAGCGCGTCACGGGCAAGGTCAAGTCCATCACCGACTTCGGCATCTTCATCGGCCTCGAGGGCGGCATCGACGGACTCGTCCACGTCTCCGACCTGACCTGGGAGGGCGACCCGGAGGAGGCCCTGCGCCAGTACAAGAAGGGGGACGAGGTCGAGGCGGTGATCCTCTCCGTGGACCCGGAGCGGGAGCGGATCTCGCTGGGCATCAAGCAGCTGCAGCAGGATCCCTTCTCGGCCTACGTCGCCGAGCACCCCAAGGGGAGCATCGTGCGCGGCGTGGTCAAGGAGGTCGAACCCAAGGGGGCGGTGATCAGCCTCGCCGAGGGTGTGGAGGGCTACCTGCGCGCCTCCGAGATCGCCCGCGACCGCGTCGACGACGCACGCAACCATCTGAAGGCGGGCGACGAGGTGGAGGCCAAGTTCGTCGGCGTCGACCGCAAGAACCGCCTCATCACGCTCTCGATCCGGGCCAAGGAGAGCGAGCAGGAGGCAGCGGCGCTGCAGGACTACCGGCGCTCGGCGCCGCGGCCCACCAAGACCACCCTCGGCGACCTCATCAAGGAGCAGCTCGAGGGCGGCAGCGAGGAGTGACGGCGGGCGGGCGCGGGCGAGGCCCGTGCCCGCCGCCCCGCCCCGTGCGGCGGGGTGTTGCCGAGGGCGTCCGAGGGGGAGCGGGAGGATGACCAAGTCCGAGCTGATCGAGAACCTGGCGCGCAAGCAGAGCCATCTCGCCTATCGGGACGTGGAGCTCGCGGTCAAGAGCCTGATCGAGCAGATGAGCGAGGCCCTGGCCTCGGGCGAGCGGATCGAGATCCGCGGTTTCGGCAGCTTCTCCCTCCACTACCGCCCCCCGCGCATCGGCCGCAACCCCAAGACCGGCGCCCCGGTGGCGCTGCCGGGCAAGTACGTGCCCCACTTCAAGCCGGGCAAGGAGCTGCGCGAGCGGGTCAACGCCGCCCGCGAGCGGGCTCTCGCCGGGCGCTGAGCCGGGGGGGCGACGGTGCGGCTGCTGCGCTTCCTGGTCCTTGCGGCCGCCTTCGTGGTCGCCCTCGGCTTCGCCTCCATCAACGCCGGCCCCGTCTCCATCGACCTCTACGTGGCGCGGGTCGAGGTGCCGCTGGCCCTGGCCCTGGCGCTGGCCTTCGCCGCCGGCGCCGCCGTCGCCCTGGTGGCGGCGGTGGGGCAGTGGCTGCGCCTGCGCCGCGAGAACGCCCGGCTGCGCCGCAGCGCGCGGCTGGCGGAGCAGGAAGTGGCGAATCTGCGCGCCATCCCGATCCGCGAAGACCAGCGGTAGTGCTGGAGCTTTTGTGGCTGCTGCTGCCGCTGGCCGCGGCCAGCGGCTACCTCGCCGGCCGGCGCCGCCCGCCGGCCCCGCCCCCCGTCTCGGCGCGCGACTACCTGCGCGGCATCAACCACCTCCTCAACGACGAGACCGACAAGGCGGTGGAGCTGCTCATCCGCATGGTGGAGGCGGACTCCGAGACCGTGGAGACCCACCTCGCCCTCGCGAGCCTGTTCCGCCGCCGCGGCGAGCTGGAGCGGGCGATCCGCATCCACCAGAACCTCATCGCCCGCCCCACCCTGGAGCCCGCGCAGCGCACCCAGGCACTGCTCGAGCTCGGCCGCGACTATCTCCGCGCCGGTCTCTACGACCGCGCCGAGGCGATCTTCCAGGATCTGGTGGGGGACGGCCGCGTGGGTGCGGAGGCGCTGGAGCAGCTCATGGCGATCTACGAGCGCGAGCGGGAGTGGCCCCAGGCCATCGCCGCGGCACGCCGCCTCGCCCGGCAGGGCCGCGACCAGCGCGCGCGCATCGCCCACTACCTCTGCGAGCTGGGCGAGGAGGCGCGGGCGGCGGGTGACCTGCGCGGCGCCGAGGCGCGCGCGCGCGAGGCCCTGGCCGCGCACCGCGGCTGCACGCGCGCGGCGCTGCTCGTCGCCGACGTGGCGCTGGCGCGGCGCGACCCGCGCGGTGCGCTGCGGGCGCTGCGCGAGATCCGCCGCGAGGCGGCGGCCGAGGTGGCGCCGGCGGTGGTGGAGCGGCTCGAGGCGGCCTTCGCCATGCTCGGCGACGAGGCGGGCCTGATGCGGGAGCTCTACGCCCTCGGCCGTGAGCCCGGGGCGGAGGCGGCGCTGCTGCGCCTTGCCGAGCTGCGGCGGGACCGGGAGGGCTCCGAGGCGGCGGCGGCCCTGCTGCGCGAGGCGCTGGCGCACCGGCCGGGTCTCGAGGCGGCGCACGCCCTGCTTGCGCTCCGCGCCGACGGCGATCCCACGGGCGAGGACGGGCGTGCGGTGGCGGCGGCGCTTGCGCGGATGCTCGCCGAGCGCGCCCGCTACCGCTGCCGCGGCTGCGGCTTCCGGGCCCGCGCCCTGCACTGGCAGTGCCCGCGCTGCAAGGCCTGGGGGGCGATGCGGGCCTTCACCAGCGAAGAGGGCGTGGATCGGGTGCAACGGGGGGTGATCCAGCCATGAGCGCGGACCGACGCATCATCGTGGCCCTGGACGTGGCCGGGGCGGAGCAGGCGCTGGCGCTGGCGGGGCGGCTCGACCCCGCGCTGTGCCGCGTCAAGGTGGGCAAGGAGCTCTTCACGCGCTGCGGGCCCGGCGTGGTGGAGGCCCTGCAGCGGGCCGGCCACGAGGTCTTCCTGGATCTCAAGTTCCACGACATCCCCAACACCGTGGCGGGCGCGGTGCGCGCGGCCGCGGCGCTCGGGGTGTGGATGGTGAACGTGCACGCCCTCGGGGGGCGGCGCATGATGGAGGCCGCGCGGGAGGCGGCCGAGCGCGCGGGCGGGCGGCGCCCGCTGCTCACCGCGGTGACGGTGCTCACCAGCATGGAGGCGGCGGATCTGGCCGAGGTGGGGATCGGCGGCTCGCCCGCCGAGGCCGCGATGCGGCTTGCCCGGCTCGCGCAGGCGAGCGGTCTCGACGGCGTGGTCTGCTCGCCGCGCGAGGCGGCCAGCCTCCGCCGCGCCCTCGGGGCGGGCTTCCTGCTGGTGACCCCTGGGGTGCGGCCGGCGGGCAGCGGGCGCGGCGACCAGCGGCGGGTGGCGACGCCGGCGGAGGCGGTGCGGGCCGGGGCCGACCATCTCGTGGTGGGCCGGCCGGTGACGCAGGCGGACGATCCGGATCGGGCGCTGCGGACGATCGCATCGGAGATCGCCGATGGCGGGGCGGGCTGAGGCGCGGCTACGCTATCGGCGCCGGGCCGGCGCGGCCCGGCGCCCAGGGAAGAGACCGGCGACAGGGAGGATGCCGCATGCGACGGGCACGTCTGCTTCTCGCCCCGATCCTGCTTCTGGCCGCCCTCGGCGCCCGTGCCGGGGTGGATCTCAACAGCGCGGACGCCGAGACCCTCGCCCGGGCGGTGCCCGGGGTGGGGCCGGCCCGGGCCGAGGCCATCGTCCGCTACCGCGAGACCCACGGGCCGTTCCGCAGCCTCGAGGACCTGCTCGCGGTGCGCGGCATCGGCCCGAAGCTCCTCGAGCGCATGCGGGGGGTCGTGGAGGTCCGGCCGCCCGAGCCGCAGGAGGCGGCCGCCGCGCGCTGAGCCCGGCGCCACGGGGGCCGCGGCCGTGAGCGGCGGCATGCGGCTCGACAAGTGGCTGTGGGCGGCGCGTTTCTTCAAGACGCGCGCCCTCGCCGCGGAGGCGGTCGCCGGCGGCAAGGTCCACGTCAACGGCGTGCGCTGCAAGCCCGCCAAGGAGATCCGCCCCGGCGACCGCCTCCGCATCACCCGCGGCGAGCACACCTACGAGGTGATCGTGCGCGCGCTGGAGCGCCAGCGCCGCCCCGCGCCGAAGGCCCGCCTGCTCTACGAGGAGACGGAGGAGAGCGCGGCGCGCCGCCGCGAGGAGGTGGAGCGGCGCCGCCTGGAGGGGCGTTCCGCGGTGCACCGGCCGGGGCGGCCCGACAAGCGGGCGCGGCGGATCCTGCAGCGGCTGCGACGCGGCGGCTGAGAGGCGCGCTCAGAAGCGCCAGTCCAGGCGCAGGCGGTAGGCGGGCGCCTCGCCGCCCACGTCGCCCTCGAGGTCCAGATGCAGACCGCCCAGCCCGAGGCGGGCGCCGAGGAAGTAGCGGTCCTGCCGGGGCTGCCGCTCGCCGTCCTCGCGCAGCCACAGGCGCCCCCAGCCGGCGTAGGGCGTGACCAGGGAGAAGTCCCGGCTCACCGCGAGCTCGACGCCGCGGCTCGTGAGCTCGCCGCCGTCCGCCTCGGAGAGGCCGCCGATCCCGCCCCGCAGCGACAGTGCGAAGGTCTCGGCGCCGGGCGGGCGGAGGTGATAGCCCGCCTCCGCCCCCCAGACGCGCAGTTCCCCGCCGCCGCCCAGGAAGCCACCCAGCCGCAGGCTGGCGCGCGGGCCCGCGAGGAGCGTGAAGGCATCGCCCGTCAGCGCCGGGGCCCCGGCGTCCACCGCGGGATCCGCCTCGGGCGCGGCGGCAAGCCGCGGCGCGAGGAGCTCGGCGCCGAGTTCGAACGAGCCCGCAGGCGTTGCCTCCCCCGCGCTCGGGCGCAGGAGGAAGAGCTCGCGGGCGGCGAGGCCGTCCGCGGACAGGGGCTCGGCGGGGGCCGCCGCGGCCGCGGCGAGCAGCACGGCGGCGAGGGTGGGAAGGGCTGCGGATCGCGCCTTCATGCGGTGGATTCTAGCCCGTCCGCCGGCGGCTTCCGTGACCGGCGTCGCAGGCCCGTCATGCCGTGCGGTGGAGGACGAGCTCGAGGACCAGCTTGGAGCCGAAGTAGGCGAGGGCGAGGCTCGCGAAGCCGCCCAGGGTCCAGCGGATGGCGGTGCGCCCGCGCCAGCCGAAGCGCAGGCGGCCCGCGAGCAGCGCCCCGAAGACCAGCCAGGAGAGCAGCGAGAGCACGGTCTTGTGCACCAGGTGCTGGGCGAAGAGGTCCTCGACGAAGAAGAAGCCGGTGAGCAGGGCGAGGGTGAGGAGCGCGAATCCCACCCCGATGAACTGGAAGAGCACGCCCTCCATCACCTGCAGCGGCGGCAGCGCGCGCACCACGCCGGTGGGGCGGTGTGCGCGCAGGAGGTGGTCCTGCAGGGCCAGCAGCGCCGACTGCACCGCCGCCAGCGTGAGCACCGCGTAGGCCGCCACCGAGGCGAGGATGTGAAGGTCCAAGGCCCAGTGGCGCGAGGTGTCCAGCGGCCGGTGGGCGGGGAAGAGCAGGTCGAGCAGGAGGGCGAGTGCCGCCAGCGGCAGGATCACCGCGCCCAGGTTCTCCACCGGCCGGAACAGGGCCGCGGCCACCAGCACCCCGGCCGCGCCCCAGGCGAAGAGGGAGGCCGCATTGAAGATCCCGAGGTCGAGGCCGGTCCCGGTGGGGAGCCGCTCCAGCAGCGCCGCCCCGTGCAGGAGGAGGGCGAGCAGGGCCAGGCCCAGGATCAGCGGCCGCGGGGATTCGGCGGGCGGTCCCGCGCGGAGGAGGCGCGCCGCGAGGAGCGTTCCCGCGACCAGGTAGAGGGCGATGGCTGCGGCGGCGGTCAGGATCATGGCGTGGGTCCGGCTGCCGGTCCGCGGCATGATCGCACAGTTCGCCGAGGCGAAAAACGCCCGCCGGGGTCCGCCGCGGCTGTGATCCGCTTCCCTTCCTTGCCCCCACGCGGTGTGCAAGAATCGACGCCGGTGCGGGCGACGGAAGCCATCGATGCGACTGCAGGTGCTCGGCTGCAGCGGCGGGATCGGGCAGGGGCTGAGGACCACGGCGCTGCGCCTGGACGAGGACGTGCTCCTGGATGCGGGCACCGGCGTCGGCGAGCTCGCGCTCGAGGACCTGGCGCGCATCCGCCACGTCTTCCTGACCCACGCGCATCTGGACCACGTCGCGAGCATCCCGCTCCTCGTCGACAGCATCTTCGACCGCATCGCGGAGCCGGTGCAGGTGCACGCCCTGCCCGAGACCCTCGAGGTGCTGCGGCGGCACGTGTTCAACTGGGCGCTGTGGCCCGACTTCACGCGCCTGCCGACCCGCGCGCGCCCGGTGCTGCGGCTCCTCCCCATGCGCCACGGCGAGGTGGTCGAGCTCGGCGGGCGGCGCATCGAGATGCTGCCCGTCCGCCATAGCGTCCCCGCCGCGGGCCTGCGCATCGAGGCCGGCGGGCGGGTCCTCGCCTTCAGCGGCGACACCGGGCCCAGCGAGGCCTTCTGGGAGGCCCTGGACGCCGGTCCCGCCCTTGACGTCCTCATCGTCGAGTGCGCCTTCCCCGACCGCGACCGGGCCCTCGCCGAGCAGGCGGGCCACTACGTGCCCCGGGCGCTGGCCGCGGATCTGGCGCGGCTGCGCCACCGCCCGCGCATCCTGCTCACCCACCTCAAGCCGGGCGAGGAGGCGCGCATCGTCGAGGAGGTGCGTGCCGCGCTGCCCGGGCGGGCGGTGGAGCCGCTGCGCGCCGGCTCTCTCCTTCACCTATAATGGCGCCTCCGCAGCCACCGCATCGCCCGCCGCCGGAGGGGCCGTGTTCGACAACCTCACCCAGCGCCTGACGCGGACCCTGGACCGCCTGCGCGGCCAGGGACGCCTGACCGAGGACAACATCCGCGACACCCTGCGCGAGGTGCGCATGGCGCTGCTCGAGGCCGACGTGGCGCTGCCGGTCGTGCGCGCCTTCATCGAGCGGGTGCGCGAGCGGGCCCTGGGGCAGGAGGTGACGAGGAGCCTGACCCCCGGCCAGGCCCTGGTCAAGATCGTCCACGACGAGCTGGTGGCGGTCATGGGGGGCGCGGCCGAGGGGCTGCGCCTGGCGGTGGAGCCGCCGGCGGTGATCCTCCTCGCCGGCCTGCAGGGCGCGGGCAAGACCACCACCGCGGCCAAGCTCGCGCGCCTGCTGCGCGAGCGCGAGCGCCGCTCGGTGATGCTGGCGAGCTGCGACGTCTACCGCCCCGCCGCCATCGATCAGCTGCGCACCCTCGCCGCCGAGCTCGGGGTGCCGTTCCACGAGCCGGGCGGGACGCGTGATGCGGTCGCCATCGCCCGCGAGGCCCTGGCCGAGGCGCGCCGCCGCGTCGCCGACGTCCTCGTCGTCGACACCGCCGGCCGCCTCCACGTGGACGAGGCCATGATGGCCGAGGTGCAGGCGCTGCACGCGGCCCTGAACCCGGCCGAGACGCTGTTCGTGGTGGACGCCATGAGCGGCCAGGACGCGGCCAACGCCGCCCGCGCCTTCGGTGCCGCCCTGCCGCTCACCGGCGTGATCCTCACCAAGGCGGACGGCGACGCGCGGGGGGGCGCCGCCCTCTCGGTGCGGCACATCACCGGCCGCCCGGTCAAGTTCCTCGGCGTCGGCGAGCGCAGCGACGCCCTCGAGCCTTTCGACCCCGCGCGCATGGCCTCGCGCATCCTCGGCATGGGCGACGTCCTCAGCCTCGTGGAGGAGGTCCAGCGCAAGGTCGACCGCGACAAGGCCGAGAAGCTCGCGCGCAAGGTGCGCAAGGGCGAGGGCTTCGACCTCGAGGACTTCCGCGACCAGCTCGAGCAGATGAGCCGCATGGGCGGCGTGGCGGCACTGCTGGACAAGCTCCCGGGGGCGGCCTCGCTGCCCGAGGGGGTGCGGGCGCAGATGGATGACCGCGAGCTGCGGCGCGTCATCGCCATCATCAACTCCATGACCCCGCGCGAGCGGCGCCGGCCCGACATCATCAACGGCTCGCGCAAGCGGCGCATCGCCGCCGGCTCGGGGACGCGCGTGCAGGACGTCAACCGGCTGCTGAAGCAGTTCCACCAGGCGCAGAAGCTGATGAAGCGCATGCGCCGCAAGGGCGGCATGCGCAACCTGCTGCGGGGGCTGGGGCCGGGGCTGCCGCCCCTGTGAGCTTCGTTTGACCCGCGCCCGGCGCGGCCGCTAGAATTCCGCTTTTCCGTGGTTTGGCATGGGACCCAGTTCTTCCAAGGGGCGACGGACGATGTATGCGGTGATTCAGACCGGAGGCAAGCAGTACCGGGTGCGCGAGGGCGAGCGGCTGCGTGTGGAGCGGCTTGCGGTCGAGCCCGGCGCCGAGGTGACCTTCGACCGGGTGCTCATGGTCTGCGACGGCGGGGAGGTGCGGGTCGGTGCCCCCTTCGTCGAGGGCGGCCGGGTGCGGGCCACGGTGCAGGCGCACGGGCGCGGGCCCAAGATCCGCATCATCAAGCTCAAGCGGCGCAAGCACCACATGAAGCGGATGGGCCACCGGCAGGACTACACCGAGGTGCGCATCACCGGCATCGAGGTCTGAGGGGAGAGCACCCATGGCGCACAAGAAGGCAGGCGGCAGCACGCGCAACGGCCGCGACTCCATCAGCAAGCGGCTCGGCGTCAAGCGCTTCGGCGGCGAGCGGGTGGCGGCGGGCAACATCATCGTCCGCCAGCGCGGCACGCGCTTCCATCCGGGCCGCAACGTCGGCTGCGGCCGCGACTACACCCTCTACGCCAAGGCCGACGGCCGCGTCGTGTTCGAGGTCAAGGGGCCGCGCAACCGCAAGTACGTGAGCGTCGTCCCGGAGTGATCCCGCCCGCACCGCGCGGCGCGAGAGGCCCCGCGGTGCGGGGCCTTTTCGTATCCCGGGCGGTGGAGGGGCGGCCGGGGGCCGTGGCATGAAGTTCGTCGACGAGGTCACCATCCGGGTCGAGGCCGGCGACGGCGGCGACGGCTGCGTCAGCTTCCGCCGCGAGCGCTTCATCCCCCGCGGCGGCCCCGACGGCGGCGACGGGGGCGACGGCGGCAGCGTCTACCTGGTGGCGGATCCCGACCTCAACACCCTCGCCGACTTTCGCCACCAGCGCCGCTTCCGCGCCGAGCGGGGCGGCAACGGCAGCGGCCGCAACTGCACCGGGCGCAGCGGCGCCGACCTCGAGATCGCGGTCCCGGTGGGGACGGTGGTCCACGACGAGGACACGGGCGAGCTCATCGGCGACCTGGTCGCTCCCGGCCAGCGCCTGCTGGTGGCCCGCGGCGGCCGCCGCGGGCTCGGCAACACCCGCTTCAAGAGCAGCACCAACCGGGCACCGCGCGAGGCCACCAAGGGCACGCCCGGGGAGCGCCGCACGCTGCGCCTCGAGCTTCGCGTCCTCGCCGACGTCGGGCTGCTGGGCAAGCCCAACGCCGGCAAGTCGACCCTGCTCCGGGCGCTCTCCGCGGCGCGCCCCCGGGTCGCCGACTACCCCTTCACCACCCTCCACCCCCACCTCGGCGTGGTGCGCGTCGATCCCCGCCGCAGCTTCGTCATGGCCGACATCCCGGGGCTGATCGAGGGTGCGGCCGAGGGCGCGGGGCTCGGCATCCGCTTCCTGCGGCACGTGGCGCGCACCCGGATCCTGCTCCACCTCGTGGACATCGGCACCCAGGACGAGGCCGCGGCGGCGGCGGACGCCGTGGCCGTCGCCGCCGAGCTTGCCCGCTTCGACCCCGCGCTCGCGGCGCGCGAGCGCTGGCTGGTGCTGACCAAGACCGACCTCCTCGACGCCGAGACCGCGGCGGCGCGGGCCCGGGCGCTGGGTGCGCGCCTCGGCTGGCGCGGGCCCGTGTTCGCGGTCTCCGGGGCCACAGGGGCGGGGACGCGGGCGCTGGCCGAGGCGGTCATGGCCCGGCTCGAGGCCCTGGCCGGCCGGGCGGAGGCCGAGGCATGAACCGGGCCGCCCTGCGCAACGCCCGCCGCTGGGTGGTCAAGATCGGCAGCGCGCTGCTCACCGCCGACGGCCGCGGCCTCGACGGTGCGACCCTGGCCCGCTTCGCCGGCGAGGTGGCGGCCCTGTGGGAGGCCGGGCGGGAGGTGGTGGTGGTCTCCTCGGGGGCGGTGGCCGCGGGCATGAGCCGGCTCGGCTGGCGCAGCCGCCCGCACGAGCTGCACCGCCTTCAGGCCGCCGCGGCGGTGGGGCAGGCCGCCCTGGTCCAGGCCTGGGAGGCCCACCTGCAGGCCCGCGGCCGCCACACCGCGCAGGTGCTGCTGACCCACGCCGACCTCGCCGACCGCCGCCGCTACCTCAACGCCCGCAGCACCCTGCGCACGCTGCTCGCCCTCGGTGTCGTGCCGGTGGTCAACGAGAACGACACCGTGGCGGTGGACGAGATCCGCCTCGGCGACAACGACAACCTCGCCGCGCTGGTGGCCAACCTGGTGGAGGCCGAGGTGCTGGTGATCCTCACCGACCAGGAGGGGCTGCACGAGCGCGACCCGCGCCGCGACCCCCAGGCCCCGGTGGTGGAGGAGCGTGCGGTGGGGGATCCCGCCCTCGACGCCATGGCCTCGGGCGACGGCGGCGCCCTCGGCCGCGGCGGCATGGCGACCAAGCTCGCCGCCGCCCGTCGCGCCGCCCGCTCCGGGACCGCCACGGTGATCGCCAGCGGCCGCCGCGAGGGGGTCCTGCGCGCCGTCGCCGCGGGCGAGCGGATCGGCACCCTGCTGGTGCCGGACCAGGAGCCGGTGGCGGCGCGCAAGCGCTGGCTCGCGGGGCAGCTCCGGGTCGCCGGGCGGCTGCACCTCGACGCCGGCGCCGTGCGGGTGCTGCGGGAGGCGGGGCGCAGCCTCCTGCCCGTGGGGGTGCACGGGGTGGAGGGGCGGTTCCGGCGCGGCGAGCTGGTGGCCTGCCTCGACCCCGAGGGGCGCGAGGTGGCGCGGGGGCTGGTCAACTACGACGCCGACGAGGTGCGCCGGATCATGGGGCAGCCGAGCTCGCGCATCGAGGCCATCCTGGGCTACGTGGACGAGCCCGAGCTCATCCACCGCGACAACCTCGTCCTCGTCTGAGGGGGGCCAAAGCAAGCCGCCCGCACCGGCGCGCGGTGCGGGCGGGCGCGGCGGCGAGGCGTGGGCGGCTCAGGCGCCGGCCGACTGCTGCTCGCCGAGGGCCTTGATGTGGCGGTTGAGCCGGCTCTTGTGACGGGCCGCCTTGTTCTTGTGGATCAGCCCCTTGGCCGCCATGCGGTCGATCACGGGCACCGCCGCCCGGTAGGCCTCGCGGGCGCGCTCGAGGTCGCCGGCCTGGACGGCGCGGTAGACCTTCTTGATGTAGGTGCGGACCATCGAGCGCAGGCTGGCGTTGTGCCGGCGGCGCTTCTCCGCCTGGCGGGCGCGCTTTCTCGCTGACCGGGTGTTGGCCAAGGCCGTCTCTCCTGCTGGTCGTCCCGAACGAAAGGCCGCATACTATGCGGATTCTCCCGGGCCGTGTCAACGCGCGCGAGGGGCGCGCAGGGGGATCGCTCGCCGGTGGGACGGGATCTTGCGCGCTCCACCGCCGTGGTGGGGGGGATGACGCTCATCTCGCGCGTGCTGGGGTTCGCGCGCGACGTCACCATCGCGGCCCTGTTCGGCGCCGGTCCGGCCACCGACGCCTTCTTCGTCGCCTTCAAGATCCCCAACTTCTTCCGCCGCATGTTCGCCGAGGGGGCCTTCTCGCAGGCCTTCGTGCCGGTGCTGGCGGAGTACCGCACGCACCGGCCCGAGGCGGTGCGGGCGCTGGTGGGGCGCGTCGCCGGCACCCTGGGGGCCTTTCTCCTCGCGCTGACGGTGCTGGCGCTGGTGGCGGCGCCGGCGGTGGTGGCGCTCTTCGCGCCGGGCTTTGCCGCCGACCCCGGGCGGCGCGGGCTCGCCGCCGCGCTCCTGCGCCTGACCTTTCCCTACCTACCCCTCATCGCCCTCACGGCCCTCGCCGCCGGGGTCCTCAACACCTGGGGCCGCTTCGCGGTGCCCGCGGCGACGCCGGTGCTGCTCAACCTCTCGCTGATCGGCTCGGCGCTGCTCCTTGCGCCGCGGCTCGACCCCCCGGTGGCGGCGCTCGCCGTGGGCGTGCTCCTCGCCGGCCTCACCCAGCTCGCCTTCCAGCTGCCCTTTCTCGCCCGCCTCGGCCTCCTCGCCTGGCCGCGGCCGGCGCCCCGCGACCCCGGGGTGCGGCGCATCGTCCGCCTCATGGGCCCGGCCCTCTTCGGCGCCTCGGTGACCCAGATCAACCTCCTCGTGGACACCCTGATCGCCTCCTTCCTCGTCGCCGGCAGCATCTCCTGGCTCTACTACGCCGACCGCCTGGTGGAGTTCCCGCTGGGCGTCTTCGGCATCGCCCTGGCCACGGTGGTGCTGCCGCAGCTCGCCCGCCACCACGCCGCCGGCCGCGCCGACGCCTACGGCGCCACCCTGGACTGGGCGCTGCGCTGGGTCGCGCTGATCACGGTGCCTGCGGCGGCGGGGCTGGCGGCGCTGGCGGGCCCGATGCTCGCGACCCTTTTCCAGTACCGGGCCTTCGGCGGGCAGGACGTGGAGATGGCGGCGCGGGCACTGGTGGCCTATGCCGCGGGGCTGCCGGGCTTCGTCCTCGTCAAGGTGGCGGCACCGGGCTTCTACGCCCGCCAGGACACGCGCACGCCGGTGCGGGTGGCGCTGGTGGCGGTGGCGGTGAATCTCGCCCTCAGCCTCGCCCTGGTGCTGCCCCTGGCCCACGCCGGGCTGGCCGCGGCGACCTCGGCCGCGGCCAGCGTCAACGGGCTCGCCCTGGTGTGGCTGCTGCGCCGCCAGGGGCACTACCGGCCGGGCCCGGGCTGGCGGCGCCTGGGGCTGCAGGTGGCGGCGGCGACGGCGGCGATGACGGGGGTGGTGGCGGCCGGCGCCGGACCGCTCGAGGCGTGGCTCGCCCTGGATGCGGGCGGGCGGGCGCTGCGCCTCGCCCTCTGGATCGGGCTCGGGGCCGCGGTCTACGGCCTCGTGCTGTGGGTCCTGGGGCTTCGGCCGGCGGCGCTGCGCGCCCCCGCGGCGGCCTGAAGCGGCCCGCGAACTCCCGTATAATCGGCCCCTTTCCGGTCGCGGCGGTGCCATGGAACTCATACGCGGACACTACAGCCTGCGTCCCCGGCACCGGGGGTGCGTCGCCACCATCGGCAAGTTCGACGGCGTCCACCTGGGCCACCAGGCGGTGCTCGGGCAGGTGGCGGAGAAGGCGGCGGAGCTGGGGCTGCCCGCGGTGGTGGTCACCTTCGAGCCGCTGCCCGAGGAGTACTTCGCGCCCGGCGAGGCGCCGCCGCGGCTCACCACCCTGCGGGAGAAGCTCAAGGCGCTGGCGCGCTTCGGCGTGCAGCGGGTGCTGTGCCTGCGCTTCAACCCGGGCCTTGCGGCGATGGAGGCGGAGGCCTTCATCGACGAGGTGCTGGTGGCGGGACTGGGGGTGCGCTACCTGGTGGTGGGCGACGACTTCCGCTTCGGCCGCGGCCGGCGTGGCGACTTCGCCATGCTGGAGCGGGCGGGGGCGCGGCACGGCTTCGCCGTGGCGCGGATGCACACGGTGCAGCTCGGCGGGCGGCGGGTGAGCTCGACGCGGGTGCGCGAGGCCCTCGCCGCCGGCGACATGGAGCTTGTGCAGGAGCTGCTGGGGCGGCCCTACCGCATCAGCGGCCGGGTCATGCCCGGGGACCGGCGCGGGCGCAGCATCGGCTTCCCCACCGCGAACGTGCCGCTGCGGCGCAAGGTGGCCCCGCTGCGGGGCGTCTACGCGGTGGAGGTCTTCGGCCTCGAGCACGAGCCGCTGTCGGGGGTGGCCAACGTCGGCAGCCGGCCCACGGTGGGCGGCGGCGCGGTGCTGCTGGAGGTGCATCTGTTCGACTTCGCCGGCGACATCTACCGGCGGGTCATCCACGTGGACTTCCTGCACAAGCTGCGCGAGGAGCGCCGCTTCGCCTCGCTGGCGGCGCTCAAGGCGCAGATCGCGCAGGACGCCCGGCAGGCGCGGGCCTACCTCGCGGCGGTGCGGGCGGGGGCCTGAGCGGGCCGGACGAACCCGGGAGAAGAGGGGCCGATGGCGGACTACAAGGACACGCTGAACCTTCCCAGGACCGAATTCCCCATGCGCGCCAACCTGCCGCGGCGCGAGCCCGAGATCCTCGCGCGCTGGGAGGCGATGGGGCTGTATGCGCGCGTGCGCGAGGCGCGGCGGGGGCGGCCGAAGTTCATCCTCCACGACGGGCCGCCCTACGCCAACGGCGCGATCCATATCGGCCACGCCGTGAACAAGGTCCTCAAGGACATCATCAACAAGTCGCGCCTGCTCGCCGGCTACGACGTCCCCTACGTGCCGGGCTGGGACTGCCACGGCCTGCCCATCGAGCTGCACGTGGAGCGCGAGATCGGCAAGGCGGGCGAGGCGGTGGATCCCCGCACCTTCCGCCGGGCCTGCCGCGCCTACGCCGCCGAGCAGGTGGAGCGGCAGAAGCGCGACTTCAAGCGCCTCGGCGTCTTCGGCGACTGGGAGCGGCCCTATCTCACCATGGATTTCCGCTGCGAGGCCGACATCGTGCGCGCGCTCGGGCGCGTCATCGCCAACGGCCACGTGGTGCGCGGCGCCAAGCCCGTGCACTGGTGCGCCGAGTGCCGCTCGGCCCTCGCGGAGGCGGAGGTGGAGTACGAGGAGCGCACCTCGCCCGCCATCGACGTGCGCTTCGCCGCCGTCGATGCGGCGGCCTTCGCCGCGCGCTGCGGCGCCGTCGACGAGGAGGCGCCGCTCGCGGTGCCCATCTGGACCACCACCCCCTGGACCCTGCCCGCCAATCAGGCGGTGGCGCTGCACCCCGAGGTGGACTACGTCCTCGTCGCGGCCGAGATCGGCGGGCGGCGCGAGCGGCTGCTCCTCGCCGAGGCCCTGGCCGGCGCGGCGCTCGCACGCTACGGCGCCGACCGCCACGAGGTCCTCGGACGCTGCAAGGGGGCGGCGCTGGAGGGGCTGCGCCTGCGTCACCCCTTCCAGGCGCGCGAGGTCCCGGTGATCCTCGGCGAGCACGTCACCGTGGAGGCCGGCACCGGCGCGGTGCACACCGCCCCGGGCCACGGCCAGGAGGACTTCGAGGTGGGCCGGCGCTACGGCCTGCCGGTGGACAACCCGGTGGGCGACGACGGCCGCTTCCTCCCCGGCACGGAGCTCTTCGCCGGCGAGTTCGTCTTCGAGGCCAACGACCACGTGGTGGAGGTCCTGCGCGCGCGCGGCGCGCTCCTGGCCCACGAGCCGATCCGGCACAGCTACCCGCACTGCTGGCGCCACAAGACGCCCATCATCTTCCGCGCCACGCCGCAGTGGTTCATCGCCATGGACCGCAAGGGGCTGCGCGAGGCCGCCCTCGAGGCCATCCGCGGGGTGCGCTGGACCCCGGCCTGGGGCGAGTCGCGCATCGCCTCCATGGTGGCGACGCGCCCGGACTGGTGCATCTCGCGCCAGCGCTCCTGGGGCGTGCCCATCGCGCTCTTCGTCCACCGCGAGCACGGCGCGCTCCATCCGCGCACCCCGGAGCTCATCGAGGCCGTCGCGCGGCGCATCGAGGAGGCCGGCATCGACGCCTGGTACGACCTCGACCCGGCGGAGCTGCTGGGCGAGGAGGCGGCGGACTACGTCAAGGTGGACGACGCCCTCGACGTCTGGTTCGACTCCGGCGTCACCCACTACACGGTGCTGGAGCAGCGCGAGGAGCTGGGCTTCCCGGCCGATCTCTACCTCGAGGGCTCGGACCAGCACCGCGGCTGGTTCCAGAGCTCGCTCCTCGCCTCGGTGGCGATGAACGGCGTCGCCCCCTACCGCGGGGTCCTCACCCACGGCTTCACCGTGGACGCCCAGGGGCGCAAGATGTCCAAGTCCCTGGGCAACGTCATCGCCCCCCAGGCGGTCATGGACCGCCTCGGTGCCGATGTGCTGCGGCTGTGGGTGGCGGCCACCGACTACCGCGGCGACATGGGGGTCTCGGACGAGATCCTCGACCGCATGGCCGATGCCTACCGGCGCATCCGCAACACCGCGCGCTTCCTCCTCGGCAACCTCCACGACTTCGACCCCGCGCGCGACGCGGTGCCGGTGGCCGAGCTCGTGGCCCTCGACCGCTGGGCCCTGGAGCGCACCCGCGCCCTGCAGGAGGAGGTGGTGCGGGCCTACGAGGCCTACGAGTTCCACCACATCTACCAGCGCGTGCACAACTTCTGCACCGTCGATCTGGGCAGCTTCTACCTCGACGTGCTCAAGGACCGCCTCTACACGGCGAAGGCCGCCGGGCACGCCCGCCGCTCGGCGCAGACCGTCCTTCACCACATCGCCGAGGCCATGGTGCGGTGGCTCGCGCCGATCCTGAGCTTCACCGCCGAGGAGATCTGGCACCACCTGCCGGGCGAGCGCGCCGAGAGCGTCTTCCTCGCCACCTGGCACGAGATCCCCGTGGGACCGGCCGCCGACGAGGCCCTCGGCGAGCGGCTGTGGCAGGAGGTGCTGGCGCTGCGGGACGAGGTGGCGCGGGCCATCGAGCGGGCGCGCAACGCCGACGAGGTGGGCTCCTCGCTGGAGGCCGAGGTGGATCTCTACCTCGCCCCCGAGCGGCTGGAGCGGCTGGCCCCGGCCGGCGACGAGCTGCGCTTCGCCTTCCTGGTCTCGGCGCTGCGCCTGCATCCCCTGGAGCAGGCCCCCGACGAGGCCGCGCCCGGCGCGCTGGCGGGCGTGCGGGTGCACGTGCGGCGAAGCCCCCACCCCAAGTGCGTGCGCTGCTGGCACCGGCGGCCCGACGTGGGGGCCGATCCGGCCCACCCGGCGCTGTGCGGGCGCTGCGTGGAGAACGTCGCCGGCGCCGGCGAGCGGCGCCGCGTGGCCTGAGGCGCGGCGGCGCCCGTGACCTGGAGCGGCGAGCGCATCCTGTGGCTTGCCACCGCGGCCATGGTGGTGCTGCTGGACCAGGCCGCCAAGGTGCTGGCGACGCTGCTGCTCGCGCCCGGCGAGGCGGTGGCGGTGGCGCCGGTGCTGAACCTCGTCCTCGTCCGCAACGAGGGGGCGGCCTTCTCGCTGCTGCGCGAGGCCGGCGGCTGGCAGCGCTGGCTCCTCGCCGCGGTGGCGGCGGCGGTCTCGCTCCTGCTCCTGCGCTGGCTGCTGCGGCTCGAGGCGGGGCACAGGGCCGAGGGGCTGGGGCTTGCGCTGGTCCTCGGCGGCGCCGTCGGCAACCTCGCCGACCGGCTCCGTCTGGGGCACGTCGTGGACTTCCTGGACCTGCACTGGCGGGGCTGGCACTGGCCGGCCTTCAACCTCGCCGACGCCGCCATCACCGCCGGCGTGGCGGTGCTGTTGGGGTGCGAGCTCTTCAGGCGATCCAGCCGCCGAGGGTCAGCAGCGCCACCGCCGTGACCCAGACCACGACGGCCCGGCGCACGAGGTCGCGGGCGCGCCGCACGGCCTCGGCCGAGGGGTCCGCCGTCACCTCGCCGTCGTCGCCCACGAGGCCGAGGGCGCCGCGCCCGGTGCAGACCAGCAGCTCCTCGGTGGCCCCGCGTCCCGGGTCGGCGCTGCGGCGGGCGAAGCAGCGCCACCCCGCCAGGGTCTCGTCGAAGCTGCCGGCGAGGGCGTAGGCGAGGGCGGTGCCCCGCGCCGGCAGCCAGTCCAGCAGCCACAGGAGCCGCCGCGCGGCCTCGCGCACCTCGGCCCCGGCGGTCCCGTCCGGCGCGCGCAGCGCGAGCCACCAGGCGCAGCGGTAGAGGGCCGCGCCCACCGGGCCGAGGACGAGGAACCAGAGCAGGGGCGCGAACAGCCGTCGCACCGCCTCCACCAGGATCGTGTCCGCGACCGTCGCCTGCGGCAGGTCCCGCCCGAGCGCGGCGGCGGCCTCGGCGGCCCCCGCCTCGTCGCCGCAGGCGCGCGCCGCGAGCCAGCCGTCCACCTCGCGCCAGAGCGGGCCGGGTCCGAGGGCGAGGGCGAGGACGAGGGCGGCGAGGAGGAGGGAGGCGAGCCCGCCGAGGAGCCCCGCGAGCAGCCACTGTGCAAGCCCCACCGCGAGGGGCAGGGGCAGGACCAGGAGCACGGCGCGGGCGGTGGGGTCCGCCGGCCACGGCAGGCGCGCCGCGGCGCCGGCGGCGGCCGCGAGCGGGACGCGCTCGCGCCAGGCGGGCAGCCGCAGCGACCAGGCATCCGCGGCCAGGGCGGCGAGCAGGGCGATGAGGTTCATGCGACGCTCCCCTCCACGTCCAGGGCGCGGCGCACCCGCACCCAGTCGAAGCCGGCGCCCGGGTCGCGCTTGCGCCCCGGCGCGATGTCGGCGTGGCCCACGATCCGGTCCGCGGTGAGGGCGGGCCATGCCCGGCGCAGGCCGGCGAGGACCGCCTCCAGGGTGTGGTACTGGACGGGCTCGAAGGGGCCCTCCTCCGGGCCCTCCAGCTCGATCCCCACCGAGTAGTCGTTGCAGCGCGGGCGGCCGCGGAAGGCGGACTCGCCCGCGTGCCAGGCCCGCTCGTGCAGGGACACGTACTGGGTCAGGCCGCCGTCGCGGTGGATGAGCAGGTGCGCCGAGACCCGCAGGTGGGCGACGGCGGCGAAGTAGGGATGGGCCGCCGGGTCGAGGCGGTTGGTGAAGAGGCGGTCGATCCAGGGGCCCCCGTACTGGCCCGGCGGGAGGCTGATGGCGTGGATCACCACCAGCTCCACGTCGCACCCGGGCGGGCGCGCGTCGCGGTTGGGGCTCGGCAGCCAGCGGGCGCCGGCGACGCGGCCGCTGGCGCGGTCCACCTCGCCGAACCGGCTCACCGCGCCGCCGCCGGGCCCATGCCGCGCAGGACGAGGTCCAGGAAGGTCACGAGGCCCACCACCTCGCCGCCCTCCACCACCGGCGCCTGGGAGATGCGGAAGCGGTCGAAGAGCCGCGCGCAGTAGCGGATGTTCATGTCGGCGTCCACGGTCAGGACCGGCTTGGCCATGACCTCGTAGACGTTGACCCGCTCGGGGGCGCGGTCGGGGGCGAGCACCTTGCGCGCGATGTCGGAGGCGAGCAGCAGCCCGTACTCGTCGTCCGGGTGGCGCTTCTTCACCACCAGCGCGGTGAGCCCGCGGCGCTGCATCCGCTCCAGCGCCGCGGCCACCGTCTCCATCCCGTCGACCCAGTCGAACTCGCGGTGCATGACGTCGCGTACGCGCACCAGTCTCTCCTCGCGCTCCATGGCCGTGCCCCCCTCAGATCCGCTCCTCCACCACCTGCGACAGCGCGCTCACCTGGTGGCTCACCCCCACCGCATCCTCCACGTCCAGGAGGAAGGCGATGCCCGTGCCGGGCTTGCTGTCGAACTCGCCGACGCGGGCGATGGTCTCGAGGATCTTCCGCGCCAGGTGCTCCTCCACGAGGAAGAGGACGGCGTCGCGCTGGGTCTCCAGGCTCAGCCCGAAGAAGGTCTTGGGCTGGCGCAGCCCCTCGCCGCGGGCGTTGGCGATGACCGTGCAGCCGGTGGCGCCGGCCTCGCGCGCCGCCTCCATCACCTCGTCGGTCTTGTGGTCCTCCACCAGCGCGATGATGAGCTTGAAGTGCATGGCTCAGCTCCTCCCCGGGCCGCGTCCTCGCGCCCGCCAGGCGCTGAGCTGAGCGTAGCCCATGACCGTGATCATCGGGAACAGGCTGGCGAAGGCGATGAGGCCGAAGCCGTCGAGCAGCGGGCTGCGCCCGGGGACGTTGGAGGCGAGCCCGAGGCCGAGGGCGGCCACCAGAGGGACGGTCACGGTGGAGGTGGTCACGCCCCCCGAGTCGTAGGCCAGCGGCACGATCATGCGCGGGGCGTAGAGCGTCTGCACCACCACCACGATGTAGCCGGCGATGATGTAGTGGTGCAGCGGCGTGCCGGTGACGATGCGCAGGGTGCCCACGGCGAGCCCGGCCGCCACCCCGAGGGCGACCGCGACCCGCAGGCCCGTCACCCCGACGGCGCCGCCCGAGACCTCCCGCGCCTTGATCGCCACCGCCAGCAGCGCCGGCTCGGCCAGGGTGGTGGCGAAGCCGATGGCGGCGGCGAAGGCGTAGACCGGCCAGTAGCGCCACCACGCCGCCGCCTCGCCGCCGAGGAGGCGGGGATCGGTGAGCTGCGCCGCCATGGTGCGGCCGAGGGGGAACAGCGCCTGTTCGAGCCCCACGAGGAAGAGGCTCATGCCCACCATCACCCACAGGGTGCCGAGGAGGATGCGGCGCGGGTTGGGCAGCGGGCGGCGCAGCACCGCGAGCTGGAAGAAGGCCAGGATCACGGCGATGGGGGCGACGTCGCGCAGGGTGCCGAGGAGCGCGCCGCCGAGGTCTGCAACCCAGCTCATCCCACCAGCATCCCGTAGCCCATGACGAAGATCATGGGCGTGAGCGAGGCGAAGGCGATGAGGCCGAAGCCGTCCACCAGGGCGTTGCGGCCGCGGATGCTGGAGGCGAGGCCCACCCCCAGCGCCGTCACCAGCGGCACCGTGATGGTGGAGGTGGTCACACCCCCCGAGTCGTAGGCGATGCCGATGATCTCGGGCGGGGCGAAGGCGGTCATGACCACGACGAGGACGTAGCCTGCGGCGATCATGCGGTGGATGGGCCAGCCGCGCAGGATGCGCAGCACGCCGAGGACGAGGGCGACCCCCACCGAGAGCGCCACCGTCAGGCGCAGGCCGAGGGCGTAGCGGGCCTGGGCCTGCGCGCTGCCCTCGATGTGGCCCTCGGCCGCGGCCACCTTCGCGGCCTCGCCGGCGATGGCGATGAGGGCGGGCTCGGCCACGGTGGTGCCGAAGCCGAGGCAGAAGGCGAAGGCGAGCAGGGCGCCGAGGCCGCCGCGGCGGGCGAAGGCGTAGGCCATGGACTCGCCGAGGGGGAAGAGGCCGATCTCGAGGCCGCGCACGAAGAGCGCCAGTCCCGCGGCCACCAGGAGGGTCCCGCCGAGGAGGCGGCCGAGGTCGGGCAGCGGCTGGCGCAGCACCACGAGCTGGAAGAAGGCGACGACGGCGACGATGGGGACGAGGTCGCGCAGCGCCGCCCCCAGGGCCCGGATCGATCCCCCCATACCCCTCCCTCGCTGCAGGCCGCAAGCGGCGCACCACGTTACCGGAAAGGCGGGCGGCTGTTAAGATCGGGCGCCTTGGCCGCGAGGAGAGGGGGACGAGGATGGTGCCAGGGCCGGATCCCGAGGCGGTGGCCGCCAACGTGGCCGCGGCGCTGGCCGAGGACGTGGGGCCGGGCGACCGCACCGCGGCGCTGCTGGATGCCGGCGTGCGCCTCGCCGCGGCGGTGGTCTGCCGCGAGGAGGCGGTGGTCTGCGGCCGCCCCTGGTTCGACGCCGTCTTCGCCCGCCTCGACCCGGCCGTCGCGGTGCGCTGGCGCGTGGCGGAGGGCGAGCGGGTGGGGCCGGGGACGGTGCTGTGCGAGCTCGAGGGGCCGGCGGCCCCGCTGCTCACCGGCGAGCGCACGGCCCTCAACTTCCTCCAGACCCTCTCCGGCACGGCCACCGTGACGCGCCGCTACGTCGACGCGGTGGCCGGCACGGGGGTGCGCATCCTGGACACCCGCAAGACCCTGCCCGGCCTGCGCGCGGCGCAGAAGTACGCCGTGCGCGCCGGCGGCGGCCACAACCACCGCATGGGCCTCTACGACGCCGTCCTCGTCAAGGAGAACCACATCGCCGCCCTCGGCTCGGTGGCCGAGGCGGTGCGCCGCGCCCTGGCGCGCAACCCCGGGCTCGAGGTGGAGGTGGAGGTGGAGGATCTCGGCCAGCTCGAGGAGGCGGTCGCCGCCGGCGCCCGCCGGGCGCTCCTCGACAACTTCCCGCTGGAGGGGCTGCGGGAGGCGGTGCGCATTGCGCGCGGGCGCTGCCGCCTGGAGGCCTCGGGGGACGTCACCCTCGAGCGCGTGCGCGCCGTGGCCGAGACCGGCGTCGACGACATCTCCGTCGGCGCCCTCACCAAGCATGTGCGCGCGGTGGACCTCTCGCTGCGCTACCGGTGAGCGTCGGCGCGAAGCGCCGCGGCGAGCGGGCGGTCGCTCTCGAGGATGTGGTCGTCGAGCCAGTGGTGGAGGAAAGAGGCCAGCGGCGCCGGGTCCGGGTGGGGCTCGCGCGCCAGCTCCGCGCGCAGGTGCTCCAGCTCGTGGATCAGGTGGTCGTGCTGGAAGCGGTGCTGGACCTCGTCGGCATGGCCGAGCCGGTCCATCTCGCGCTCCTCCTTGTGGAAGTGGAGGCGGGCGTGGCGGATGAGCTCGTCGGCGACGGCGAGCACCTGCGCCGGGGCGGTGTCGCCCGAGGCGGCGGCGAAGAGCCGGTCGGCGAGGCGGCGCAGGATCGCGTGGTCGCGGTCCATCCAGGCGATGCCGACGCGCCAGTCCGGGCGCCAGGGGATCTCCGTCACGACGCCTCCTTCCCCGCCTGCAGCGGCCCTGCAATCCGGTGTTTCCGAGGTTATCATTCGAATCGCTCGATCATACGGGGGATTGAGGACGATGCCAACGGCGCGCTGGACGGGGGTGGTGCTGCTCGGGCTCGCGGCGCTTGCGGCGCATGCCGACCCGGGGGACGTGGGCCGGCCCGAGCCCGGGGCGGTGCGCGCGGGCGGCTGGTCGTTCCACATCGACAACGACGCCTTCGGCCTGACCCCCAGCGACCGGGACTACACCGGCGGCTTCGCCTTCACCCTCTACGGCGACCGCGTCCTCGACCACCCCCTCTCCATCCACGCGCTGCTGCGCGGGTTCGACCGCCTCGTCGGCGTCGAGCGCCTGGCGCGGGCCGGGCGGACGCGCCGCCACGCCCTCGAGTTCGGCATCGCCGCCTTCACCCCGAGCGACATCACCCGCGCCGAGCCCGTCCCCGACGACCACCCCTACGGCTGCGTGATCTTCGTCGGGGCCACGACCGGCCGCCCGCTGCCGGCGCAGGGGGTGAGCTACGACACCAACCTCACCCTCGGCCTGCTCGGCACCTCCGTCTGCGAGACGATGCAGGAGGGCCTGCACGCCACCTTCAGCGGCGACGATCCGCGCGGCTGGGACCACCAGATCTCCGATGGCGGCGAGCCCACCTTCCGCTGGAGCCTCAACCGCAACGCGCTGCTGTGGGCGCGGCGCGGCGCGGGGGGCACCCGCGAGCTCGTGTGGACGGCGGAGGCGGCCCTCGGCGGCATCACCGGCCTCGGGGTGGGCCTCGGCTGGCGCTCGGGGCGCATCGCGAGCCCGTGGTGGAGCTTCACGCCCCAGGAGGCCGAGTACATCGTCCTCGGCGGCGGCGGCACCGGCGATCGCGGCCGCGGCGACCGCTACCTGTGGGCCGGCCTCATGCTGCGTTACCGGCTCTACAACGTGCTCCTGCAGGGGCAGTTCCGCGACAGCGACGTGACCTTCTCCCGCGACGAGCTCCGTCCCGTCGTGGGCGAGGCCTGGGTCGGCTACACCTTCCCGGGCCCGTGGGGGCTGGAGCTCAGCGTCGCCGTGCGCGCCCGCTCCCAGGAGATCGAGGCCCTGGACGACATCCCGGTCTGGGGCAGCCTCGTCATCCGCCGTCCCGACTGAGCCGGGCGCCTCCGGGCGGCGGTGCCGGGCGCACCGCCACCGCGGTGTCGTGGAAGGCGGCGCCGCCGCGGGGCGCGGGGCGGTCGGCGGCCACCAGGGCGTTGGCGCCCAGGCCGTCGGCGAAGGCGGCGCCGGGCCAGATGCCCTCCAGGCAAACGGTCCCGGGGGCGAGGCCCTCGCGGATGCGGGCGCGCAGGCGGATGCGGCCGCGGCGGCTCGCCACCTCCACCCAGTCGCCATCGCCGATGCCGCAGGCGGCGGCGTCGTCGGGACGGATCTGCAGGCGCGGCGCCTCCTCGGCCGTGCGCGAGCCCGGCGTCTCGGTGAAGGTGGTGTTGAGGAAGCCGCGCGCCGGGGGCGTGACCAGGCGCAGGGGGTACGCCGCGTCCGCGGGCTCGTTCACCGCCCAGTGGTCGGGCAGCGGGGGCATGGCCGCCCCCTCCGGACCCAGCGCCGCCCACTCGGGGCGGAAGCGGAAGCGCCCGTCGGGCCAGGCGAAGCCGTCGAGGAAGCGCATCCGCTCCGAGGGCAGGGCGCAGTCGTGGAGGCGGGTGCGCTCGAGCTCGGCAAGGGGCGGATAGCCCGAGCGCTCCAGGGTCGCGGCGATGAGCTCCAGCGCGCTCATGCCGAAGCCCGGGTGCTCGGCGCCGAGGCGCGCGGCGAGGGCGCACACCACCTCGTGGTTGGAGCGGCACGCGCCGGGCGGTTCCACCACCTTGCGGCCGAGCTGCAGGAAGGTGTGGCCGTAGCTCTGGTAGAGGTCGTCGTGCTCCAGGAACATCGTGGCCGGCAGCACGATGTCGGCGAGGCGTGCGGTGGCGGTGAGGAACTGCTCGTGCACGCAGAGGAAGAGGTCCTCGCGGGCGAGCCCCGCCCGCACCCGCGCCGAGTCCGGCGCCACCTCCGCGGGATTGGTGTTCTGGATCAGCATCGCGGTCACGGGCGGTCCGCCCGCGAGCGCCTCGGGTTCGCCCGCCAGCACGGCCCCGATGCGGGACATGTCCAGGCTGCGCACGCCGTCGCGGCGGGCGTCGAGGCCCTCGATGAGGGTCTTGTCGGTGTGGAAGACGCCGCTGGTGGCGAGCAGCGCCCCGCCGCCGCGGTGGCGCCAGGCCCCCGTGACCGCGGGCAGGCAGCTCACGGCGTGGACGTTGTGAGCGCCGTTGCGCTGGCGGCTCATGCCGAGCCCGAGGCGGATGAAGCTGCGGCGGGTGGCGCCGTAGAGGCGGGCGAAGGCCTCGATCTCGGCGGCGGGGACGCCGGTGATCGGCTCCGCCCAGGCGGGGCCGCGGTGGCGCAGGTGGGCCTCGAGGGCCTCGGCGTCGCGGGTGTAGCGGGCGAGGTAGTCGCGGTCGGCGAACCCGTCGCGGAAGAGGACGTGCATCACCGCGCAGGCCAGCGCGCCGTCGGTGCCCGGGCGGGGGGCGAGGTGCAGGTCCGCCTTCTCGGCGGTGGGCGTGCGCACCGGGTCCACCACCACCAGGCGGGCGCCGCGCCGGCGGGCGCGGGCGACGTGGGTCATGACGTTGACCTGGGTCGCCACCGCGTTGCAGCCCCAGATCACGATGAGCTCGCTCTCGGCCAGCTCCCGCGGGTCGGTGCCGCGCAGCGCCCCGGCGCCGGCGATCCAGCCCGGATAGCCGATGCCGGTGCAGATGTTGGTCTCCTGGCCCGACCAGCCCAGGCAGTGGCGCAGCCGGTTGATGCCGTCGCGCTGCACGAGCCCCATGGTGCCGGCGTAGTAGTAGGGCCAGACCGTCTCGGGCCCGTGGCGGGCGGCGGCCTCGGCCAGCCGTTCCGCCACCTCGTCCAGGGCCGCCTCCCACGAGACCGGCACGAAGCGCCCCTCGCCCTTGGCCCCGACGCGGCGCAGCGGCTGCACGAGGCGGTCTGGGTGGTGGAGGCGCTCGGCGTAGCGGGCCACCTTGGCGCAGATGACCCCGGCGGTGTAGGGGTTGCGGCGGCTGCCGCGGATCCGCCCGATGCGCCCGCCCGGGTGCACCTCCACCTCCAGGGCGCAGGCCGAGGGGCAGTCGTGGGGGCAGACGGCGGGCTCGACGCGGATGCTCACGGGCGGGGTCTCCGGGGCGGGAAGCGGCCGGTGCGGGGGTGGTGCGGGTGCATGGCGCCAGTATACGCGGCCCGCGCCCCTTTTTCGCACCGGGCCGGTAAGGATCCGGGCGGAGGCCGGGTCTCATGGTGCGAGGGGCGGCGATTGCACGCCCTGCAAGCGAAGCGAAGATCTGAGGAGAACGCGAGATGAAGACTCACGAGATGCTGAAGGGTGTGCTGGGTGCGGTGCTGCTGTCGGGGCTGGCGATGACGGCGACGGCGGGGACGCTGGAGTACGGGCAGGACCGCAGCGGCGAGCCGGCGGTGGTGGCGAGCGTGTCGCAGCCGGGCGGCGGGCTGGTGGCGGCGGACGACCGCAGCGGCGAGCCGGCGGTGCGGGCGACGCGGGGCGTGATCGGCACGGCGGCGCTGGGCTTCGCCGACGACCGCAGCTGAGCGGAACGGAGCCCGCCTGCGGGCGGGTGCCCCGCGAAGGCCCGGCCCTGCGCCGGGCCTTCGCGCGTCGGCGCCGCTACTCGCGGTGCTCCAGGGGGGCGGGGTGGGTGTGGCGGATGTCCTTGCCCTCCACGAGGTAGATCACGTACTCGCAGATGTTCTTCGCGTGGTCGCCGATGCGCTCCAGCGCCCGCGCGCACCAGATGACGTCGAGGACGCGCTTGATCGTGCGCGGGTCCTCCATCATGTAGGTGATGAGCTGGCGCAGGACCGCCTCGTACTCCTTGTCGACGCGCTCGTCGGCGGCCGCCACCTCGTAGGCGGCCCGGGTGTCGGTGCGGGCGAAGGCGTCCAGCGCCCCGTGCAGGACCTGCTGCACCCGCTCGCCCAGGGTTTCCACCTCGCCGTAGTAGCGCGCCGGGTCGGAGACCTCGGCGAGACGGACCGCCATGCGGCCGATCTTCTCGGCCTCGTCGCCGATGCGCTCGAGGTCGGTGATGGTCTTGATGATGGCCACGATGAAGCGCAGGTCGGAGGCCGCCGGCTGGCGCAGGGCGATGATCTTGCTGCACTCGTCGTCGATGGCCACCTCGAGGGCGTTGACCTTGGCGTCGTTGGCGATGACGTGCTCGCCGAGGGCGCCGTCGCCCTCGGCCAGCGCCCGCAGGGCGTCGCGCAGCTGCTCCTCCACCAGCCCGCCCATGGCGAGGACGCGGTTGCGCACGTCCTCGAGCTCCTCGTCGAAGCGGTGGGAGATGTGGTGTCCGATCTCGGGCTTCCTCATGACGGCTTCCTCCGCCTCAGCCGAAGCGGCCGGTGATGTAGTCCTCGGTGCGCTTCTCGCGCGGCCGCGTGAAGATCTCCTCGGTGGGGCCGAACTCCACCAGCTCGCCGAGGTGCATGAAGGCCGTGTAGTCGGAGACGCGGGCGGCCTGCTGCATGTTGTGGGTGACGATGAGGATGGTGAGCCGCTCGCGCAGCTCCGTCACCAGCTCCTCGATGCTGGCGGTGGCGATGGGGTCGAGGGCCGAGGTGGGCTCGTCGAGGAGCAGCATCTCCGGCTCCGTCGCCAGCGCCCGGGCGATGCAGAGCCGCTGCTGCTGGCCGCCGGAGAGGTCGAAGGCGGAGCGGTGCAGCCGGTCCTTGACCTCGTCCCACAGCGCCGCCTGGCGCAGCGCCCGCTCCACCCGCTCGTCCAGGACGCGCCGGCGCGAGATGCCGCGGATGCGCAGCCCGTAGGCGACGTTCTCGTAGATGGACTTGGGGAACGGGTTCGGCTTCTGGAACACCATGCCGATGCGCATGCGCACCGTGATGGGGTCGACGCGGCGGTCGATGATGTTGATGTCGTCGGGGAAGAGGCGGATCTCGCCCTCGTAGCGGGCGCCCTCGACGAGGTCGTGCATGCGGTTGAAGCAGCGCAGGAAGGTGCTCTTGCCGCAGCCCGAGGCCCCGATCAGGGCCGTGACCCGGCGCTCGCGGATGACCATGGAGACGCCGCGCAGGGCGTGGAACTCGCCGTAGTGGAAGTTGAGGTCGCGGACCTCGACCTTGGGCGGCGCATCGTCCTGGGCCTGCGCAGGGGCGCGACCCGAGAGGTCGAGGGCGGGCATGGTGGTCGGCTGCTCCATGGGGCGGCTCCTCGGGCTCACCAGCGCACGCGCCGGCGGAAGCGGTTGCGGATGACGATGGCGGCCGCGTTCATGGCCAGGGTCATGACGATGAGGACGACGCCGGCGGCGGCGGCGTTGACCGCGAAGGCGGCCTGGGGGCGCGAGACCCAGTTGAACATCTGGATCGGCATCACCGTGAAGGGGGCGGTCAGCCACTCGAAGGAGACGAAGGGGAACTCGGCCTTGAAGGGCGGATCGGGCAGGAAGGCGATGAAGGTCAGCGCGCCGATGGTGATCACCGGGGCGGTCTCGCCGATGGCCCGCGCCAGGCCCATGATCACCCCCGTGAGGATGCCGCCGGTGGAGTAGGGCAGGATGTGGTGCCACATCACCTGCCACTTGGTGGCGCCGAGGGCATAGACGGCCTCGCGCACCGCCGACGGGATGGCGCGCAGCGCCTCGCGGGTGGCGACGATGATCATGGGCAGGATCAGCAGGGCGAGGGTGATGCCGGCGGCGAGGATGCTCTCGCCGAGGCGGAACTGGTGCACCAGCAGGCCGAGGGCGAGCAGGCCGTAGATGATGGAAGGGACTCCGGCGAGGTTGTTGATGTTGATCTCGATCACGGTGGTGAGCCAGTTGCGGGGAGCGTACTCCTCGAGATAGACACCAGAGAGGACCCCCACCGGGACCGCTGCCGCGGCCGTGACCAGCATCACCGCGAAGGTGCCCACGATGGCGGGGAGGATGCCCGCGCGGTGGGCGAAGCGCGAGGGGTAGCCGGTGAGGAACTCCCAGTTCAGGCGCGGCCAGCCGTCGATGAGCAGATCGACGAACAGCGCCGTCAGCACCAGCAGCGCGACGAAGAGCACGAGCAGACCCAGCACCGCGAAGGCGGCGTCGCGCCGCTCGTTGGCGCGCGCGATGCGCTCGATGGCGCGGGGGTCGGCGGCGACGGACATCAGTAGACCTCCCGGATCCTTGCCCGCAGCATGTAGCCGAGGATGTTGAAGGCGAGGGTGACGAGGAACAGTGTCAGCCCCGCGGCGAAGATGGTCTGGTAGCCGATGCTGCCGTGGGGCACGTCCCCGAGGCTCACCTGGACGATGTAGGCGGTGATGGTGGCCGCCCCCTCGAGGGGGTTGAAGGTGAAGTTCGGCTGCTGTCCGGCGGCCACCGCCACCACCATGGTCTCGCCCACGGCGCGGGACATGCCGAGGATGTAGGCGCCGGCGATGCCCGAGAAGGCCCCCGGCACCACCACCCGCAGCGCCGTCTGCAGCCGCGTCGCCCCCATGGCGTAGGAGCCCTCGCGCATGGCCTTGGGCACGGCGCGCATGGCGTCCTCGCTGATGGAGGCCACGTACGGGATGATCATGATCCCCATCACGAGGCCCGCCGAGAGCATGTTGAAGGTGGGCAGGTTCGGGTGGATCCGCTGCAGCAGCGGGGTGAGGAAGAGCAGGGCGAAGTAGCCGAAGACCACGGTGGGCACCCCCGCGAGCAGCTCCAGCACGGGCTTGACCGCCTCGCGCACGCGCGCGCCGGCGAACTCGCTGAGGTAGATGGCGCTGATGGTGCCGCCCGGGATCGCCACCACGAGGGCCACCGCCGAGGTGACCAGCGTGCCCGCGAGCAGCGGCAGGATCCCGTAGTGGGCGTCGGCGAAGAGCGGGGTCCACTGGGTGTCGGTGAAGAAGTCCGAGAGCGGCACGTGGCGGAAGAAGGCCACCGACTCCTTCACCAGGACGTAGACGATGCCGAGGGTGACGAGGATCGAGAAGGCCGCGGCGGCGAAGAGGACCGCGCGCATGACGGCGTCGGCGGCCTTCGCCCGGCGCAGGTGGACGGCCTCGCGCCGGCGCAGCTCGGCGGCCGAGAGGGCGGCCTCCTCGGTGCTCACGTTCATGGCGGACAGGCTCCCGGTGCGACGGCTACGGCGGGCGCAAGCCTAGGCGCCGAATGTGACAGGACGATGACAGCCCCTCCCCCGCCCTCCCCGCAGCGCGGGGAGGGCGGGGGAGGGGCCCGGGCGGTCAGTCCCTGCGCTCCCGTCGCAGCAGCTCCTCGATGCGGATCCCCACGTGGGAACCTTCCTCGAAGACGGTGCCGGTGACGCCGCGGCGGAAGTGCTCGAGGGCGAGGTCGTAGGCCTGCTCGGGCAGGGGCACGTATCCCACGTCCCGGACGAGCTGCGGCGCCACCGCCTTGTCCAGGTACATCTCCACGAACTGCCGCACCTCGGGGCGCCGCGCCGCCTCGGCGTTGACGTAGATGAACATCGGGCGCGACAGCGGCTGGTAGGTGCCGTTGCGGGCGGTCTCCAGCGACGGGGCCACGGGCGGGCGGTCGCCGTGCCGGATGGGCACCGCCCGCAGCCTGCCGCGGTTCTCCTCGTAGTAGGCGAGCCCGAAGTAGCCCAGCGCCCCGCGGTCGCCCGCGACCCCCTGGACGAGGACGTTGTCGTCCTCGCTGGGGGTGTAGTCGCCGCGGCTCGCCCCGGCCTCGCCCACCACCGCCTCGGTGAAGTAGTCGAAGGTGCCGGAGTCCGAGCCGGGGCCGTAGAGGCGCAGCGGCACGTCGGGCCAGCCGGGCCGCACCTGGCTCCAGCGCAGGATCCTGCCCTGGGCCGCGGGCTCCCAGATCCGGCGCAGCTCCTCCACGGTCAGGTGGTCGACCCAGTCGTTGCGCGGGTTGACCACCACGGTGAGGGCGTCGAAGGCCACGGGCAGCTCGATGAAGCGCACGCCGTTTTCGGCGCAGGCCTTGCGCTCCTTGGGGCGGATGGGGCGGGAGGCGTCGGCGATGTCGATCTCGCCGCGGCAGAACTTCTTGAACCCGCCCCCGGTGCCCGAGATCCCCACCGTGACCCGGATCCGGCCCCGGTGGGCGATCTGGAACTCCTCCGCCACCGCCTCGGTGATGGGGTAGACGGTGGAGGAGCCGTCGATGCGGATCAGTTCGGCGGCCGCGGCGGGGCCCGGCAGCGCGGCCGCGGCCAGGGCGAGGGCCGCGAGCGCCCCGAGGGCACGATGGCTCGGTGCGGTCATGTCGCTCCTGCTCCTCTTCTCGTGGGAACCGGCGCCCACCCTAGCAGGCGGGTGTGACGGTTTCGTGACAGCCCCGGTTCAGCCTGCGGCCTCCGCCTCGGCGCGGCGGCGCACGCGCGCGGCGTCGAAGCGGCAGCGGAAGGTGGAGCCCCGGCCCACGGCGCTCTCGATCTCGAGCCTCGCGCCGTGGCGGGCGAGGACGTGGCGGACGATGGCAAGCCCCAGGCCGGTGCCGCCGCTCTCGCGCGAGCGGGCGACATCCACGCGGTAGAAGCGCTCGGTCAGGCGCGGGATGTGGGGGGCGGGGATGCCGATGCCGGTGTCGGTGACCACGAAGACGGCGCCGTCGCCCTCGGCCCCCCAGCGGATGGTGATGCGCCCGCCGTCCGGGGTGTACTGCACGGCGTTGTGGACGAGGTTGGCGAAGGCGCTTCGCAGCTCGCCCTCGGCGCCGAGGAGGACGAGCCCCTCGTCCGCCTCCACCTCGATCCGGTGCCGGCGCGGCCCCGAGAGCAGGCGCGCCTCGCGGGCGAGCTCCGCCGCCAGCGCCGCCACCGCCACCGGCCGCTCGGGCGGGGGGCGGCGGTCGCCCTCGAGGCGCGACAGCTCCAGCAGGTCCTCGACCAGGTGGCGCATGCGCGTGGTCTGCTCGGCCACGGCCTGGATCTCGGCCCGCCAGGCGCCCAGGGTGTCGCCGTCGGGGGCCTCGGACAGCGCCTCCACGTGGCCGGTCATGACGGTGAGGGGCGTGCGCAGCTCGTGGGAGACGTTGGCCACGAAGTCGCGCCGGATCCGCTCGAGCCGCTTGAGGCGGGTCACGTCGCGGGCCATGAGGAGGCGGCGGCGCTTGGCGATGGGGATGGCGACGACGCTCAGCGTGCGCGCGGGGTCGGCGGGGGCGGGGATCTCCACCGGCTCGTCGAAGGCGCCCCGCTGCAGGTAGGCCACCAGGTCCGGGTGGCGCAGCAGGGCGTTGACGTGGGCCCCGAGATCGCGGCTCTTGAGCCCCAGGAGGCGGCCGGCGGCGTCGTTGAACCACTCGATCTCGCCCCCGGGGGAGACCACCACGGTGGCGTCGGGGATGGCGCGGGTCGATTCCTGGAAGCGGCGGATGATCTTGGCAAGCTTCTTCTTGCGCTTGCGGTTGCGGCCCTGGAGGCGGTGCAGGCCGTCGAAGACCTCGCCCCACAGGCCGGGGGCCTCCGGCGGCTCGGCCTTGCGCCCGTCGGCGAGCCAGGCGAGGAGGCGGGCGATCTGGACCAGGTGCCAGCCGAGATAGAGCAGAAGCCCCGTGCCCACGGCGGCGCCGGCGCGCTCCAGCGGCGCCGCCGCGGCGGCGAGGAGGGCGAGGCCTGCCGCCACCCACAGCAGCTCGCGCAGGAGCGGGCCCGCCATGCCCCTCAGACCCTCGCCGCGCAGCGGTAGCCCGCGCCGCGCACGGTCTGCACCAGCCCGTCGAGGCCGAAGGGGGCGAGCGCCTTGCGCAGGCGGCGCACGCCCACGTCCACCGTGCGCTCCTCCACCGCGGCCTCCCGCCCCCAGACGCGGTCGAGGAGCTCGGCGCGGGAGAAGACCCGCCCGGGATGGGCGGCGAGGAAGGCGAGGAGGCGGAACTCGGTGGGGCTGAGGGCGAGCTCGCACCCCCCCACGCGGGCGGCGTGGGCGGCGCGGTCCACCTCGATGGGGCCGAGGCGCACCGTCTCCCGCGCGTCGCGCCCGCTGCGGCGCAGCACGGCGTGGATGCGCGCGATGAGCTCCCGCGGCGAGAAGGGCTTGGTGACGTAGTCGTCGGCGCCGGCCTCCTCCAGCGCCCGCAGCTTGTCCTCCTCGGCCCCGCGCGCGGTGACCAGGATCACCGGCAGCTCCCGCGTCGCCTCCTCCCGGCGCAGGCGGCGCAGAAGCTCGAGCCCGCTGATCCCGGGCAGCATCCAGTCCAGCAGCACGAGATCGGGCGGCTCGCGCCCGATGAGGCGGCGCGCCTGCACCGCGTCGGGGGCCGTGCGCACCGCGAACCCCGCCCGCCGCAGGGCACCCTCCAGCATCTCGCGGATGGCCCGCTCGTCCTCGACGATGAGGATGGTCGCGCTCATGGAGACGTCCCTCGGCGGTGCCGGGCCCGCCGCCGGTGGCGGACATGGTACAACGGGCGCCCATGCGGCCGAGAGTCTCGGTGGTGATGCCGGTGCGCGACGGCGGGGCGGCCCTGGCCGCCGCGGTGGAGAGCATCCTCGCCCAGACCCTGGGCGAGCTCGAGCTCATCGTGGTGGACGACGGCAGCCGCGACGGCGCGCCCGGGCGCCTGCCGCGCGACGCCCGCCTGCGCGTGGTGCCGGCGGCGGGGCGCGGCATCGTCGCCGCGCTCAACACCGGGATCGCCCTTGCGCGGGCGCCGCTGGTGGCGCGCATGGACGCCGACGACCTCGCCCATCCCGAGCGGCTCGCGCGCCAGCTCGCCTGGCTCGAGGCCTGCCCGGAGGCGGGCATCTGCGGCGCGCAGGTGGAGATCGTCACCGACGCCGGCCCCCCCGGCGGGGGCTTCCGCCGCTACCGGGACTGGCTCAACGGCCTGCGCAGCCCCGCCGCCATCGCGCGCGAGATCTTCGTCGAGAGCCCGATCCCCCATCCCACCGCGGTGATCCGGCGCGCGGTGCTCGAGCGTCTCGGCGGCTACCGCGAGGTCCCCTGGCCCGAGGACTACGACCTGTGGCTGCGGGCGTGGGCGGCCGGCGTACCCATGGGCAAGCCCGAGGGGGTGCTGCTCGCCTGGCGCGATCGCCCCGGGCGGTTGTCGCGGTGCGATCCGCGCTGCAGCCCCGCCGCCTTCCGCGCGGCACGGGCGCACTTCCTCGCGCGCACCGTGCTCGCCGCCGGGCGCTGCGTGATCTGGGGTGCGGGCCCCACGGGGGCGCGGCTCGCCGACGCCCTCGCCGCCGAGGGGGTCGCGGTGGCCGCCTTCGTCGACATCGACCCGCGCAAGATCGGGCGCACCCGTCGCGGGCGCCCGATCCGCCCGGTCTCGGCGCTGGCCCGCGCGAACCTCCCGGTGGTGGTGGCGGTGGGCGCGGCGGGGGCGCGCGAGACCATCCGCGCCGCACTCCCCGGGCTCGGGCGGCGCGAGGGACGCGATCTCTGGTTCGCGGCCTGAGACGCGGCTGCACCATCCCGGTGCACGCCGGCCCCGTCTGCACCGTCGCGGTGCCCATGGGCGGTGCCCAGGCCCTTGGGATCGGGGACCGCCGGCACCGCCCGAGCTGGCCCGATGTTTGCAATTGCGGTCTCCGTTCGGTTTCCGGAGACAGGGGGATCGTGCCATGCCCAAGGGGCCCGTCGCGGGGGACGTGCTGTTCATCCTCATCGGTGCCGTCATGGTGCTCGCCATGCACGCCGGGTTCGCCTTCCTCGAGCTCGGGACGGTGCGCGCCAAGAACCAGGTCAATGCCCTGACGAAGATCCTGGCCGACCTCTGCGTCTCGGCGGTGGCCTATTTCCTCGTCGGCTACGGTATCGCCTACGGTGTCGGCTTCTGGCGCGGCGCGGCGGCCCTGAGCGCGGACCACGGCTACGAGCTGGTGCGCTTCTTCTTCCTCTTCACCTTCGCCGCGGCGATCCCGGCCATCGTCTCCGGCGGCATCGCCGAGCGCGCCCGCTTCTACCCCCAGCTTGCCGCCACCTTCCTCCTCGTGGCCCTGGTCTATCCGTTCTTCGAGGGTGTGGTCTGGAACGGCAACCTCGGCCTGCAGGCCTGGCTGGAGGCCACCTTCGGGGCTCCGTTCCACGACTTCGCAGGCTCCGTGGTGGTGCACGCGGTGGGCGGCTGGATCGGGCTCGCCGCGGTCCTGCACCTGGGGGCGCGCCGCGGCCGCTACGGCCGCGACGGGCGCGTCGCCGCCCACCCTCCGTCGAGCATCCCCTTCCTCGCCCTCGGCGCCTGGGTGCTGATCGTGGGCTGGTTCGGCTTCAACGTGATGTCGGCCCAGCGCCTGGAGGCGGTCTCGGGGCTCGTGGCCCTCAACAGCCTCATGGCCATGGTCGGGGGGACGCTGGCCGCGCTGCTGGCCGGCCGCAACGATCCGGGCTTCCTCTACAACGGCCCGCTGGCCGGGCTGGTGGCGGTGTGCGCGGGCTCCGATCTCATGCACCCGGCCGGGGCCTTCGTGACCGGTGCGGTGGCCGGCGGGCTCTTCGTCTGGACCTTCACCCTGGCGCAGAACCGGTGGCGCATCGACGACGTCCTCGGCGTGTGGCCGCTGCACGGGCTCTGCGGCGCCTGGGGCGGCATCGCCGCCGGGCTCTTCGGGGCCGAGGCCCTGGGCGGCCTCGGCGGGGTGAGCCTGGCGGCGCAGGCGGCGGGTACCGCGGCCGGGGTCGCGATCGGCTTTGCCGGCGGCTTCGTGGTCTACGGGCTGCTCAAGGCCGCCGTGGGCATCCGCCTTGGCGAGGAAGAGGAGTTCGCCGGGGCCGATCTCGCCATCCACCGCATCAGCGCGACACCCGAGCTGGACACCGGACTCGGCCGCAGCCTCGGCGAAGGCTGACCCCGCTGCCGCGGGCGCCCGCCGGCCGCGGTGATCCACCGGAATTTCCAGTCGAATCTATCAGGAATGATCAGTTCCTTGCCGTTCCCCTCCAGCGGCGGGCAGAATGCACACAGGAGGGCAAGAGAGGGCCGGCGGGACCGTGGACGGGGCACGCGCGGGATGGCGCGCCTGGATCGCCGGGGGCGCTGCGGCGCTGGCGGCGGCGGCGCTCGTCCTCGCCGCGGCCTGGCGGCTCGAGCGCATCGAGGCGGAGCAGGCCCGCGCGCGGGCGCGGGTCGCGGTGTGGGAGACGGCCTCGCACCTCAGGGTCCGCCTCGAGCAGGCGGTGAACGAGCGCCTGCACCTCGCCACCGGGCTCGCCGCCTTCGTCCGCGCCGAGCCCGGCTTGACCCCCGAGGCCTTCCGCCTCTACGCCGCCGCGCTGCACCGGATCTATCCCGACGTGCGCAGTCTGCAGCTCGCCCCGGGCGCGGTGGTGCGCCACGTCTACCCCCTGGCCGGCAACGAGGCCGCCCTCGGCCATGATCTGCTGGCCGACCCGGCGCGGCGCGAGGCGGCCGAGCGGGCCATCCGCGAGCACTCGATGGTGGTCGCGGGGCCGGTGCAGCTGCGCCAGGGCGGGGTCGGCATCATCGCCCGCCTGCCTGTGTACCTGCCCGCCGCCGCCGGCGGGGAGCGCTTCTGGGGCTTCGCCATCGTCCTCCTGGACCTGGAGCCGGTGCTGCGGGCCGGGGGGCTGGTGCCGCCGCCCGCGGGGCTGATGGTGGCCCTGCGCGGGCGCGACGGCCTCGGCGCGCGCGGGGAGGTCTTTTACGGGCCGCCGGAGCTCTTCCGGCGGGACGCGGTGCGGTTCGAGATCGCGCTGCCGCACGGGAGCTGGCAGCTTGCGGCGGCGCCCGCCGGGGGCTGGCCGGCGGCGCGGCAGGAGCGGGCGCGGTTCTGGCTGGTGGCGGCGCTGCTCGCGGCGGCCCTGGGGGCGGCCGCCGGGCTGCTGGTGGCCTGGCCGCTGCGGCTGCGCTGGCGGGTGGGGCAGGCCACCGCGGCGGTGGAGGAGCAGCTCCTGTTCCAGCGGGCGCTGCTGGAGGCGGTGCCGCTGCCGGTCTTCCACAAGGGCCTGGACGGGCGCTTACTGGGCGGCAACGCGGCCGCCGAGCGCCTCTTCGGGGTGGGTCCCGGCGGGCTTGCGGGGCGGCGCATCGCCGAGCTCCTGCCCCAGCAGGCGGCCGAGTGCGAGGCGACCGAGGAGGCGCTGCTTGCGGCCGGCGAGGCGCGGGCGATGCCGCTGCGGCTGCCGGGGCCCGGGGGCCGGGGGCGTGAGCTCGTGGTGCACAAGGCCCCCTGGCGCGACCACGAGGGGCGCCTCAGGGGCCTCATCGGCGTGGCGGTGGAGGTCACGCGCGAGCGCCGCCTGGAGCGGATGCTCGAGACCGCGGCCGTGGGTTTCTCCGGCGCCTCCGGGAGGGCCTGGCATCGCTGCCTCGTGCGCTACCTGCGCGAGGTCTTGGAGGCCGATTGGGTCTACGTCGGCGAGCTGGAGGAGGGGGGCGGCGAGGCCCGCATCCGCGCTGTGGCCGTGGCCGGGTCGGAGGGCGACGGCCCCCTCTTCGCCTATCCCCTGCGGGGTGCGCCCTGCGAGCAGGCCCTCGCGGCCCGCCGCCCGGTGCTGATCGAGGACGTGACGGAGCGCTTCCCGGGCGCGATCCTGCTGCGGCGGCTCGGGGTCGGCACCTACGCCGGCGAGCCGCTGCTGGACGCCGACGGCTCGCCCATGGGGATGCTGGTGGTGCTTCACGCGGGCCGCCCGCGCGATCCGGAGGAGGTGAGCTGGGCGCTGCGGATCTTCGCCCCGCGCGCCGCGGGCGAACTCGTGCGGGCGCGGCGGGAGGAGGCCCTGCGCGTGGGGGCGGCGGTCTTCGAGGCGAGCGGCGAGGCGATCATGGTCACCGACGCCGAGGGACGCATCCGCGCCGTCAACCCCGCCTTCACCCGCATCACCGGCTACAGCGCCGAGGAGGCGGTGGGCCAGACCCCGGCGATCCTCAAGTCCGGCCGCCACGCCGAGGACTTCTACCGGGCCATGTGGGAGGCGCTGGAACGAGAGGGGCGCTGGGAGGGCGAGATCTGGAACCGGCGCAGGAACGGGGAGGTGTTCCCCGAGTGGCTGTCCATCGCCGCGGTGCGCGACGCCGCCGGCCGGACCACCGAGTACGTCGCCGTCTTCGCCGACATCACCCGGCGCAAGGAGGACGAGGCCCGCATCTGGCGCCAGGCCAACTACGACGCGCTGACGGGGCTGCCCAACCGGACCCTCTTCTTCGACCGCCTCGCGCGCGCGGTCTCCACCGCGCGGCGCATCGGCGGGCGGCTGGCGGTGCTGTTCGTGGACCTCGACCGCTTCAAGTGGGTCAACGACACCCTCGGGCACGCCGCGGGCGATGCGCTGCTGCAGGAGGCGGCGCGCAGGCTCGCCCGCTGCGTGCGCGAGAGCGACACCGTGGCGCGCCTTGCGGGGGACGAGTTCACCGTCGTGCTGGCCGAGATCCGGCGCGCGGCCGACGCCGAGCGGGTGGCGCGGGCGATCCTCGCCGAGCTCGAGCGCCCCTACGTCCTCGAGGGCCAGGAGGTGCAGATCTCGGGCAGCGTCGGCATCGCCATCTTCCCGGAGGACGGGGAGGACGCCGAGACCCTCCTGCGCCACGCCGACGCCGCCATGTACCGGGCCAAGGAGGCCGGGCGCAACGCCTACGGCTTCTTCACCCCGGAGATGGACGCCGAGGCGGCCGAGCGCGCGGCGGTGGAGCAGGCCCTGCGCGCCGCGCTTGCGCGCGAGGAGCTCGCGCTGGTCTACCAGCCGGTGTGGGACCTCGCCGGGGAGGGCCTCGCCGGCCTCGAGGCCCTGCTGCGCTGGCACCACCCGGAGCGCGGCCTGCTCGCCCCCGAGGCCTTCCTCGCCGTCGCCGAGGAGGCGGGGCTGCTGGGGCCGCTCACGCGCTGGGTCCTCGCGCGGCTTGTCCGCGACGCCGCGCGCTGGGGCGAGGCGGGGCTTGCGCCGCTGCCGGTGGGGGTCAACCTCGCCGCCCGGCTGCTCCGCGACGGCGCCCTCCTGCACGAGGTGGTGGAGGCGGCGGGGCGCTGCGCGCCGGCCTGGCGCCTCGCGGTGGAGGTGCGCGAGGCGGCGGGCGAGGAGGGCCCGCGGGGGGCGGCCGCGCGCCTCGGCTGGCTGCAGGCCCACGGCATCGGCGTCATCCTCGACGACTTCGGCACCGGCAACGCCTCGCTGACGCGGCTGCGCAGCATGCCGCTCGAGGCGGTGAAGGTGGACGGCTCGCTCCTGCGGGAGGCGGCGGCGACACCGGCGGCGGCGCGGGTGGTGGAGGCCCTGGTGGACCTCGCCCACGGCCTCGGCCTGACCGTGATCGCCGAGCAGGCGGAGGACGAGGCGCTGGTGGCCCTCGCCCGCCGCCTCGGCTTCGACCGCGCCCAGGGCTTCGCCCTCGCCGCCCCGATGGAGCTCGAGGCCCTGCTGCGGTTCGCCTCGCGGGGCGGGGAGGCCGGTCAGGCGGGGCGGTAGCGGGCGCAGGAGGCCTCGCCCTCCCACACCGCCACCTCCACCACCGGCAGGCCCGCGCCGCGCAGCCGCTCGCAGATGAGCCGTGCGATGTTCTCGGCCGTGGGCGGGGCCTCCATCACGAACACCCGCTCGCCCGCCTCCTGCAGCGTCGGCAGCACGGGGTCGCCCGCCTGCAAAAGCAGGTTGTGGTCGAGCTCGGCGTCGATGAAGGCGTCCGCGGCGCGCTGGATCTCGCCGAAGTCGGCGACCATGCCGAGGGCGTCGAGGCCGTCGGCGGCGAGCGTGATCTCGGCGCGGGCGCTGTGCCCGTGCAGATGGCGGCAGCGGCCGGGGTGGCCCAGGAGGCGGTGGCCGTAGCAGAAGTGCACCGTGCGGGTGACCCGGTAGCGGCTGTTCATGGGCCCATTGTCCCCGATCCGCGCCGGCGCGGCGAGACGGGCGGCTCGCGCCCCGCCACCAGATAGGCGTAGGCGAGCACCGCCGCCACCGCGCGGTAGAGGGCCTCGGGGATCTCCTCCCCCAGCGGCACCCCGGCGAGGATCCGCACCAGGGCGGGGTCGTGGCGCAGCGGCACCCCCGCCTCGCGGGCGAGCGCCACGATGCGCTCGGCGAGCGCGTCGCGCCCCTTGGCCGTGACCCGCGGCGCCCCGCTGCCGTCCCAGCGCAGGGCCACGGCGCGCCGCGGCGGCGTCCGCCCCGGCATCAGGCCTCCTCGTCCACCACCGGCCCCGGCGGCCGGGCCTGCGGCAGCGGCGGCGCCGGCTCGGCGCGCACGTGGATCCCCCCCGCGGCGAGCCCCGCGGCCTCGAGCTGCGCCCGAAGCAGCGCCTCGGTGTCGGCCAGGCGACGCCGGGTGGCCTCGCGCTCGGCCCACAGGGTCACCGCCGCATCGTCCCCGCGCAGGCGGATGCGGGCCCAGACCGGGCCGAGCTCGGGAAGCTCGATCCCTACCGTCACCGACCATCCCTCCCCGGCCGCCATGCCCGGGCGCGCCTCGCGCTCGAAGCGCAGCGTCAGCGGCGCAAGCCCCTCCCCCTGCGGGAGCGGGAGCTCCACCGCGAGCACCACAGGCTCCCCCGCGCGGGGCAGGGCGCCGAGCTGCGCCGTCTCGATCCGCGCAAGCGCCCCCTCCAGCGCCTCGGCCGCCCCGCCCTCGGGGAGGTGGGCGGCGAGGCGGAGCAGCGCCGCCTTGAGATCGTCCTGCGGCGGCGGGCGTCCCTCGGCCGCGGCGCGGGCGAGGCGCGCCTCCAGGAACGGCCCGGCCGCAAGCACCGCGCGCCGCAGCCCCTCGGGGTCGCGCGGCGCCGCAAGATGCGCCCGCAGGGCCGCCGCCGCCTCCCGCGCCGGCGGGGCGAGCCGCTCCCCGGAGAGGAGCCGCAGCAGGCGCCCGAGGGCCTCGGCGAGGGGAAGCTGCCGCGGCAGCGCCGCCCGCGCAAGCGCCGCCGTCAGGACCCCGTCGTCGGCCCCCCGGAGGAGCCGCAGCACCGGCGGCGGCCCGGGCTCGGCCACCTCGAGGGCGAGCTCCTGGCCGGCGGGGAGCGGCGGCGCGCCCTCGGCGCGGTAGAGCGCCCCGCCGATGCGCAGCAGCGTCAGCTCCCCCTCGCGGCCCTCGACGCGGGCGAGGAGCACCTGTCCTGCCTGCCAGGCCCGCGGGGCCTGGGGCAGCGCACGCCCCGGTATCGTCGGCAGAAGATCGACCCGCATTGGCTCGCCCTCGGTACCGTCCGCCAGTATAGCGGCCGCAACGCTCGTGCCCCCGGGCGGCCTCCGGCATACTGGCGCCATGGAACGGCCCCCGCACGCCCTCTGGTACACCCGCCGCGGCGGCGCGGTGCGCGGTCCCTTTCCCACCGGGCTCGTGCGCCGCTTCGTCCTCCTCGGCAGGCTGCGCCCGGAGGACGAGGTGAGCCTCGACCGCGTGGCGTGGTCGCGGCTCGGCGAGCACCCGGAGCTGGTGCCGGAGGAGCTGCGGCTCAGGGACACCCCCGAGGGACGCGAGCGCTACCTGCTCGCGCTTCGGCGCGAGGACGAGCGGCGCGGCGTCGAGCGGCGCCGCGGGCCGGGAAGGGGCGGGCGGCGGCGCGGCGAGCGCCGCGCCGAAGAGCCCGAGGCGCTGCGCCGCGCGCGGGCGCTGCGCCCGCAGGTGGTGGCCGGCGGCCGGCTGCAGCGGCTCGGGCTCGCCGTGGCGGTGCTCCTCGCCGGCGTCATCGTCGCCCTCTATGCCGTCGCCCCGGTGCGAAGCCCCCAGCCATCGCTCCGCTGCGACGCACCGCCCGCCCCCGGTGTCGACTGGCGCGACTGCGTCTTCGACGGCGTTCGGCTCGGTGCGGTGGATCTTGCGCGGGCGCGGCTGCGCTCGGCCCGCCTGGCCCGTGCCGATCTCGCAGGGGCGCGCCTGACCGCCGCGGACCTCTCCTTCGCCGCCCTGGGCGGCGCCCGCCTCGCCCACGCCGACCTGCGCGGGGCGCGTCTCGTGGGAGCGGACCTCGCGGGCGCCGATCTCGCCGGCGCCGACCTCGAGGGCGCCGACCTCGCCTACGCCAACCTCACCGGCGCGCGCCTGGCCGGGGCCCACCTGGACGGGGCCCGTCTCGACAAGGCGGTGTGGGTCGATCGGCGCATCTGCGCCGTGGGCTCGCGCGGCGCGTGCCGGTAGGGTCCGGACCGAAGGCCGCTCGCGCTTGACAGGACCGCTCCGCGGGGGCGGAATAGCGCGGTTCGTTCACGGCCTGAACGGGTGTCGGATGCTCACGGACGAGATGCGCTACCGGATCCTCAAGCTCCTCGAGGAGGATCCCGGGCTCAGCCAGCGCGAGCTCGCGCGCCGTCTCGGCGTGAGCCTCGGCAAGGCCCACTACTGCCTGCGCGCCCTCATCGACAAGGGCCTCGTCAAGGCCGGCAACTTCCGCCGTAACCCAGACAAGCGCGTCTATGCCTACCTCCTCACCCCGCGCGGGATCGAGGAGAAGGCGCGCGCCGCGCGCCGGTTCCTGCAGCGCAAGCTGGCCGAATACGAGGCCCTCGAGCGCGAGATCGAGGCGTTGCGGAGGGAGGTCCGACGTCCGTCGGAGGCGGGGGAGGGGCCGGCTGCCGAGCCGACGGAGTGAAGGCGGATCTCGAGCAGAAAACAACGAGGGGTGCGATGACCAAGAAGGCGCTGATCACGGGAGTCACCGGGCAGGACGGGGCGTACCTTGCCGAGTTCCTCCTCGGCAAGGGTTACGAAGTCCACGGCGTCAAGCGGCGCACGTCGTTGTTCAACACCGATCGCATCGATCATCTCTACCGGGATCCGCATGAGGAGGGTGTGCGCTTCTTTCTGCATCACGGGGACATGACGGACTCCTCCAGCCTGATTCGCATCATCCAGCAGGTGCAGCCGGACGAGATCTACAACCTCGCGGCGCAATCGCATGTGGCGGTCTCCTTCGAGGAGCCTGAGTACACAGCCGATTCCGATGCGCTGGGCACGCTCAGGATTCTCGAGGCGATCCGGATCCTGGGTTTGGAGAAGAAGACGCGCTTCTATCAGGCCTCGACCTCGGAGCTTTACGGTTCCACGCCGCCGCCGCAGAACGAGGAGTCGCCGTTTCACCCGCGTAGCCCCTATGCAGTGGCCAAGCTCTACGCCTACTGGATCACGGTGAACTACCGCGAGGCCTACGGGCTTTTCGCCTGCAACGGCATCCTGTTCAACCACGAATCGCCGATCCGGGGTGAAACCTTCGTCACGCGCAAGATCACGCGGGCGCTGGCGCGCATCAAGCTGGGGCTTCAGGATCGTCTGTATCTGGGCAACCTGAACGCCAAGCGGGACTGGGGCCATGCCCGCGATTACGTGGAAGCCCAGTGGCTGATGCTGCAGCAGGATGAGCCGGAGGATTTCGTGATTGCCACGGGCGAGCAGCATTCGGTGCGGGAGTTCGTCGAGGCCGCGGCCCGCGAGGTGGGCATCGAGATCGAATGGCGCGGCAGCGGTATCGATGAGAAGGGGTACGATCAGCATGGGCGCTGCATCGTCGAGGTCGATCCGCGCTATTTCCGGCCCGCCGAGGTGGAATCCCTGCTCGGCGATCCCAGCAAGGCCAAGGCGAAGCTCGGCTGGGAGCCGAAGGTCGGCTTCGAGGCGTTGGTGGCCGAGATGATGCGCGAGGATCTCAAGGAGGCGGAGAAGCATCTGCTCGTGAAGAACCACGGCTACCGGGTGCTGAGTCAACATGAATAAGACGGATCGAATCTATGTCGCCGGCCATCGGGGACTGGTGGGCTCTGCGATCGTGCGCAAGCTGCGGGCGGAAGGGTTTCACGACCTGGTGCTGCGCACATCCGAGGAACTTGATCTGCGCGATCAGGCTGCGGTGGACCGCTTCTTTGCCGAGGAGCGGCCGGACTACGTGTTTCTTGCTGCAGCGAAGGTGGGCGGCATCCATGCCAACAATACCTATCCTGCCGATTTCATCCGGGACAATCTGCAGATCCAGACCAACGTGATCGACGCGGCCCGGCGGCATGGCGTGAAGAAGCTGCTGTTCCTTGGCTCCTCCTGCATCTATCCGCGGGAATGCCCGCAGCCGATCCGGGAGGAATACCTGCTCACGGGCCCCTTGGAGAAGACCAATGAGTGGTATGCGATCGCGAAGATCGCGGGCATCAAGATGTGCCAAGCCTATCGCAGGCAGTACGGCTTTGACGCCATTTGCTTGATGCCGACGAACCTCTATGGGCCCGATGACAACTTCGATCTCGAGACCTCGCACGTGCTGCCGGCGATGATCCGGAAATTCCACCTGGCGAAGCTGGCGGAACGCGGCGATCTGGAGGCGATCGCGAAAGACGAGCGGCGCTTCGGCAGGATCCCGGAGGACATCCTCGAGGCCTTGGGCCTCGAACGCACGGCCACAGGCTTTCGACGCATCGGCAAAGCGCCGGTGGTGCGCCTTTGGGGCACGGGCAGCCCCCGCCGGGAGTTTCTGCACGTGGACGACTTGGCCGATGCCTGCCTGTTTCTGATGCAGCGCTACAGCGATGAGGAGATCATCAACGTCGGCGTGGGCGAGGACGTGACGATCCGGGAGCTTGCGGAGATGGTGAAAGGCATCGTCGGCTTCGAGGGCGAGGTGATCTGGGACACCTCAAAACCTGACGGCACGCCGAGGAAGCTGTTGGATGTCTCGAAGCTAAGAGGCCTGGGTTGGACGCATCAGATCAAATTAGAAGACGGCATTCGACGCGTTGCGGAACGCACCGACCGGGAGCGGGAAACTTGAAACCCTCTCGATGGCTCTCGTGGGGAAGGAAGGGTGCCCTGGCCGTCCTGGACCAGGGGCTCTTCTCCGGGGCCAACTTCCTGGTGAACATCCTGCTGGCGCGCTGGCTTCCCCCTGAGGAGTACGGGGCCTTCGCCGTAGCGCTCTCGGTCTTCTACCTCCTGGCCGGATTCCACACGGCGGTACTCACCGAGCCCATGATGATCTTCGGGGCGGGGAAGTACCGGGAGCACTTCCGCAAGTATCTGGGCATGGTGCTGTGGGGCCACTGGGGTGTGAGCGCGCTCATCGCCCTGGGGCTGGGCATCGCTGCTTGGGTCTTCCACCGCCTGGGCTCGACCCCCATGGCGCAGGCTCTCTTCGGACTCGCCGTTACTTCTCCCTTCTTGCTCCTCCTCTGGCTCACCCGCAGGGCGTGCTACGCGCAGCTCAGGCCGATATGGGCGGTGGTGGGGAGCGGGGTGAACTTTCTTGTCGTGCTGGGCGGTCTCTTTCTGCTCTGGCGGTGGCGGGAGATTTCCTCCTTCAACGGTTTTCTGGCTCTGGGAGCGGGGGCGCTACTTGCCTCGCTTTTCATCGCTACGATCTTGAAGCCGCAGGTGGCGGGGTATGTGGGAACCCCGACGGCTTCTATGGTGGTTGGGGACCACCGGGAATACGGAAAGTGGAACATTCTGGCTTTTTCCCTCTACTGGGCTTCCGGGCAGATCTTAATGGTGCTCATACCCATTTTTCTGGGACTTGAGGCAAGTGCCGCGGTGGCGGCGACCTTGACTCTTTACCGGCCCGTACAACAGACCGTCCAGGCGCTCGGTTCACTGGTACTGCCGGTGTTTTCGCGTACTGTCTCAGGGCCAGGCGGCCGGGAGCGATTACGCAAGGAAGCTACTTTTGTAGCGTTGCTCTTTGGAGGCGGAGTCGGCCTTTACAGCCTCATTGTCAGCGTGTTTTCCAGGCCGATATTGCATTTGCTTTATGGTGGGAAATACGATGAGCACTGGGTGCTCATCGTTCTTTTGGGAGTTGCCCTCTCTTTTTCTGCTGTCACAGGAGCATTTGTATCAGTTCTCAAAGCATCTGGCAATGTCGCGGATGTTACAAAGATATGGACTATCTCCACATTGGTTACCAGCGCATTGGCGATTCCTCTTATGCAGATTTTGAATGTGAAGGGAGCTGTATTTGCATTATTGGTTGGTTATGCTTTGGCGACGTTTGGCTCTTTCCGCTATTTTATTAAAAAGGTTGGCCATGAAGGAAAACGTTAGAATTCTTCTCAAAACGAGTTCAAAGATTTTTGCTTTGATCATCTACTATATGATAGCTATTCGTTTCCCTACCCAGCCAATGCCGGGGTACAAATTTGGTTATTGGTTGCGTAGAGTGTTAATGAAGTTCATTGCTGACAAATGCGGAAAAAATATAATTATAAAACAAGGAGCCTATATTGGTAGCGGAAAAGGATTACAAATTGGTGATAGGGCTCAAATCGGGCATAATGCAAGAATAGATCAATATGTAACAATTGGTAATGATGTCGTAATGGGGCCAGACGTAGTTATTATGACCAATCACCACGCTTTTGAACGATTGGATATCCCTATAAATCAACAGGGGAAGATGCCAGTTCGCCCTGTAGTTATTGGGAATGATGTATGGATAGGCACTCGGGCAATCGTTCTGCCGGGCGTAAAAATAGGCGATCAGGCTGTTATAGGCGCCGGCGCTGTTGTTACAAAGGATGTTCCTCCTAAAGCAATTGTAGGAGGAAACCCTGCAAGAGTTATTCGTTATCGTGGAGATCGTTTGAAACAAGGAAAAAAATAAGCAGTGTTCAACTTAACCGCAATTTTTACAAAAAAACGATACTGTTGTTTGACTGGTTGGCAAGGACTTCCGGAGCATCTGCCATCGGATCTGGATATTGTGGTCGCAACGGAGGACCTGCCGAGGCTGGAGGCGGAGCTTGTGAATCGCTCCGATGCCCGGCTGGTCAACCTGCTCCAGCACGAATCCACCTGCTACTACTTCGTCCTTGCTTTCTGGAAGGACGGTAAACCCAAGTTTCTGCCTGTAGATGCTGCCACGGACTACCGCCGTAATGGGCGGGTCTGGTTTTCCGCCGAAGAACTTTTGAAAGGACGCCGGCGCTGGAAGGATTTCTGGGTGGCCTCCCTGGAGGTGGAGTTCAGGTATCTCCTGGTCAAAAAGCTCCTCAAGGGCGCGGTGCCGGAGTATTCGGCAAGAAGGATCCAGGAACTAGCAGAGGAGTTAGACGGGAAAGCCCTGGAGTTTTGCGATGAACTCCTGGGTGAGGCGCTCGGTGAGCAGGTCTTCCGCTGGATTCGGGATGGCAACTGGGGTGCGTTTGAAAAACACCTCTCCCGACTTCAGAAAGCCCTCAAGCGGGAGCGGCTCCGGAAGGACCCGCTAAATCCCCTCCGTTACTGGCTTCCCGAGGGCAGGCGTATCTTCCGGCGCTGGCGCTATCCAACCGGGCTCTTTGTGGTCGTTCTGGGACCCGACGGTTCCGGCAAAAGCACGCTCCTTGAACGCCTGGAGAGGGACCTCGCCGGCGCTTTCCGCCGCACGGCCCGCTTTCACCTAATGCCTGGAATTCTCAGAAAGAAGGGCGATGGCGGCCCGGTGACTGATCCCCACGGGAAGGCCCCGCGTTCCTGGCTCGCTTCGGTACTGAAACTGGTATACTACCTGCTGGATTACAATCTGGGCTACTGGCTCAAAGTCCGCCCGGCGCTGGTGCGCTCCACCCTGGTGCTCTTTGACCGCTACTACGACGACCTTCTGGTGGACCCGAAACGCTACCGCTACGGCGGTCCGATGGAGCTTGCCCGGAGGCTGCGCCGTTTCATCCCAAGGCCCGACCTGTGGTTCATCCTGGATGTGCCCGAAGAGGAACTCCTGCGCCGAAAGCAGGAGGTGCCTCTGGATGAACTGCGCCGCCAGCGAGAAGCTTACCGTAATCTGGCAGGCGAACTCCCCAACGCCGTGCTCCTGGACGGCTCTCTTCCGCCTGAGGAAGTAGCCCGCCAGGCGGAGGAGGTGATTCTGGAGTATCTGCACGAACGCTACCTTTCCCGGCGCTCCCTCTGGTTCCCCGGCGCTTCCTTGGAGGAGGAACAGGGGTACCTCCAGAAAGCCCTCGGGGCTATCGCCTCCAATCCGGGGCAGGCTTTTTTGCGTCTCGCCCTTCCCGACGGAAGGGGCTTTCTCCTTCCCGCAAACGCCCGCCGGGCTGCTGTGAGGGGGCTCTCCCTCTACGCACCCCAGAAGCCGAAGGCAAAGGCGCTCAGAAAGGCCCTGGAGACAGGGCTCCGCCTGGGAGTTGCCCGGCATATGCTTCCAAAAGTTCAGTTGGGTACACGGGAGTTGGAAGGATTCCTGGCGGAGATTTTAGGGGAGCGTGACCTCTCCCTGGCGGTCTCCCTCGGCACACCCGGACCCCACCGCAAGCCGGTGGTGCAGGTGATGAACTTCAGCGGTGAAGTGCTGGGTTATGTGAAGATTGGGTGGAACGAGGCGACCCGCCGGCTGGTGGAGAACGAAGCCCGAACCCTGCAGCGCCTGCAAGGTGAGAACCTGTCCTTCCTCATCCCCGAGGTGCTCTTTTCGGGCGAGTGGCAGGGGCGCTACCTCTGCGTGCAATCGGCTCCTCCCGCCGGAGCCGCTCCCGCGCCTTCGGAATGGCATCCCCTCTATGAAGAGGCCCTCCAGGGCCTGGCTTCCCTCGGCGTCCGGCGCTACCGGCTCAAGGAGAGCCCCTTCTGGAAAGAACTGACCGGCTGTATCTCCGGGATAGAAGCGGGTTACCGGCGGCATATGGTGGAACAAGCCATGGACGAGATTCTCAACCGATGGGGAAATGTGGAACTACACTTCCATCCCGCCCACGGCGACTTCGCCCCCTGGAACGCCCTTCGGGTGAACGGCCGGCTCTACCTCTACGACTGGGAGTATGCCTTGGAGAGTGCCCCTGCGGGCTACGACCTCTTTCACTTCGTCGTGCAGCGGGCGTGGCTGGTGGATGGGAAAGCAATGAGAGAAATCTTGAGATTGAGTGAGAGGAACCTTCCGCGAGTTTTAACTGATAGAAACTCGTTAGAAATTGACGATGATGAATTAATTACGCTATTGTTCAGTCTGTCTTTGCTCGGCAAAGCAGTACTCAAGAGGGAAATCAATGATCTGAAATCTGCCTATAGGCTTATCAAGTTTATGAATCCATGCGAAGGAGAATTGATGATATGCCGGAAAATCTGAATTCCTGTCCATTTTGTCACAGTAACAGCGTACATCGTATATGGGACGGTCCGCGTTGGGACTACTGTCAGGAATGCGGTCTTTACTTCCGTAATCCCATGCCAACCCAACAGGAACTTGACACTCTTTACGAATCCTCCTGGACTGATCCCGAACAATGCACTTCGGAAACAGGAGGCACTTCTCTTGCACTCGCAAGGGTATACGCGAATCGTCTTTTGCGCGCTCTGGGGCTCTCCTCATTCCAGGGGCTTCGCATTTTGGACTTTGGCGCCGGGCGGGGAAATATGCTCAAAGCATTACAGGAGCTGGGTGCTGAAGTGGTTGGCGTAGAAACATACGGGAAGGTCTATTTGGAATCCCAGGGGTTTGAGGGGTATGAGCAACTTTCTGAGGTTGTGGGTAGGTTTGATGGGATTGTCACCATAGATGTGGTTGAGCACCTCCATTCTCCATGGGATACATTGAAAACTTTAAATGTGCTGCTCAAAGAAAAGGGATGGCTGTATGTGGCAACAGGCAATCCCCTAGGGCTGAATGCAAGAGTTAATGGCAGTAATTGGCGAGAAGCGAAAAAAGCAGGCCATCTGGTTTTCCCTTCCCCGAGGACATTGGAAAAGATGCTCCTCGAAGCCGGCTTTTTAAAGGTGGAAAGATTGAAATGGCTGATTCGGTTTCACCGTAACCCTGTACGAATAATCTTAAACTACGGTATGCAGATGCTCGGAGTAGATGGTGAGTTACGCTATCTCGGTTGGAAATGAACTCAAGGATGAGATGAAAGTCCTCATCTCGGCCTATGCCTGTGAGCCGGGGAAGGGTTCGGAGCCCGGGGTGGGGTGGAACTGGGTGCGCCAGAGCGCCCGCCTTGCCGAGGAGGTATGGGTCATCACCCGGGCGAACAACCGGGAAGCGATAGAGAAGGCGCTGGCGGAGGAGCCCCTCCCGAATGTGCGCTGGGTCTATTTTGACCTCCCCCGCTGGGCGCGTTTCTGGAAGAAGGGCCAGCGGGGCGTGCACCTTTACTACTACCTCTGGCAGATCGGCAATTATTTCCTCGCCCGCCGGCTCCACCGGCAGGTGGGCTTTGACCTGGTTCATCATGTGACCTTTGTCAACTACTGGATGCCCAGTTTCCTTGCTCTTCTTCCCTCGCCCTTCATCTGGGGGCCGGTGGGCGGCGGAGAGTCGGCGCCGAAGGCTTTCTACCAGACCTTCTCGCTGCGAGGAAAGATTTACGAGACCCTGCGGGACCTGGCCCGCTGGCTCGGGGAGCATGACCCTTTCACCCGGATGACGGCAAGGAAGAGTGCCCTTGCCCTGGCCACAACGGAGGAGACGGCCCAAAGGCTGGCAAAGCTTGGGGCGCGCAACGTTCAGGTTCTCTCCCAGGTGGCCCTTGCCTCTGATGAGATCGCCCGGCTCGGGGCCATCCCGCCGCGTCAGGGCAATCCGTTTCGGCTTGTGAGCATGGGAAATTTACTTCATTTGAAGGGTTTCCATCTGGGCATGGAGGCCTTTGCCCGGCTGGTGAAAGAAGTTCCGCAGAGCGAGTACTGGCTGGTGGGCGATGGTCCGGAGAGGAAAAATCTGGAGCGGCTCGCCCGAAGGCTGGGGGTGGCGGAAAAGGTGAAGTTCTGGGGCGCTCTCCGTCGCCACGAGGCTCTACAGAAACTGGCTGAGTGCGATGTGCTGGTGCATCCCAGCCTGCACGACTCGGGCGGATGGGTCTGTGTGGAGGCGATGGCCGCCGGAAAGCCTGTCATCTGTCTCGACCTGGGCGGTCCTGCCCTGCAGGTGACCGGGGAGACCGGCTTCAAGATCCCCGCCCGCACGCCGGAGCAGGCGGTGGAGGAGATGGCGAAGGCGATGCGCAAGCTGGCCGAAGACCCCGAGCTTCGCCGGAGAATGGGCGAGGCGGCAAGAAAGAGGGTGAAGGAAGCCTTCAGCTGGGAGCGGCGTGGGGAAGAGATTCAAAAGGTATACAAGTGGGTGCTAAAAAATGCGTGACCTGTCCGTGCCGCAGCGTTTTTCGTTTTGGATTCCCTTCGTGATTTTCTCCATGGCGGTGGGAGTGGCGCTGGCCGTCGTAGCGGATGATGTGGGCTATGCGTTTCTGGTCGCTGGCGTACTTATCATTCCCATTGGAGTGGGGATTCTCATCTCCGTGCCTGCCGGGTGGTCGAAGGTCAAGCGCCTTAGCCGACGACTAGGGTGGTGGCACGTTTTTTGGGCTTTATACTTTCTCGGCGGCCTGACGTTTCGGGTCAGGGACACGGAAAGCACTGTTGAGAACCCGCTGGATGCGGCGGCATTTTATCGTGTTGCCCTGGTTGGCATTGTTGGAATTATTTTGTTAGGGGCTTTGACGCTCCGTCGCGGGCTTGGACTTAACCGTGTGTTTGGGGGGCTTATCGGATTATTGTCATTATATGCCTTCGTTTGTATCGCGAGCACCCTGTGGTCCGTGTATCCCTCGTGGACCTTGTACAAATCGCTGGAGTACGTGCTGGGCGTGGTCCTCATTGGGGTAATTGTGGCCAGCATGCGTTCAGAGGTGCAATTCAAGAGCCTTTTTGATTGGACATGGCTTTTGGTGGGGCTTGAAACTTTAAGCGTATGGGTAGGAGTCATATTACGGCCTGAGGAAGCGATCTCCCAGGGAGTTGGGTTACTGGGCATTCAGATTCACGGACTCTTCCCCAGAGTCGCAGCAAACGGTGTCGGTGACCTTGGAGCACTATTGGGCATTGTGACAATGGTTCGTTTATTCTTTGCAAAGGGGGTTTCCCGTCGACTTTACCTTGCAGTGTTTGTTATCGGCATGGTTACACTGGCCCTTTCCCAGAGCCGGTCCCCCTTGGCGGGCTTTTTGCTGGCGATGTTAATCATTCTTTTCGCAGCGGGGAAAATTGGGTTGGTCGCCTTTCTCGGCCTGCTCCTTCTGGGAGCGGGGCTACTTTCTCCTCTGGGCGCCTACTTTTGGCAGTTCTTCCTGCGTGGCCAGTCGCAGGAGCTCTTCTTTTCTCTTTCAGGAAGAGTTTACTACTGGGAGGCGGCTTTGCAATTTATTCTCGAAAATCCGCTTCTCGGATACGGCGCGTACGCTGGGGGTAGATTTCTTGTTGCAACCGAGTTTGGCTCTACGTTGAGTAGTCTCCACGGGACTTGGCCGGAAGTGTTGATTGGTACAGGTGTTTTAGGCCTCATCCCCTTGATCGCTGCAGTAGTCAGTACGTGGTTTGTTTTAGTCAGGGCTCGCACGTCTCAGAGTAGAACACTACGTGAACAACTCCGTTTAGAGGCCGTTGGGGTCATGACACTGCTCAGCGTGCGCTCCATTTTTTCTGTATCGTTTATATGGCATCCGGCCCTCACATGGCTTTTAGCGCTGGGCTATGCCGAGTTCTTGAGGCGGCATTATGCGCATCCTTCTCATCCACAACCGCTACACCCAGCCCGGCGGTGAGGACGCCGTCTTCGAGGCGGAGAGGGCCCTGCTGGAGCGCATGGGCCACCGGGTGGTGACCTTCGTGGAGGACAATGCCCGGCTGGACGGGGTGAATCCCCTCAAAGCGGCGGTGGAGGCGGTGTGGTCCAGGGAAACGCAGCGGCGCCTAAAGCGGCTCATTGAAAAAACCCGGCCCGATGTGGTCCACTTCCACAACACCTTCCTGCGCATCTCGCCCGCGGCCTACTACACGGTGAAGGCGATGGGGCTTCCGGTGGTGCAGACCCTGCACAACTACCGCCTGGTCTGCCCCGGGGCGCTCCTCATGCGGGACGGGCGGGTGTGTGAGACGTGCGTGGGCAGGAAGGTGCCCTGGCCCGGGGCGGTGCACGGCTGCTGGCGGGGGTCGCGGGCGCAGACGGCGGTTGTGGCCGCGATGGTTGCGGTGCATCGGGCGTTGGGGACGTGGGAGAGAAAGGTCGATCGCTACATCGCGCTGACCGAGGTCGCTAGAAGGAGGTTTGCGGAGGGGGGGGTGCCCGCGGACCGTATCGCAGTGAAACCGAACTTTGTGGATCCGGACCCGGGAGCGGGGGCGCACGACGGGGGGTACGCGCTCTTCGTGGGGCGACTGTCGGCGGAGAAAGGGGTCCGGACGTTGCTTGAGGCGTGGAAGGGGTTGCGGGGGATCCCGCTGCGGGTGGTTGGGGACGGGCCTCTGCGGGGGGAGATGGAGGAGCGCGCCCGGGACGGCGGGGTCGAGGTGGAGTTCATGGGCCGGCGGGGGCGCGAGGAGGTGCTGCGGCTCATGAAGGACGCCCGGGTGCTGGTGTTTCCGTCGGTCTGGTACGAGGGATTCCCTGTGACACTGGCCGAGGCCTTCGCATGCGGACTGCCGGTGGTGGCATCGCGGCTTGGGGCGATGGCGGAGATCGTGGAAGACGGCCGGACGGGCTTGCTGTTCAAGCCGGGAGATGCGCAGGGCCTTGCCGAGACGGTGGCGGCCCTTTGGGGGGACCGGAGGCGGTGCGAAGAGATGGGACGGGAGGCGCGGAGCGCGTATCTCGCGCGCTACACGGCGGATGCCAACTACGAGCGTCTGATGGCGATCTACCGGCAGGCGATCGCAGAGGCACGCGCTTGACCGTCGACGGGACGAGGCAGGTGAGACGGGGGAAGGCTACGTGAGGACAGGGAGCGCCGCGGCGGGGAGGCAGACGCGAGGGGTGCTCGGCGTTCGGGTGGACGCGACGTCCTATGACGATGCCACGGAGCGGGTGCTGACCTGGGCGCGGCGGAAGGAGAGCCGGTACGTGTGCCTCGCCAACGTCCACATGGTCATGGAGGCTCGCGACGATCCCGCGTTTCGGGCGGTGGTGAACGGGGCGGACCTTGTGACACCGGACGGCATGCCGCTGGCATGGATGCTGCGGCGGCAGGGCGTGCGAGGTCAGGACCGGGTGTGCGGCCCCGATCTCATGCCGGCGATCTGCGCCGCGGCTGCGGCGGAAGGCGTGGGGGTCGGGTTCTTTGGCGGGCGCAGCGAAGTCCTTGACCGCCTGGTGGCAAGAGTCCGCGAGCGGTTTCCGGGCCTCGAGATCCCCTACGCGTGGAGCCCACCGTTCCGGGAACTGTCCTCAGAGGAAGACGAGCGGGAGGTCCGCAGGATCAATGACAGCGGGGCGGGGATCCTGTTCGTCGGCCTCGGATGCCCGAAGCAGGAGTGGTGGATGGCAAGACACCGCGGCCGGGTCCGCGCGGTCATGCTCGGGGTCGGGGCGGCCTTCGACTTTCACGCGGGGACGGTGCGCCGTGCGCCGCGCTGGATGCGCGAGGCGGGGCTGGAGTGGGTGCATCGCCTGGTCCAGGAGCCGCGGCGACTGTGGCGCCGTTATCTCCGGCACAACCTGCGGTTTGCCGCCCTCGCAGCCGCCCAGCTCATGAGCGGGGGAATCCGCGACTGAGCCCGCGTGGTCGGGTTTAGTACGCGTGCCGGTGGACAAACCCACGGAAGAGTGTCAAGAAAATGATCTTGAGGTCGAACCAGAGCGACCAGTTCTCGATGTAGTAGAGGTCGTACTCGACGCGCTTGCGCATCTTGTCGATGGTATCCGTCTCGCCGCGCCAGCCGTTCACCTGCGCCCACCCGGTGATGCCCGGCTTCACCTTGTGGCGGAGCATGTAGGCCTCGACGAGCTCCTTGTACTGCTCGTTGTGCTCCACGGCGTGGGGGCGCGGGCCGACGATGGACATGCGCCCCTGGAGGACGTTGAAGAACTGCGGCAGCTCGTCGAGGCTGGTGCGGCGCAGAAAAGCGCCGAAGCGGGTGACGCGCGGATCGTCGCGCCGGGCCTGGGTGAGCTTTCCGGGCGGCTCCTCGTGGACCACCATGGTACGGAACTTGTAGACCTTGATGGGGCGGCCGTCCCAGCCGTGGCGGCGCTGCTTGAAGAGGACGGGGCCGGGCGAGGAGAGCTTGACGCCGATGGCGATGAGCAGCATCAGGGGGCTTACGAGCACCAGGATCACGGCGGCGAGGACGCGGTCCTCCACGGCCTTCACGAGGCGGTTGATGCCGCTCATGGGGGTGACGCTCAGGTCGAGGACCGGCAGCCCGGCGATCTCGGTGACGGCGTGGTTGAGCAGCCGGAAGCCGAAGAGGTCGGGGAAGTAGCGGATGTTGGCGGTGCAGTGGCGAAGCTCGTGCAGGATCTGCTGCAGCCGCTCCTCGGCGCGCAGGGGAAGGGCGATCCAGACCTCGTCCACCGGGCGCTCGGCGACGAGGGCGCCGAGGCGGTCGATACGGCCGAGGATGGGGTGGCCGTCCAGGGTTCCGGAGCCCGGGCCGCCGTTCTCGGCGACGAAGCCCACGAGGTCGATCCCGACCCAGGGGTTTTCCCGCAGCCGTCGGGCGATCTCGCGGGCCTGGCGGCCGGTGCCGACGATGAGGGCGCGGCGGTGGTTGAGGCCGCGGGCGCGCATGAGGCGCAGGACGTAGGTGAGGACGAGGCGGAAAAGCAGGAGCATCGCGAAGCCTCCCGCGCCCCACATCCACATCCAGTGGCGCGAGAAGAGGACGGAGGTCTTGGTCGCGGTGCCGAGGATCACGAGCCCCGCCGCCACCGCCGCCCAGGCGAGGGCCACCTGGCGCAGGTGGGCGAAGGCGCTGCGCCCGCGCCAGGACTGGTAGACGTGGAAGTAGGGGAAGACCACCAGGGTCAGGAGCGCGCCGACGACGAGGGCGATCTGGTAGTGCCGGGGGAGATGGAGCTCGCCGAAGCGGAGCCCGTATGCGGCAAGGGCCGCAAGGACCACCGCGAGCGCATCCAGCGTGCGGGCGACGACCGACAGCGTCCGCGCGTACTCGCGCAGCAGACCCCTTGCCCTCATGCTGACCCTCCCGTGGTCGGCGTACCCCGGCGCGCGCCGTGCGCCGTTCGCGGCGGTGCGTTATGGCCGCCTATTATGGCGGAATCCGTGGGCCCCGATAAGCGGCACCGCGTGCGCGGCACGCGCCCCCTGGCCCGCGCCCCTCAGGTGGCCAGGCGCTTGTAGCGGATCCGGTGCGGGCGGTCGGCCTCCTCGCCGAGGCGTCGGCGCCGGTCGGCGGCGTAGTCGCTGTAGCCGCCCTTGAACCAGACCACGCGGCTGTCGCCCTCGAAGGCGAGGATGTGGGTGGCGATGCGGTCGAGGAACCAGCGGTCGTGGGAGATCACCATGACGCAGCCGGGGAAGGCGAGCAGCGCCTCCTCCAGCGCGCGCAGGGTCTCCACGTCGAGGTCGTTGGTGGGCTCGTCCAGGAGCAGGAGGTTGCCGCCGCTGCGCAGGAGCTTGGCGAGGTGGACGCGGTTGCGCTCGCCCCCGGAGAGCTCGCCGACGCGCTTCTGCTGGTCCGCGCCCTTGAAGTTGAAGCGCCCGACGTAGGCCCGCGACGGCACCTGGTAGCTGCCCACCTCGATGACGTCGGCGCCGTCGGAGATCTCCTCCCAGACCGTCTTGTCGGGGTCGAGGGCGTCGCGCATCTGGTCCACGTAGGCGAGGCGGACGGTGTCGCCGATGCGCAGGGTGCCCGCGTTGGGCTGCTCGCGCCCTGCGATCATGCGGAAGAGGGTGGACTTGCCGGCGCCGTTGGGGCCGATGATGCCGACGATGGCGCCGCGCGGGACCTTGAAGCTGAGGTCCTCGAACAGGACGCGCTCGCCGTAGGCCTTGGCGATGCCCTCGGCCTCCACCACCAGCTCGCCGAGCCGCGGCCCCGGCGGGATGTAGATCTCGCGGGTCTCGTTGCGGCGCTGGAACTCCTTCGAGGCCAGCTCCTCGTAGCGGGCGAGGCGCGCCTTGCTCTTGGCGTGCCGCCCCTTGGGGTTTGCGCGCACCCACTCGAGCTCGGCCTGCACCGTGCGCCGGTGGGCCGCCTCCTCGCGCGCCTCCTGGGCGAGGCGCTGCTCCTTGTACTCGAGCCAGGCCGAGTAGTTGCCCTTGAAGGGGATGCCGCGGCCGCGGTCGAGCTCCAGGATCCACTCGGCGACGTTGTCGAGGAAGTAGCGGTCGTGGGTGACCGCGACCACGGTCCCGGGGAACTCGGCGAGGTACCGCTCGAGCCAGGCCACGGACTCGGCGTCGAGGTGGTTGGTGGGCTCGTCGAGGAGCAGCACGTCCGGGGCCGAGAGGAGCAGCCGGCACAGGGCGACCCGCCGGCGCTCGCCGCCGGAGAGGGTGGCCACGTCGGCGTCCCAGGGCGGCAGGCGCAGGGCGTCGGCGGCCACCTCCAGCTTGTGGTCGAGGTTGTGGCCGTCGGCGGCCTCGACGATGCGCTCGAGCCGCTCCTGCTCGCGGGCCAGCGCGTCGAAGTCGGCGTCGGGGTCGGCGTAGGCGGCGTAGACCGCCTCGAGCCGGGCGAGCGCCTCCTTGACCTCGCGCAGCCCGTCCTCGACGTTGCCCCGCACGTCCTTGGCGGGGTCGAGCTGCGGCTCCTGCGGCAGGTAGCCGATGCGGATCCCGGGCAGGGGGCGTGCCTCGCCGTCGAAGGCCTTGTCGACCCCGGCCATGATCCTCAGCAGCGTGGACTTGCCGGCGCCGTTGAGGCCGAGGACGCCGATCTTGGCCCCGGGAAAGAAGGACAGGGAGATGTCCTTGAGGATCTCCCGCCGCGGCGGGACGACCTTGGTGACCCGCTCGAGGGTGAAGACGTACTGGGCCATGCCGACCTCGTCTGCTGCGGCGCGTGCGCGCCCCGGGGCGCGCATTATAGCCGTCGCCGGACCGGCCCCGGTGCAAAGCGCCTCCGCTCCCGCTATCATTCGCTCACCCCTGGAAGGCGCCATGCGCGGAGGCGGAACCGGAATGCCGCTTACCAGCAGCGTGTCGGAGGACGGCAAGGTCGTGACCATCGCCGTCAGCGGCCGCTTCGACTTCAACCTGCACCGCGAATTCCGCGAGGCCTACGAGCAGGCGCCGGCGGAGGGCGTGCGCTACGTGGTGGACCTCGCCGGCACGGAGTACATCGACAGCTCCGCGCTGGGCATGCTGCTGCTGCTGCGCGAGCGGGCGGGGGGCGACCAGGCCGACGTGGAGATCCGCAACTGCTCCCCCGAGATCAAGCGGATCCTGACCATCTCCAACTTCCACCACCTCTTCAAGATCTCCTGACCCCGCCCGCGGCGGGGGCGCGCCCGTGAAGATCCTCATCGCCGACGACGACCGCACCAACCGCCTGCTGCTGGCGGCGCAGCTGCGCCGCGACGGCTGGGACGTGGTCACCGCCCAGGACGGGCGCGAGGCGGTGCTGGTCTACGAGGCCGAGCAGCCGGACCTCGTCCTCATGGACGTGCTGATGCCGGTGATGGACGGCTACGAGGCCACGCGGCGGATCAAGGAGCGGGCGAGCGAGCGGTTCGTGCCCGTGATCTTCCTCACCGCCCTCGACGACGACGAGACCCTGGCCCAGGCCATCGAGGCCGGGGGCGACGACGTCCTCACCAAGCCCTTCAGCCGCTTCGCCCTCCTGCGCAAGATCACCGCCTTCGCGCGCATGCGCCAGCTCCACGCCACGGTGCAGGCGCAGCGCGACGAGCTCGCCATGCACCAGCGCCACCTGGAGCGCGAGCAGGAGCTCGCCGAGCGCATCTTCTCCGGGATCCTCCATCCCGGGCGGATCGAGCTGCCCCAGGTGCGCTTCCACGTCTCGCCCCAGTCGGTCTTCAACGGCGACCTCGTGCTCGCGGCGCGCCGGCCCAACGGCGGCCTGCACCTGCTGGTGGGCGACTTCACCGGCCACGGCCTCTCGGCCGCCATCGGGGCCCTGCCGGTCTCGGGCATCTTCCACGGCATGACCGAGAAGGGCTTCGATCTGCCGGACATCGTCGAGGAGCTGCACCGCAAGCTGCAGGCGCTGCTGCCGGTGGAGATCTTCCTCGCCGCCACCCTCATCGCGGTGGACGCGCGCGGCCGGCGGGTGGCGGTCTGGAACGGCGGGCTGCCCGACGTGCTGCTGGTGCGGGGCAGCGGTGCGGTGGAGCGCTTCCCCTCGCGGCACCTGCCCCTGGGCGTCGGCGGCGCGGCGCGCTGGGCGCCGGTGCCGGAGGTGGGGGCGCTGGAGGAGGGGGATCGCCTCTACGCCTACACCGACGGCGTGGTGGAGGCGGTGGGCGCCGGCGGCGAGGCCTTCGGCGAGCAGCGGGTGGTGGACGCGCTCGCCGCGGGCGGGGGGCTCGATGCCCTGCGCGAGGCCCTGGAGCGCTTCCGCGGCGGGCGGCCGCAGCGGGACGACCTCACCATGGTGGAGTTCGTCGCCGACGGGGCCCTGGGGCCTCTGGCCGAGGCCCCGCCCGCGGCGCAGGGACTGGGGCTGCCGTGGTCGATGCGCGTCGAGCTCGACGCCGACGCCCTGCGTCGGCTCGACCCCGTGCCGCGCCTGGTGGACGCGGCGGTGGAGGTGCTCGGGCTGCACACCCACCGGGTGCGGCTCTACGTCGTCCTCGCCGAGCTCTTCGCCAACGCCCTCGAGCACGGGCTGCTCCGGCTCGACTCCGGGCTCAAGGCCGACGCCGAGGGCTTCGCCCGCTACTACCGCGCGCGCGAGGCGGGGCTCGCCGGGCTCACCGAGGGGCGCATCGTCGTCGCCATGCGCCACGAGGCCGCCCCCGACGGCGGGGTGCTGGAGATCACGGTGGAGGACAGCGGGCCCGGCTTCGAGCCCGCGCGGGCGGAGGGGCTGCCGGACGATCCGCACCGGCTCGCCGGCCGCGGCATCGCCCTGGTGCGCGCCCTGTGCGAGGCGGTGCGCTACGAGGACGGCGGGCGCAGGGTGGTGGCGCGGTACCGCTGGCATCGTGCCGCCGATGAGCCGGCTGGGGGTTCGGACGCAGGCTGAGGCCGGGGGGGCGGTGCCCCGGGGGCGCGGTACGCCGGCCGTCCCCGCGACTGGGTGCTTCGCACCCCCGTGGTCCGGCCGGTACCGCTGGCATCGTGCCGCCGATGAGCCGGCTGGGGGTTCGGACGCAGGCTGAGCCTACGGGGGCGTGGTAGGCTGCGAGCGCCCGCGGCCGCACCGGAAGACCCCCTCCCCGCACCGCGGGGAGGGTCGGGGAGGGGCCAACAGGGCAAAGGAGGAGGCGCCATGTCGCTGGGTGTGCCGCCGGAGCTTCGCACGGCGCGGGATTTCATCCGCTGGGCGGTGAGCCGCTTCGAGGAGGCCGGCGTGGTCTACGGCCACGGCACCGACAACGCGGTGGACGAGGCGGTGGCCCTGGTCCTGCCGCTGCTGCACCTGCCCTACGGGGTGCCGGACGCGCTGCTCGACGGGGCGCTCACGGCCGAGGAGCGGGTGCGGCTCGCCGAGGCGGTGGACCGGCGCGTGCGCGAGCGGGTGCCGGTGGCCTATCTCACCCGCCAGGCCTGGTTCGCCGGCCACCGCTTCTACGTGGACGAGCGGGTGCTGGTGCCGCGCTCGCCGGTGGCCGAGCTCATCGAGCGGGGCTTCTCGCCCTGGCTCGACGAGGTGGAGGTGCGCCGCGCGCTGGATCTCTGCACCGGCTCGGGCTGCATCGCGGTGGCGCTCGCCCACGCCTTCCCCGAGGCCGAGGTGGACGCCACGGAGCTCTCGCGCGAGGCCCTGGAGGTGGCGCGCATCAACGTGCGCGAGCACGGCCTCGAGGGGCGGGTGCGGCTGCACGAGGGCGACCTCTTCGAGCCGCTGCCGGCGCAGGCGCGCTACGAGCTCATCGTCGCCAATCCGCCGTACGTGGACGCGGCGGCGATGGCGGCGCTGCCGCCGGAGCACCGGCACGAGCCGGCCCTCGGGCTCGCCGCGGGCGAGGACGGCCTCGACTGCGTGGTGCGCATCCTCGCCGGCGCCTCCGGCCGGCTCGCCCCCGGTGGTATCCTTGTGGTGGAGGTGGGTGCGGGCGCGGCGGCGCTGGAGCGGCTCTTCCCCGGCGTGCCCTTCCTCTGGCCGGCGTTCGAGCGCGGGGGCGAGGGCGTCTTCCTCCTGCGCGCGGCCGAGGTCGCCGAGCACGCCGAGGCCTTCGCCGCGGAGGCGCGGCGCCGCGCCGGGATGGAGAGGTCATGAGCGATCTGCGGCCGCCGCGGCGGGCGCGCACCGCCGAGGAGTACATCGACTGGGTGAAGCAGGCCCGCTTCGAGGCGCGGGAGCTTCGCGCCTGCTTCGAGTACGAGCTCGACGACGACGCCGAGCTGGTGGCGCGGCGCTTCCCCTTCGTGCCCGAGCTGGAGCAGGCGGTGGAGGCGCTCTACCAGGCGATGGCGGAGGGGCGCTACCAGTTCGCCACCGGGGAGCTGCCCTTCATGGCCATCGTGCGGCGCCACGGCGCCTCGATCCCCTTCGCCGACCTGCTCGAGCGCATCAACGAGACCCACATGCACGGGCTCGACGTGGAGGAGCCCTGAGCCGCGGGGCCGGGAGGCCGCCATGCAGCAGACACTGATCTTCGACGAGGACCTCATCCGGCGCTACGACCGCTCCGGGCCGCGCTACACGTCCTACCCGACGGCGGTGCAGTTCCACGAGGGCTTCGGCGAGGCCCGCTACCGCGAGCTCGCCGCCGCCAGCAACGAGGCGCGCCCGCCGCGGCCGCTCTCGCTCTACTTCCACATCCCCTTCTGCGACACGGTCTGCTACTACTGCGCCTGCAACAAGGTGGTGACCAAGGACCGCGGCCTCGCCGCGCCCTATCTGGCCCGGCTGCACCGGGAGATCGCGCTGCAGGGGGCGCTCTTCGACGAGGCGCGCACGGTGGACCAGCTCCACTGGGGCGGCGGCACGCCCACCTTCATCAGCCCGGCGCAGATGCGGGAGCTGATGGCGGTGACGCGGCGCCACTTCCGCCTGCGCGACGACGACACCGGCGAGTACTCCATCGAGGTGGACCCGCGCGAGGCCGACGCCGGCACCATCGCGCTGCTGCGCGAGATCGGCTTCAACCGCCTCAGCCTCGGGGTGCAGGACTTCGACGAACGGGTGCAGCGGGCGGTCAACCGCATCCAGCCCGAGGCGCAGACCGTCGCCGTGCTGGAGGCGGCGCGGCGCGAGGGCTTCCGCTCGGTGAGCGTGGACCTCATCTACGGCCTGCCCTTCCAGAGCGTCGAGAGCTGGGGGCGGACCCTGGATCGGATCCTCGCCCTCGCCCCGGACCGGCTCTCGGTCTTCAACTACGCGCACCTGCCGGAGCTGTTCAAGCCGCAGCGGCGCATCCACGCCGAGGACCTGCCGAGCCCGGCGGAGAAGCTGGCGATCCTTGCGCTCACCATCGAGCGGCTCACCCAGGCGGGCTACGTCTACATCGGCATGGACCACTTCGCCCGCCCCGACGACGAGCTTGCGGTCGCCCAGCGCGAGGGCACCCTCTACCGCAACTTCCAGGGCTACTCGACCCACGCCCACTGCGACCTGGTGGGCCTCGGCGCCACCTCCATCAGCATGGTGGGGCCGAGCTACGCCCAGAACCGGCGCGATCTCGAGGGCTACTACGCCGCCATCGACGCGGGCCGCCTCGCGGTCTTCCGCGGCGTCGAGCTGGACGCCGACGACCGCCTGCGCCGCGACGTCATCATGCGCCTCATCTGCCACTTCCGGCTCGCCTTCGCCGACATCGAGACGGCCCACGGGATCCGCTTCACCGAGTACTTCGCGCCGGAGCTGGAGGAGATCCGCGCCATGGAGGCGGACGGGCTGCTGCACCTCGGTGACGACGGCATCGAGGTGGCGCCGCGCGGGCGCCTCCTCATCCGCAACATCTGCATGGTCTTCGACCGCTACCTGCGCGAGAGCCGCGGGCAGCGTTTCTCCAAGGTGATCTGAGCCGGGGGTTTCCGATCAGGGCCCCGGGCGGCGCGCCACGAGCAGGGTGAAGCGGCGGGCGGTGCCGTCCTCGGCGGTGGCGGCCACGGCCTCCTCCGCCTCCGGGACGAGCCCCGCCGCGGCGAGGTGGGCGCGCAGGGCCCGCGGCGGCTCGACGCCGTCGGCGGGCAGGCGCCAGTGTGCCGCGATCCAGGCGTCCCCCGGCCGGTAGGCGGCGAGCACCAGCCGTCCGCCCGGGCGCAGGATGCGGCGGGCCTCGCGCAGGATGGCGCGCTTTCCGGCGGCGTCGTAGTCGTCGAGGACGAAGAGGAGGGCGGCGCAGGCGAAGGCCGCCCCCGCAAGCGGCAGCGCCCGCAGGTCGGCACGCACGGCCGCGGCCAGGCGGGGGCGGGCCGCCGCCAGAAGCCCCGCGGCGCGGTCCACGCCCACGAGGTCGGTGCGTCCGCAGACCGCGGCGAGCAGCCCGCTGCCGCAGCCGAGGTCGACGCAGGGCGATGCGGGCGGCAGCCGCGCCGCCGCCCGGGCGAGCGCCCGGATGCGCCCGCCGCTGCGGGCGCGTGCCTCGAGCTCGGCGGCGGGCTTGGCCGCCCAGTGGGCGGCGACGCGCTGGGGATCCGCCGTCAGCGGCCCTTCACCTCCAGGAGCTGGATGTCGAAGACGAGGGTGGCGTTGGGGCCGATGACGTTGCCCGCGCCGCGCGCCCCGTAGGCGAGCTCCGGCGGGATCACCACCTCCCATTCGGAGCCGGCCGGCATGCGCTGCAGCGCCTCCTGCCACCCCGGGATCACCTGGTCGAGACGGAAGGTGGCGGGCTCGCCGCGGCGGAAGGAGCTGTCGAACTCGGTGCCGTCGACGAGACGGCCCCGGTAGTGCACCACCACCGTGTCCTGGGGGCCGGGCGTGGGGCCCTTGCCCTCCTTGATCACGCGCCAGGCGAGCCCGTTGTCGAGGCGGGTCACGCCGGCCTTGCTCGCGAAGGCCTCCTGGAACGCCTTGCCGGCGGCGGCGTTGTCCTCCGCCGCCTGGGCGCGCCGCTGCGCCATGCGCTGCTGCAGCACCTGCAGGGAGGCGCCCATCTCCTCGCCGGAGACCTGCGGCGGCTTGCCCTCGAGGGCGTCGCGCAGTCCGGCGGCGGCCGCCGCCGGATCCAGCGGCAGGCCGTCGCGCTTGAGGCCCTGCCCGATGCGGTAGCCGACGGCGTAGCCGGCCTTCTCGTCCTCGCCGCCGGGCGCGGCCGCCCATGCGCCTGCCGCCGCGAGGACGGCGGCGGCCAATGCCAGATGTCTCGTCACGCGGGTGACTCCTTCGGTGGGTCCTGACTCGGCCACGTCGGGCGCGGAGGGCTGCTGCCTCCTCCGGGGCCGCCATGGCGCCCGCCCGTGCAGGCACGGGCCGGGGGCTATCTTTTCACACCGTGGCGACGGGGCCAAGGCCGGCGGCGGCCGGCCTCGGTCCCTCGAGGGCGAGCGTCTTGAGGGTCTGGGTCTCGAGGCGGCGCCGGGCGGCGGCCTCGGCCTCGTCGAGGAGCTGCGCCGCGGGCGGCGGAAGCGGCACCGGCGGCCCGCCCGCGGGATGGCGCACCGCCGCCCACACCTCGGCCACGGAGGTCTCCTCCGGGGGGCGGGCCGGGAGGAGGGCGCCGTCCTCGGCGCGCCCCACGAGGCCCGCCGCGGCGAGGGCCTCGACGGTGCGCTCCACCAGGGCCGCGGGCAGGCCCAGCGCCGGGGCGAGCTCCTCGGGCCGCGTGCGCCGTCCCCCGTACCAGGCCCGCGCCACCGCCACCGCTACCGCGAGGGCGAGACGCTCCCGCGCCGCCGGCCCCAGCGGCGCGCGCTCCACGGTGGGGTGCCGGTACTCCGGGTGCTGGTGGTAGAAGGCGATGCTGGCGCCCACGAGCAGGATCAGCCACGCCACGTAGAGCCAGATCATGAACAGGACCAGGGTGGCGAAGGCGGAGTAGATGGCGGTGTACTTGGTGGAGCCCACGACGAAGCCGGCGAAGGCCCAGCCGGCGCTCTCCCACAGGAAGCCGGCGACGGCGGCGCCGACGAGGGCCGAGCGCAGGCGCACGCGGGTGTTGGGCACGAAGACGTAGACGAAGGCGAAGGCGGCCATGATGAGGAGGTAGGGAAGGAGGCGCGCGGCCTCGTCCAGCAGGCCCGCCACCCCCGGCAGCGCCTGCACCCCGGCGAGCCAGTCGGAGGCGCGGATGGTGGCGGTGAGGCCGAGGGCCGAGAAGGCCAGCACCGGTCCCACCAGGATCACCGACAGGTAGTCGGCGAAGCGCCGGCCGAGGGGGCGCGCGCGGCGCACGCGCCAGGTCTCGTTGAAGGCCCGCTCGATCTTGTTCACCAGCGAGACCACGGTGTAGAGCAGGAGGCCGAGGCCCACCGAGCCCAGCACGCCGACGCGCACGTTCTCCACGAAGCCGACGATGCGGGCGGCGATCTCCGCCCCCTTGGGTCCGAGGGGGGCGAGAAGGTTGAGCAGCGTCGGCTCGATCTGGTTGTGGACCCCGAAGGCCTTGAGGACGGAGAAGCTCACCGCCAGCAGCGGCACCAGCGAAAGCAGCGTGGTGTAGACGAGCCCCATGGCCTGGAGGGTGAGCCGGCCCTCGGCGAGGTCCCGCCCCACGAGCCAGAGGATGCGGGCGGCCTCGCGCAGGTGCGCGGCCCCCCGCGGCAGGGGCTGCCGCCCCCAGACCCAGCGCTCGAGCCACGCGATCAGGCGCCCCATGGGGCGATGGTAGCACCGGGGATGCGACCGCGGTCACGCAAGAAAGGCGCCGGGCTGCCGATCCTGTATCCGGGAGGTGATGCCGATGCGCGAGCGGACGCGAAGGATCCTGCGGCGGACGGGGCGGGCGCTGCGGCGCCGCCGCGATCTCCTCTGGGCCGGCGGGGTCGCCGCGGGCGGGGGGCTACTCTACCTCGCGGCCGGGCGCACCGCCTACGAGACCGCCTTCGTGCTGGCGCTGGAGCCGGGCGGGATGCGTGCCGCGGCCGCGGGCCTCGGCGCCACGCTGCTCGTGCTCGCCGCGGGCGAGCCGCTGGTGCGGGCGGGGCTCGCCCCGTGGACCGGGCGGCGCTCGCCGACCCTCGCCCGCGCCGGTGCGGTGGCGGCCCCCCTCACGGGGGCGGTGCCGGTGGGGCTGGCCGCGCTCTGGAGCGCGGGGCCGCTGATGGCGCTGGGGCTGGTGCTGGCGCTTGCGGCGGCGCTCGCCGGGGCGGTGCACCGGCTGGCGGTGCGGTGGGGGGGCGAGGCCGGGGCCGCCGCGCGGCCCGCGGCGCCGCCGACGCCCCCCGCACCGGTGCCGCACGCCCCGCCGCGGGCGCCCGCGGGACCTGCGCTCGAGCCGGTCTGCGCCCGCTTCCTGCGCGCCGCGGGGGTGCGCGTGGACATCGCGGCGCGCCTTGCCGCGGCCGGCTACCGCAGCCTCGCCGCCCTCGCCGCGGCCGGCGACGAGGAGCTGCTGGCCATCCGCGGCGTCGGTCCCGCCACCGTGCGGCGCATCCGCGCCCGCCTGGGGCCCCCGCTCAGCGGCGGTGCAGCGGCTCGATCAGGGCCGGCTCGTCGACATCGGCGCGGTTGACCCGCCCCGCCACGGGCCAGGCCTCGAGGGCCTCCTCCGGGGCCGGCACCAGGAGGTCGGCGACGAGGGCGGGGTCGCGCAGGTCCGGATCGAGCCAGCGGGCGTAGGCGTCGGGCGGCACGATCACCGGCATGCGCTCGTGGATCCGCGCCACCAGCCGGTTGGCGGGCACGGTGAGGACGGCCACCGAGTCGACAAGCCCGCCGGCAGGGTCCCGCCAGCGCTCCCACAGCCCGGCGAGCCCCAGCGGGCGGCCGTCGCGCGCGCGCACGTACCAGGGCTGGCGCCGCCCGCCGGCGCGGCGCCACTCGTAGAACCCGCTCGCGGGCACGAGGCAGCGGCGCAGGCGCAGGGCGTTGCGGAAGGCCGGGCGGGCGGCGGCGGTCTCGGCGCGGGCGTTGATCATGGCGTAGCGGCGGTCCGGGCCCGCCGACCAGGCGGGGATCAGCCCCCAGCGCAGCCACGCCGCCTCGCGCCCGTCGGGGCCCGCGCGCACCGCCAGCACCGGCTGGGTGGGGGCGATGTTGTAGCGCGGCGCCAGCCCCTCGGGCGGCGCGACGCCGAAGCGCTCGGCGATCTCGGCCGGCGCGGCGTGCAGCGCGAAGCGCCCGCACACGCTCAGCCCGCCCCCGGATCGGGCCTCACGGCCGCAGCGCCGGATTGAGGCTGTAGCGCCCCGTCACCCGGGCCTGGTCGAGGACGTGGCCGCGGATCGCCGCGAGCACCTCCGGTCCGCCGAAGCGGCCCTCCACCGGGCAGCGGTCGAGGTCGAGGGCGTAGAGGGTGAAGACGTAGCGGTGCATGCGCTCGTCGTTCCACGGCGGGCAGGGTCCGTCGTAGCCGTAGTAGTCGCCCTCCATCTCGGCGTCGCCGCGGAACCAGTCGGTGTAGTTGTTGATCCCCTGGCGGGTGCCGAAGGGGCCCTCGGGACCGGGCTTGCCGCGCGGGGTGACGCCGTCGGAGAAGGCCCCCTCGGGAAGCTCGCCGAGCCCCGGCGGGATGTCCACCAGGACCCAGTGGTAGAAGTCCACCCGCGGCAGGTCGGCGGGCACCACGCGGCCCTCCTGGTTGACGTCGTCGGGGCGGCTCGGCACGTCGGGATCGTGGCAGAGGAGCACCAGCGAGCGGGTGTCGCCGGGAAGCCCGGACCAGGCCACGCGCGGGTTGCGGTTGGGCCCGAGGACGATGTGGGTGCGCGGATCGGGGTTGCCGAAGCAGTAGACGTCGGGGATGAAGGCCTCGTCGTCGAAGCTCAGGCGAAGCTCCATGGGTGCACCTCCCTCGATGGTGGACGGTGCCTCCATGATAGGCGCTTCGGCCGCCGCGCGCGGCCCTCAGCCCGCCGGCTGCGCCGCCGCCTGCGCGGCCCTGCGCGCCGCCTCCTCGGCCTCGCCCGCGCGGGGCACGCCGGCGCACTCCTCGAAGATGCGCGCCTCGCAGCGGGCGCAGACCTCGCGGTCGAGGCGCTCGAAGATGAAGCGGATGGCCTCGCCCTTGTTGCGGAAGCAGTGGGCCTCGCCGATGGCCTCCAGGTAGCCGCCGCGGCGCAGGACCTCCAGCACCCCCTCCTTGGGCCGGTAGAGGTAGAGCCCCCCGCCGCGGGCGCGGCGCTTCTCCGCCTCGTGGGCGAGGAACTCGGCGCCCGCGACGTCGGCGAAGTTGACCCCCTGCATGAGGAGGAGCAGGTGGCGCTGGGAGGGGCGGGCCGCCTCGAAGGCGGCCAGGGTCTCCTGCACGTGGGAGACGGCGCCGAAGAAGAGCGAGCCGTCGATGCGCACCATCTTCATCTGCGGGCACTCGGGCAGGGCGGGATCGGTGTTGAAGCGCCGCCCGGGCAGGCGCGGGTCCGGCACCCGCGGCACCACCCGCGGGCGCGAGGTGCGCATCAGGTAGAAGAGGAGCGAGAGGATGACGCCGGCGAGGATGGCGAACTCGAGGTCCAGGAACAGCGCGCCGAGGAAGGTCACCACGAGCACGACGGCTTCTTCCCGGCTTGCGCGCAGGATCCGCCGGATGTGGTGGAAGTCGATGAGGCTCCAGGCGACGATGAACAGGATCGCCGCCATGGCGGCGTTGGGGAGGTAGGCCGCCAGCGGTGCCACCACCACCACCACGACCATGAGGAACAGCCCGGCGAGGACGGCGGCGACGGGGGTGCGGGCGCCGGCGGCGTAGTTGAGGGCGCTGCGGTTGAAGGAGCCGGTGGCGACGTAGCCGGAGAAGAAGCTGCCGGCGAGGTTGGACAGCCCCTGGCCGATGAACTCCTGGTTGCCGTCGATGTGCTGGCCGGCCCGGGCGGCGAGCGAGCGGGCGATGGAGACCGCCTCGGTCAGCGCGAACAGCGTCATCGCCAGCGCCGCCGGGGCGAGCTGGCGCAGGGTCTCCACCGAGAGGTCGGGCGCGGACAGCGGCGGAAGCGACGCCGGCAGCGCCCCCACCGTGCGGATGCCCGTGCGCTCGGGGCCGAGCCAGGCGTTGAGGAGGACCGAGAAGAGGCTGCCCGCGATCATCGCCACCAGCATGTAGGGCAGGCGCGGCCAGCGCCTGCGCACCACCAGCCCGCTCGCCAGCGTCAGCGCACCCACCGCGGTGACGTAGGGGTTGATGTCGCCGAGGTGGCCGAGGAAGCGGGCGATGATCTCGTAGAAGTGCAGCCCGCGCGGCAGGTCGAGGCCGAAGAAGTTCTGGATCTGCTTGGTGGCGATGAGGATCGCCGCGCCGGCGGTGAAGCCGACGACGACGGAGTGGGAGATGAAGTTGACCAGGGTCCCGAGGCGGGCGAGCCCCATCACCAGCTCGATCACGCCGACCATGAAGGTCAGGGTCAGGGCGAGCCGGACGTATTCGGTGGAGCCGGGCTCGGCGAGGGCGCTCAGGGCCGAGAAGAGGACGATAGAGGCGGCCGTGGTGGGGCCGGAGACCAGGTGCCAGGAGGAGCCGAAGAGCGCCGCCACGATGGCCGGGATCATGCCGGCGTAGAGGCCGTACTCGGGCGGCATGCCGGCGATGGTGGCGAAGGCCACGCCCTGGGGTAGGACGACGATGGCGCCGGTGAGGCCGGCGAGGAAGTCGGCGCGCAGGGTCTCGCGGTTGACCAGGTGCCACCAGCGGATGGGCGGGAAGAGGCGGGCCAGCCAGATCGGGCAGCTTGCCGGGGTGATGGCGTGGTTCAAGGCGCGCGATCCCTTGCGAGACGACGGAACGGGCCGCGGATTCTACCATGCGGCCGCGTCGGCCTCGATCGAACCCTTTGATCTGTGGCTCAAATCCGGTTATGAGGCGAGGTCACGGCCCGGCAGCCGGTGGCGCAGCAGCAGGTAGGTGATGCTGTCGTAGAGGGCGTGGAAGGAGGCGTCGATGACGTTGCCCGAGACCCCCACCGTGTTCCAGTGCTCGCCGCGGCCGTCGGTGCTCTCGATCATCACCCGGGTGACCGCGGCGGTGCCGGCCTCGGGGGTGAGGATGCGCACCTTGTAGTCGACGAGGCGCAGCTCGGCGAGCTCGGGATAGACAGGGGTGAGCACCTTGCGCAGCGCCGCGTCGAGGGCGTTGACGGGGCCGTTGCCCTCGGCCACGGTCATGTAGGTCTCGCCCTCCACCTCGAGCTTGACCGTGGCCTCGGAGAGGGTGACGAGGCGGCCGTGGTCGTCCCAGCGCCGCTCGTCGATGACGCGGAAGGTGGTGATGCGGAAGAACTCGGGCACATCGCCCAGGACACGGCGGGCGAGGAGCTCGAAGCTCGCCTCGGCGCCGTCGTAGGCGTAGCCGTCGCCCTCGCGCTCCTTGACGATGCGCACCATCTGGGCCAGGCGCGGATCGTCGGCCTCGAGCTCGAGGCCGATCTCGCGCAGGCGCGCGAGCACGTTGGAGCGCCCGGCCTGGTCGGAGACGATGATGTGGCGGCGGTTGCCCACGAGCTCCGGGGCGATGTGCTCGTAGCAGCGCGGGTCCTTCTCCACCGCCGAGACGTGCAGCCCCCCCTTGTGGGCGAAGGCCGACTCGCCCACGTACGGGGCGCGGCGGTTGGGCTGGCGGTTGAGGCGCTCGTCGAGCAGGCGCGAGACGTGGGTCAGGCGCGTCAGGTCCGTCGGGGTGACCCCGGTGGTGAAGCCCATCTTGAGGATGAGGCTCGGCAGGATGGAGACCAGGTTGGCGTTGCCGCAGCGCTCGCCGAGGCCGTTGAGGGTCCCCTGGACGTGGCGCACGCCGGCGCGCACCGCCAGCAGCGAGTTGGCGACCGCGTTGCCGGTGTCGTCGTGGCAGTGGATGCCGAGGCGCTCGCCGGGGACGTGGGCGAGCACCTCGCCGACGATGCGCTCCACCTCGTGCGGCAGGGTGCCGCCGTTGGTGTCGCAGAGCACGATCCAGCGCGCACCGGCCTCCAGGGCGGCGCGGACGCAGTCCAGGGCGTAGCCGGGGTTGGCCTTGTAGCCGTCGAAGAAGTGCTCGGCGTCGAAGATTACCTCCTCGCAGCGGGCGGCGGCGTGCGCGATGCTCTCGCCGATCATGTCCACGTTCTCGGCGAGGCCGACGCCGAGGGCCACCTCGGCATGGAAGTCCCAGGTCTTGCCCACCAGGGTCACCACCGGGGCGCCGGCGGCGAGGACCGCGGCGAGCCCGGGGTCGTCGGCCGCGCAGCGGCCCGAGCGGCGGGTCATGCCGAAGGCGGCGAGCCGCGCCCGGTGCAGGGCCGGAGGGGCGCCGAAGAAGGCGTCGTCGGTGGGGTTCGCGCCGGGCCAGCCGCCCTCCACGTAGTCGATGCCGAGCCGGTCGAGGGCCTCGGCGATGGCCGCCTTGTCGGCGGGGGTGAAGTCCACGCCCTGGGTCTGGGCGCCGTCGCGCAGGGTGCTGTCGTAGAGGTAGACGCGTTCGCCGCTCATGGTCCCGTCCCGTGGCCGAGAGGGCGATTGTAGCGGCTCGGGCCGCCGCGTTGCCCCCTGCCTGCCGCGCGCCTATAATCGCCCGCCTTGCCGCCGCGGCGGCAGGGTGCTCCTTGCCTCACCGGCCGGGTCCGGGAGGCTTCGAACCGCAAGGAGATCATCGATGCGACACTACGAGATCGTCTTCCTGGTCCACCCGGACCAGAGCGAGCAGGTTCCTGCCATGATCGAGCGCTACCGCGGCAGCATCGAGGGCCGCGGCGGGCGCATCCACCGCCTGGAGGACTGGGGGCGGCGCCAGCTCGCCTACCCGATCCAGAAGGTGCACAAGGCCCACTACGTGCTCATGAACATCGAGTGCGACGGCGAGACCCTGGAGGAGCTCACCAACGCCTTCCGCTTCAACGACGCCGTCCTGCGCCACCTGGTGGTGCGGCGCAAGGAGGCGGTCACCGAGCCGTCGCCCATGGCCAAGAAGGACAAGGAGCGCGAGCGCGCGCGTCCGCGGGACGACGAGGAGGCCGCGGAGGCGGCCGAGGACGAGACCGGGGCCGCGTGAGCGCGCCGGGCCTGCCGGAGGAGATCCAGTCATGAGCAAGGGCTTTCGCCGCAAGAAGTTCTGCCGGTTCACGGCCGAGGGGGTCCAGGAGATCGACTACAAGGACGTGGCGACCCTCAAGACCTACATCACCGAGACCGGCAAGATCGTCCCCAGCCGCATCACGGGGACCAGCGCCAAGTACCAGCGCCAGCTCGCCCGTGCCATCAAGCGCGCGCGCTATCTGGCGCTGCTTCCCTACTGCGACCGCCACTGAGCGGCGGCGGGCGGCGCCGCCGCCGGGACGCGTGCCGCGGTGCGGGCGCTTGCCGGATTCGTGATGGCAGGCCGGGCGCAGGCGGTGCTGGTCACCGCCGGCGCCGCCGTGCTCTCGTTCCTCGCCCCGCCCCTGAGTTGGATCAGCGGCGCGGCGCTGGCGCTGGTGACGCTGCGCCGCGGGGCGGTGGAGGGGGCGTGGGTCGGCCTCCTCGGGGCGCTGGCGGTGGCGCTCCTCACCGGGCTCTGGCTGGGGACGCCGGCGCCGGCGGCGAGCCTCGCCGCGGTGCTGTGGCTGCCGCTCTGGATCCTCGGGCAGGTGCTGCGGGCGACCGTCTCCTGGAGCGCAGCCCTGGGGGCGGCGGCGGCCCTGGCGGCGGTCCAGGTCGCGGCCTTCTACGTCCTCGTGGGCGGCGACGCGGCCGGGTTCTGGCGCGCCGTCCTCGCCACGGGGGCGGGGCCGCTGCTCGAGCGCATGGGGGTGCGCGACGTGGACGAGGCCGTCGCCGCGGTGGCGCCGGCGATGACCGGGCTGGTGGCGGCGGGCGCGGTGCTGAGCCAGACCGCCTGTCTGGCGCTTGCGCGCTGGTGGCAGGCGATGCTCTACAACCCCGGCGGCTTCCAGGCCGAGTTCCACGCCCTGCGCCTGCCGCGCTGGATGGCCTGGGCGACGGTGGTGCTGGCGGTGGCCGCCTGGGCCCTGCCGGGGGGGGCGGGGGCGCTGGCGCGCGACCTGGTGGCGGTCTGCATCGCCCTGCAGATGGTGCAGGGCCTGGCGGTGGTGCACGGGGCGGCGGCCATCGCCCGCCTGCCCTGGCCGTGGCTGGGGCTGTTCTATCTGCTCGCGCTGCTGGTGCTGCCCCAGGTGGGGATGGTGCTGGCGGCGCTCGGGTTTGCCGATCAGTGGGTCGACCTGCGCCGGCGGCTGCGGGCGCGGCGCGGGACGGACGGTGACGACGACAGCGACGGGGAGTGACGACGATGGAAGTGATCCTGCTCGAGCGGGTGGAGAACCTGGGGCGCATCGGCGACCGCGTGCGGGTGCGCCCGGGCTATGCGCGCAACTACCTCATTCCCAAGGGCAAGGCGGCCCCGGCGACGCCGGAGAACATCGCCGAGTTCGAGAAGCGGCGGGCGGAGCTGGAGGCCCGCGAGGCCGAGATCGTGGCCGCCGCCAGGGCGCGCGCCGAGCGGCTCGAGGGGCAGGTGGTGCGGGTGCAGGCGCGGGTCGGGGGCGAGGGCAAGCTCTTCGGCTCGGTGGGCACCGCCGACATCGCCGAGGCCGCCAGCGCGCAGCTCGGCGTCGAGGTGGAGCGGCGCGAGGTGCTGCTGCCGGAGGGGCCGTTCCGCACCATCGGCGAGTTCGAGGTGGAGCTGCGGCTGCACTCGGAGGTCAGCGCCACCATCCGGCTGGTGATCGAGCCTGAGGCCTGAGCCGCCTGTGCTATCCTCGACGGCGCCCGACGCGCCGGGAGGAGGCCCGATGGAGTCGACGGCGACGCGCCCGGCCGCCCGCCGCGCCGATGCGCTGCGGGTCGCGCCGCACTCGGTGGAGGCCGAGCAGTCGCTGCTCGGCGCCCTCATGGTGGACAACCGGGCCTGGGACGAGGTCGCCGACCGCGTCGGCCCCGACGACTTCTACCGCCGCGAGCATCGGCTCGTCTACGAGGCGATCCAGGCCCTGGCCGAGGCCGGCGAGCCCTTCGACGCCGTCACCGTCAGCGACCGCCTGCGCGAGCGCGGCGAGCTCGAGGCGGTCGGGGGGCTCGCCTATCTCGCCGCCCTCGTGGAGGGCACGCCCACCGCGGCCAACGTCCGCGCCTATGCGCAGATCGTGCGCGACCGCTCGGTGCTGCGCCAGCTCATCCACGTGGGCACCCGCATCGCCGACGCCGGCTTCAACCCCGAGGGGCGCGACACCCGCGAGCTCCTCGACTACGCCGAGCGGCTCGTGTTCGAGATCGCCGAGCAGGGCAGCCGCATCCAGGCCGGCTTCACGCCGCTCAAGGACCTGCTCACCGCCGCGGTGGAGCGCATCGAGCGCCTCTACGAAGAGGGCAGCGCCATCACCGGCGTGGCCACGGGCTTTGCCGACTTCGACGAGCTGACCTCGGGGCTGCAGCCCTCGGACCTGGTGGTGGTGGCGGGGCGCCCGTCCATGGGCAAGACCACCTTCGCCCTCAACATCGCCGAGCACGTGGCGATCAAGGGGGGGCGGCCGGTGGCGGTCTTCAGCATGGAGATGCCGGGCGAGCAGCTCGCCCTGCGCCTGATGTCCTCGCTGGGGCGGGTCAACCAGCAGCGGGTGCGCACCGGGCGGCTCGAGGACGAGGACTGGCCGCGCATCACCTCGGCGGTGACCCTGCTCGCCCAGGCGCCCATCTACATCGACGACACCCCGGCCCTGAGCCCGACGGAGCTGCGGGCGCGGGCGCGGCGGCTGCAGCGCCAGTTCGACGGCGGGCTCGGGCTGGTGGTGGTGGACTACCTGCAGCTGATGCAGGTGCCGGGCGGGAGCGAGAACCGGGCCACGGAGATCTCGGAGATCTCCCGCTCGCTCAAGGCCCTGGCCAAGGAGCTGCACGTGCCCGTGATCGCGCTGTCGCAGCTCAACCGCAATCTCGAGCAGCGGCCCAACAAGCGCCCGGTGATGTCGGACCTGCGCGAGTCGGGCTCCATCGAGCAGGACGCCGACCTCGTGGTCTTCATCTACCGCGACGAGGTCTACAACCCGGAGAGCCCCGACAAGGGCACCGCCGAGATCATCGTCGCCAAGCAGCGCAACGGCCCCACCGGGACGGTGCGGCTGACCTTCCTCGGCCAGTACACCCGCTTCGAGAACTTCGCCCACGACCCCTACGCCGACGAGGCATGAGCCGCGGCGCCCGGATCACCGTCGATCTCGCCGCCGTCCGGCACAACCTCGCGCGCGCCCGCGCCGCCGCGGGCCCGGCGCGGGTGCTCGCGGTGGTCAAGGCCGACGCCTACGGCCACGGCGCGGTGGCGGTGGCGCGCGCCCTCGCGGGACTGGCCGACGGCTTCGCGGTGGCGGTGGTGGAGGAGGCGGTGGCGCTGCGCGAGGCCGGCCTCGGGGGCCCGATCCTGGTGCTGGAGGGCTTCGCCGACGGCGAGGACCTGGAGGCCGCCGCCCGCCTCGACCTCTGGCTCGCCCTGCACGACGCCGGGCAGGTGGTGCGGCTCGCGCGGGCGGCGCTGCCGCGCCCGGTGGGGGTGTGGCTGAAGGTGGACACCGGCATGCACCGCCTCGGGGTGGCGCCGCAGGAGGCGGCGGCCCTGTGGCGGCGGCTCGCGGGGCTCGCGCAGGTGGCGGGCGTCCCGGTGCTGATGACCCATCTCGCCTGCGCCGACGATCCCGCGGATCCGGCCACGGCGCGGCAGCTCGCGTGCTTCGCCGAGGCCACCGCCGGCCTCGAGGCCCCGCGCAGCATCGCCAACTCGGCGGGGCTGCTCGGCTTTGCCGCCGCCCGCGGCGACTGGGTGCGCCCGGGGATCATGCTCTACGGCGTTTCGCCCTTCACCGACGCCGATCCCGCGCGCTGGGGGCTGCGCCCGGCCATGACCCTGGAGAGCCGGCTGCTGGCGGTGCGCGACCACGCCGCCGGCGAGCCCGTGGGCTACGGCGGGACCTGGCGGGCGCGGCGCCCGACGCGGCTCGGGGTGGTGGCCATCGGCTACGGCGACGGCTATCCGCGCCACGCCCCCAACGGCACACCGGTGTGGGTGGCGGGCCGGCGGGTGCCGCTGGTGGGCCGGGTCTCCATGGACATGCTCACCGTGGACCTCACCGAGCATCCGGCGGCGCGGCCGGGCGACCGGGTGGTGCTGTGGGGACCGGAACTGCCGGTGGACGAGGTCGCGGCGTGCGCCGGCACCATCGGCTACGAGCTTCTGTGCCGCGTCACCGGGCGGCCGCCGCGCCGCTGGGTGGACGAGGACGCGGGGTCGGGGTCGTAATCTCCTGTAGGCCCAGGCTTACAGAGGCGGCGGATCCGACAAAAACCCTTGATGAATCCGCGACCTGCGCGGACCGCGTCCGTTCCGGGCGACGGCACGTGGGGACGGCGGCGGGTGCGTGGGCGGGGCGGCCGCGTCTATAATCCCGCACAGGACATAGGGATCCGGTTCGAGGAGCTCACCAGGGATCGGGCCGGGCTGGGAGGCCCAGGAAGGGAGACCGGGAGGGCGGCGCGCGTGCCGCCCTCCTTCTTTGTGCCGGGGCGGTCCCGCCCCGCGCTGTGCTAGGCTTGCCGCCGGTCCGGGACGAGGAGCCGAGCGTGGCGCGGGCGCGCACCGTCTACCGCTGCACCGCCTGCGGCGCCGAGCACCCCAAGTGGAGCGGGCGCTGCGGGGAGTGCGGGGAATGGAACACCCTGGCCGAGGAGGCGGCGTCGGCTCCCCGGCGCGGCGGCGGCTACTCGGGGCTCGCCGACGGGGCGGTGCTGGATCTCGCCCGCGTGGCGCCGCAGGAGGCGCCACGCATCCCCACCGGCATCGACGAGCTGGACCGCGCCCTCGGCGGCGGCCTGGTGCGGGGCTCGGTGGTCCTCATCGGCGGCGACCCCGGGATCGGCAAGTCGACCCTCCTCCTGCAGGCCTGCGCGGCGCTTGCCGCCGGCACCCCCACCCTCTACGTCACGGGCGAGGAGTCGCCCGCCCAGGTGGCCCTGCGGGCGCAGCGCCTGGGGCTGGCCCCGGCGGGGCTGCGCCTGCTCGCCGAGACCCGCCTGGAGGCGATCCTGGAGGCGGCGCGGCGCGAGCGGGCGGGGGTGCTGGTGGTGGACTCGATCCAGACCGTGCACACCGAGGCGCTGCAGTCGGCGCCTGGCTCGGTGGGGCAGGTGCGCGAGTGCGCGGCGGAGCTGGTGCGGCTGGCCAAGGGCGCGGGCTGCGCGGTCTTCCTGGTGGGGCACGTGACCAAGGAGGGGCAGCTCGCCGGCCCCCGGGTGCTGGAGCACATGGTGGACACGGTGCTCTATTTCGAGGGCGATGCCGGCGGGCGGCTGCGCGTGGTGCGCGCGGTCAAGAACCGCTTCGGCGCGGTCAACGAGCTCGGCGTCTTCGCCATGACCGACCGCGGCCTGCGTCCGGTGGGCAACCCCTCGGCGATCTTCCTCTCGCGCCCGGAGCACGCCGCACCCGGCAGCGTCGTCACGGTGACCCGCGAGGGCACGCGGCCGCTGCTGCTGGAGGTGCAGGCGCTGGTGGAGGAGGCCCACGGGGGGCCGGCGCGCCGCCTCGCCGTGGGCGTCGACCCCAACCGCATCAACCTGCTGCTGGCGGTGCTCCACCGCCACGGCGGCATCCCCCTCTACGACCGCGACGTCTTCGTCAACGTCGTCGGCGGGGTGCGCGTGGCGGAGACGGCGGCCGATCTCGCGGTGGTCGCGGCGGCGGTCTCGAGCCTGCGCGACCGGGCGCTGCCGCGCGACCTGGTGGTCTTCGGGGAGGTGGGCCTCGCCGGGGAGATCCGGCCCGTGCCGGGCGGGCCGGAGCGGCTGCGCGAGGCGGCCAAGCACGGCTTCCGCCGCGCCGTGGTGCCGAAGGGCAACGCCCCGCGCGGGGGGATCGAGGGCCTCGCCGTGGCGGCGGTGACGCGCCTCGCCGAGGCCCTCGAGCGGCTGGACTGAGCCGGCCGCGGTCCGTCAGCCGACCTTGGGCAGGCGCTCCAGCGCGGCCTCGATGGCCTCCTGCGGGTACTCGTAGTCCTCGAGCTCGCCCGAGAAGTACTTGTCGTAGGCGGCCATGTCGAAGTGGCCGTGGCCGGAGAGGTTGAAGAGCAGCGTCTTCGCCTCGCCCGTCTCCTTGCAGCGCAGGGCCTCGTCGATGCAGGCGCGGATGGCGTGGCTCGACTCCGGCGCGGGGATGATGCCCTCGCAGCGGGCGAAGAGGACGCCGGCCTCGAAGGTGGCCACCTGCGGCACCGCCACCGCCTCGACGATGCCCTCGGCGTGGAGCTGCGAGACCAGGGGCGAGTCGCCGTGGTAGCGCAGGCCGCCGGCGTGGATGGCCGGCGGCACGAAGTCGTGGCCGAGGGTGTACATGCGCAGCAGCGGCGTCAGCCCCACGGTGTCGCCGAAGTCGTAGGCGTAGTGGCCGCGGGTCAGGGTCGGACAGGAGGTGGGCTCCACCGCCACCAGGCGCACCTCGCGGCCCGCGGCCTTGTCGGCGAGGAAGGGGAAGGCGATGCCGCCGAAGTTGGAGCCGCCGCCGCAGGCGGCGAAGATCGCGTCCGGGTACTCGCCCGCCTTCTCCAGCTGCTTCTTCGCCTCGAGCCCGATCACGGTCTGGTGCAGCAGCACGTGGTTGAGCACGGAGCCGAGGGCGTAGTTGGTGTCGTCGCGGGTCGCCGCCTCCTCCACCGCCTCCGAGATGGCGATGCCGAGGGATCCCGGGGAGTCGGGGTGCTCGGCGAGCACCTTGCGCCCGGCCTCGGTGCGGTCGGTGGGGCTCGCCAGCACCTCGGCGCCCCAGGTCTGCATCATGGAGCGGCGGTAGGGCTTCTGCTCGTAGCTGACGCGCACCATGTAGACGCGCACGTCGACGCCGAAGAGGCGGCCGGCCAGCGCCAGCGACGAGCCCCACTGGCCGGCCCCGGTCTCGGTGGTGAGGCGGTGGACGCCGGCCTCGCGGTTGTAGTAGGCCTGGGGCAGGGCGGTGTTGGGCTTGTGCGAGCCGGCGGGGCTGACGCCCTCGTACTTGTAGTAGATCCGGGCCGGGGTCCCCAGCGCCTCCTCCAGGCGGCGGGCGCGGTAGAGCGGGCTCGGCCGCCACAGCCGGTAGGCCTCGCGCACGGGCTCGGGGATCGGGATCCAGCGCTCGGCGCTGACCTCCTGCTCGATGAGCTGGGGCGGGAAGATGGCGCCGAGCTGCTCCGGACCCACCGGCTTGCCGTCCGGGCCCAGCGGCGGCGCCGGCGGGTTCGGCATGTCGGCGACGACGTTGTACCAGTGGGTGGGGATCTCGTGCTCGTCTAGGAGGATCTTGATCTGGGACATCGCGTGTTCCCCCCGGCCTGGAAAGGGCATGGATTCTCGGCGATCCGGGCGGCGGCCGCAACCGCCGCTCCTCAGTCGCCGAAGCGGATGCCCTGGGCCAGCGGCAGGCCGCGCCCGTAGTTGACGGTGGAGGTGACCCGGCGCATGTAGGCCTTCCAGGCGTCGGAGCCGGACTCGCGCCCGCCGCCGGTCTCCTTCTCGCCGCCGAAGGCGCCCCCGATCTCGGCCCCGGAGGTGCCGGTGTTGACGTTGACGATGCCGCAGTCGCTGCCGGCCGGCCCGGTGAAGGCCTCGGCCTCGCGCAGGTCGGTGGTGAAGATGGCCGAGGACAGCCCCTGCGGGACGGCGTTGTTGAGGGCGATGGCCTCCTCCAGCTCGCGGTAGGTGAGGACGTAGAGGATGGGGGCGAAGGTCTCCGTGCGCACGATCTCGGTCTGGGCCGGCATCTCCACCAGGGCGGGGCGCACGTACCAGGCCTCGGGATAGCGCTCGGCGAGGACGCGCCCGCCGCCGTCGACGGCGCCGCCTTCGGCGAGGGCCCGCGCCAGCGCCGCCTCCATGGCCTCGTAGGCCTCGCGCGAGACCAGCGGCCCCATGAGGGTGCCGGGCTCGAGGGGGTTGCCGATGCGGACCTGGGCGTAGGCCGAGCGCAGGCGCGAGAGCATCTCCTCGCGGACGGACTCGTGGACGATGAGCCGGCGGGTGGTGGTGCAGCGCTGGCCGGCGGTGCCCACGGCGCTGAAGAGGACCGCGCGCACGGCGAGATCGAGGTCGGCGCTGGGGGTGACGACGGCGGCGTTGTTGCCGCCGAGCTCGAGCAGGGCGCGGCCGAAGCGGGCGGCGATGCGCGGCCCCAGCGCCCGGCCCATGGCGCAGCTTCCGGTGGCGCTCACCAGGGGCAGGCGCCCATCGTCGGCCATGCGCTCGGCCAGCGCGCGCCCGCCGATCACCACCTGCACCAGCCCCTCCGGGGCCTCCTCCAGGCCCTCGGCGGCGCGCCGCGCCAGGGCCTCGCAGGCGAGCGCGGTCAGCGGCGTGCGCTCCGAGGGCTTCCACACCACCGGGTCGCCGCAGACCAGGGCCAGCGCCGCGTTCCAGGACCACACCGCCACCGGGAAGTTGAAGGCGGTGATCACCCCCACCGGCCCCAGCGGGTGCCAGAGCTCGCTCATGCGGTGCTCCGGCCGCTCCGAGGCGATGGTGAGGCCGTGGAGCTGGCGCGAGAGGCCCACCGCGAAGTCGCAGATGTCGATCATCTCCTGGACCTCGCCGAGGCCCTCCTCGAGGATCTTGCCGGTCTCGATGCTGACCAGCCGCCCGAGGGCCTCCTTGTGGGCGCGCAGCAGCTCGCCGAGGCGGCGCACGAGCTCGCCGCGCCGCGGCGCCGGGACCCGCCGCCAGGTCTCGAAGGCGGCGACCGCGCGCGCCACCGCGGCGTCGTAGGCCGCCTCCGAGGTCTCCGCGACGTGGGCGATGACGCTGCCGTCGATGGGGGTGCGCACGGCGAGGCCCTCGCCCCCGAGGCGGTCGCCGAGGCCGAGGGCGGCGATGAGGTGGTCGATGTCCATGGTCTTCTCCGTCTGGGTCATTCGCGCCGGCGGCGGCGCGGGTAGATGCGGGCGGTCTTCACCATGTTGTCCTGGGTCTGCAGGATCTCCACCGGGTAGCCGGCGATGAGGATGCTGGTGCCCGGCTCGGGGATCTGCTCCAGGTGCTCCAGCACGAGCCCGTTGAGGGTCTTCGGGCCGTCGGTGGGCAGATGCAGGCCGAGGCCGCGGTTGAGCTCGCGCACGCTGGCGCCGCCCTCCACCACCCAGCTCCCGTCCTCCTGGGGGTGGGCCTCGGGGATGCTGCCGAGCGGGTCGGTGGTGAACTCGCCCACGATCTCCTCCAGCAGGTCCTCCATGGAGACCAGCCCGAGGATCTCGCCGTACTCGTCCACCACCAGGCCGACCCGCTCCCGGGTGCCCTGAAACTGCAGAAGCTGGCGGTTGAGGGGCGTGTGCTCGGGGATGAACAGGGGCGGGCGCGCCAGCGCGGCGAGGGCCTCGGGGGTGATCTCCCCGCCGTCGAGGAGCAGCCGCATGGCGTCGCGCACGTGCAGGATGCCCGTGACCTCGTCGATGCTGCCGCGGTAGAGGGGGATGCGGGTGTAGGGGATGGCGCGCAGCCGCTCGGCGAGCGGCGTCTCGGTGTCCTCGAGGTCGAGGCCCACGATCTCGGTGCGCGGGATCATGATGTCCTCGACGGTCACCCGCTCGAGGTCGAGGATGCCGAGCAGCATGCGTCCGCGCGCCCCCGGGAACATGCTCGCCGCCTCGTGCAGGACGGTGCGCAGCTCCTCGCGGCTCATGCCCTCAGCGGAGGCCGCCGCGGGGTCGACGCCGAGCAGGCGCAGGACGCCGTTGGCGAGGGTGTTGACCAGCCACACCAGCGGATAGAGCAGGCGCAGCAGCGGGGTGTAGACGTAGGCGGCGGGGAAGGCGACGCGCTCGGGGTGGAGCGCCGCCAGGGTCTTGGGCGCCACCTCGGCGAGGATCAGGATCACCAGGGTCAGCAGCCCCGCCGCCACCGCGATGCCCGCCTCGCCGAGCAGGCGCAGGGCGAGCACGGTGGCCACCGAGGAGGCGAGGATGTTGACGAAGTTGTTGCCGAGGAGGATGAGCCCGATGAGCCGGTCGGGCCGGCGCAGCAGCGCCTGCGCCAGGCGCGCGCCCCGATGCCCGTGGCGGGCGAGATGGCGCAGGCGGTAGCGGTTGAGGGTCATGAGCCCCGTCTCGGAGCCCGAGAAGAACCCCGAGAGCAGGATCAGCACGACGAGGGCGCCGAAGAGGGCGCCGGCGGGCACTTCGTTCAAGCCGGTCCCCGGCTGCGTCCGGTCGGGGGGCCTACGTTCGGAGGACGGGCGCGGCTTGTCAAGCCCGTGCGCCCTACCAGTCGGCGTGGCAGGCGCGGCAGAGGGTGCTCTGGTCGTTCTCGACGCGCAGGAAGAGCCGGGTCTCGCTGTGCGGGTCGTGGCAGCTCGCGCACTCGACGAAGGGCACGGCCTCGTTCTCGTTGAGGATGCGGCTGTAGAGCTGGACGTCGGTGCGCTGCCGGCCCGGCTCGCCGGTGTCCACCCACCACACCGGCACGGCGTCGATGATGGAGAAGTCGGCGCGCCGGAAGCCGGACAGGTTCTTCAGGAAGCGGGCCGGGCGGAAGGGCGTGAACTGGCTGATCTCGCTCATGATCTCGGCGCGGCGGGCGGGGTCGATGACCTCCCCCCGGTAGGGCACCCCGAAGGGGTGGGAGTCCTGGGGCGAGACCTCGGGGGCCTGGGTCTGGTCGTGGCAGGACAGGCAGGCCATGGAGACCGAGCCCACCGCCACGTCCCGGCCCACCGCCGAGCGGCCGAGGCTGTCGTAGGTGAGGAAGCTCATGCCGGCCCCCGCCTGCTCCGCCGGCACGCGCATCCAGCGCGGCTCCTGGGCGCGCCCGCCGTGGCCCTGCGGCGTGTGGCAGAAGACGCACAGCGCCGGTCCCTGCTGGGGCGTGCCGCGCACGAGGTTGTGCTTGGTGTTCTCGACCCCGGCCCAGCCGCCCCAGGGCGCAAGCAGGGCGAGCGCCGCGGCCAGCGCCGCGGCCCGCCACCCATGTCGCTTCCCCGCCCGCTCGGTCATCCGGGTCGTCCATCATCCAATGCGCTGATTATAACAGCGCGAATCTTGAGAAAAAGTGAAGCCCGTCCGGGTCCCACGCGGCGATCACGGGCCGGTCAGGTCCGCCCCCTCGCCGGCGTCGAACACGAGCTCTTCCGACGGCTCCTGGAGGAAGTGCCCCTGCACGTAGTCGACGCCGCACTCCCAGAGTATCGGCAGGGCCATCGCATCCTCGACCCGTTCGGCCACCGTGCGCACGCCCGCCTCGCGGGCGCGCTCGCAGATGCGGGCGATGGCCGGCCGGCCCTCGCCGGCGAGCTCGCGCAGGAAGGACGGATCGATCTTGACGAACTGGACCGGCAGCTGTTCGAGGAGGCCGAGGCTGCCGAGGCCGCCGCCGAAGCGGCCGATGGCAAGGCGGCAGCCCGCCGCGCGCAGCCCGTTGGCGAGGCGGCGGGCGGCGGCGAGATGGGCCACCACCGCCGGCTCCATGACCTCGAGGATCACCGCGCCCGCCGCGAGGTGCGCCGCGCGCAGCTCCCCGGCGAGCCACGGCAGGTAGGACTCGTCGACGAGGCTCGCGGCGGACAGGTTGAGGAAGACGGCCGGCCTGCGCCCGGCGTCGTGCTCGGCGGCGAGGGCGCGGATCGCCGCGGTGGCCACCGCGCGGTCGAGCCGGGCCGCCACGGGGTCGGCGTCGAGACCGCCGAGGAAGCGCCCCGCGGGCACCGTCTCGCCCTCCTCGAGGAGGCGGGCGTAGGCCTCGAACAGGCTCTCGGGCGGCCCGTGAAGGGGGCTCAGCGGCTGGTAGACCACGCCCACGCGCCCTTCCTCGACGGCGGCGGCGATTCGCTCGCGCCAGCTGCCCGCGTCCTCCTTCGGGGCCGGCGGGCGGTAGCGCACGACGCGGCCGCCCCCCGCCTCGCGCGCCGTGTGCAGCGCCTCGCCGGCACGGCGCAGGATCTCGCGCGCCCCGCCCGCCTCCTCGCTGACGAGGGCGAGGCCGATGCTGGCCGCGATGGGGGCGCCGCGTCCGTCGACCTCCACCACGCGGCCCGAGAGGGCGGCGAGGAGCCGCTCGGCCTGCCCCTCGGCCGCCTCGGGCGTCGGCGCCGGCAGCAGCACCGCGACCTCGGTGTCGGCGATGCGGCCGGCGGGCGCATCGGCGGGCACCTGGCTGCGGATGATCCCGGCGATCGCCTGGAGCACGGCGTCGACGGCGTCGATGCCCACCGTGCGCGCGATCGCATCGACGCCGTCGAGGCCCACCGAGGCGAGGGCGACCGGGGCGCCGCCCTCGACGGCGGCGCTGGCCGCCTCCTCCAGGGCCTCGATGAAGGCCTGGCGGGCGAGCAGGCCGGTGAGCGGGTCCTCGCGCCCCGGCACCGCGGCGGTCGGGGCCTCCGGCTGCGGGGGGCGGATCACGATCTGCAGGCAGGGCTCGCCGTCCACGCTGGAGGGGGCGTAGGCGAGGGTGAGAGGGATCTCGTCGCCGTCCGCGCGCCGGCCGTGGACCGTGACCTCCCCCTCGGGCTCGCCGGCGGCGCCCGCGCGCAGCAGCCGCTTCATGGTGTCGTGGTCGCGCGGGGCGATGAGGTCCAGCAGCGGCAGGCCCTCGATCTCGTCGAAGGACGCATAGCCGAAGAGCTCGAGCCAGGCGCGGTTGGCGTAGACGTGCATGCCGTCGACGGCGTAGGCGATGGCGTCGCGGGAGCTGTCGAGGAGGGCGCGGTTGCGCCGTTCGAGCTCGCGGTAGCGCCGCTCGGCGCGGCGCAGGGCGCGGCGGTCGGTGAGGGCGGCGAGCTCCCGCGCCACCACGAGGCAGAGCTCGCGCTCGCGCCCGCGCGCCACCACCGCCCGCACGCCCGCCTCCATCAGGCGCACCACCTCGGGCTCGCCGGCGCTGCGCAGCACCGCCACCACCGGCACGTCCTTCTCCATGTCGGCGAGGACCGCCACCGCCTCCGCCGGGTCCAGGGCGGGGGCCCCATCGGTGGCCAGCACGAGGTCGGCGGGCTGGGCCGAGAGGAGCTCGCGCAGCCCCTCGGCGTCGTCGACCCGCGCCGGGCGCACGGCGTGGCCGGCGCTGCGCAGGATGCTCACGTAGCGCTCGGCCTCGTTGAGGGATTCCTCGACGATGACGAGATGCAGGATGGGGTCGCCTTCGCCTGCCATGGCTCCTCCGCTTCAGTCCCCCACCGCCCGGCCGGGGGCGGCCTCGCCCCCGCCGCGGCCCCGCTCGAGCTCGAAGCGGGCGTAGAGACGTCCGCCCTCGAGCCGCCGGCCGAGCCGGGCGGGCACGGGCTCGCCGCCGGCGTCGACGGTGACGTGCTCGCCGCTGCGAAAGAGGCGCGCCGGCAGCACCAGGCTCGCCGGCTGGGCGAGCGCGGGCAGCGGCGGCAGCAGCAGCGCGCGGCAGGCGCGTGCGCCCTCGCCGGACCGCTCGCGCACCGTCGCCGCCACCGCGCTGGGGGCGATGAGCTGGACGCCGAAGCGGGTCCGCGCGTCGTCCTCGCGGCGCACCCACCGCACCATGCCGATGGTCCACTCGACGGCGGCGGGCTCGCGACGCAGGGCGCAGACCTCGCCGATGCGAAGCTCGCCGCCGCGGTCGCCCGCGGTGAGCTCGAAGCAGTAGCCGCCTGCACTCTCGTCGACGGCGCGGGCGGTGGCCGGCGCCGGGCGCGGCGGCGCCGGGCGTGGCGCGGGGTCGGTGCGCGCCTGGGCGGGCAGGCCGTAGACGCGGCTCCAGACGTCGTCCGCCTCCGGGTCGAAGAGATACTCGCCGGGGTCGCGGGGGCGGTCCTCGGAGAGGACGTCGAGCTCGATCCCGTGGGGGCTCGGCCCCCGCGGGGCGTCGTCGGGCGCGAGGGCGGCGTGGACCGCGCTCAGGCCGAGCACGATCTCCATCGCCTGGTCGCTGCGGCTGCGCGAGAAGCCGCGGCGCGCGGCGGACGACCATGCCCGCACCAGGCGCGCCAGCAGCTCCTCGCGGGCCGTCGGCAGGGGGCCGGCGAGGGCCTCGAGGGAGCCGTTCTCCTGGCGCAGCCGGCCGACCAGCGGCCGCGTGTCGAGCAGCCGCTGGAACGGCCCCAGGGTCTGGGTCGGGGCGGGCAGGGGCTGGGGCGGGGCGTCGGCGAGGAGATCCACCATGAAGAGGCCGTCCCGCTCGTCGGCCCGGCGCTCGTCGAGAAGCAGGCAGCGCGGTGCCAGCGCCCCCGCGAGCGCCCAGACCCACTGCAGCTCCTCCAGCGAGAGCTGCCACGGGGAGGCGAGGTGGAGCAGGGCCGCGCGGCGGTAGCCGTCGGCTGGGGTCGGCGGCAGGGTCGCGGGGACGTCGGGGCGCCGCGCGGCGATGGCGAGGCCCTCGGCGTTGAGCAGGAGCTGGTTGAGCTCGAGCCAGAGTCCGGCGGGGCAGGGATGGTAGGCGCGGCAGGCGCTCACCAGGACCTCGGCGAGATGGCCGACGGCGCCGCAGTGCGCGAGCGCGAGGGCGCCGCGCGACAGCCGCCCCAGCAGGCCCGCCCGGCCGTGATCCAGGATGGCGTGCTTGTAGGCGACGGCGGCCTCCCGGTGCAGCGCCCCGCACAGCGCCAGGAGGCGGTCGCGGCCGCCGCCTTCGCGCAGCCGCCGCAGCAGGGCCGCGCCCAGGTCCCCGAGGACGGGCTCGAGCAGCAGGACGAAGCGCAGCCGGTCGCCGGGGCGCGCCGGGCGGCGGTTGCTCTCGCCGAGGGCGCGCAGCACCTCGGTGCCGGCGCGGGCGGGGTCCGCGAGCGGCAGCTCGCCGATCCACCCGCGCGCCCGCCGCGGCGATTCCACGAGCGGATGGGGCCGGTCGCCCTCGGTCCGGGGGACCCGCAGCAGCGGGATCTGTCCTTCGCCCGTCGTCAAGCGATCGTCCCTCGGGGGTGTTCCGCGGCCGCGCGTCGGTGGCGTATCCCGCCGGACTATAGTCGCGACGCATCCGCGGCTTCAACCGCGGCGGCAAGCTCCCGCTTGGCCGCATCGCCGGGTACCTCGCGCACCAGCCGCGGCACCAGGTAGCCCGGCAGGCGGGCGCGCAGCGCCCGGTGCAGGGCCAGGGCCTCGGCGTCCGGGACGCCGAAGTGGGCGGCCCCGCGCACGGGGTCAAGCTGGTGCAGGTAGTAGGGCAGGACCCCGTGGTCGAGGAGGGCCTCGGAGAGCGCGGCGAGGGCGGGGACGCTGTCGTTGACGCCGCGCAGCAGCACGGCCTGGTTGAGGAGGACGACGCCTCCGCCGCGCAGGGCGGCGAGCGCCGCCGCCGCATCGGGCCCGAGCTCGGCGGCGTGGTTGACGTGCAGGACCACCACGCAGCGGGCGCGCAGGGCGGACAGCATCGCCACGAGCGGCGCGCCGATGCGCGCGGGCAGGACCACCGGCACGCGGGTGTGGATGCGGATGCGGCGCACGGTGGCCACGCCGTCCACGGCCGCGAGCAGGCGTCGCAGGGGCGGGTCCGGCAGCACCAGGGGATCGCCGCCGCTCAGGATCACCTCGTGCAGGCCCGGGTCGGCGCGCAGCCTCGCCGCCACCGCCTCCGGGCGGGCGCCGTCGCGGTGGGGGTAGTGGCGGCGGAAGCAGTAGCGGCAGTGGACCGCGCACGCCGTGGTGGGCATCACCAGGAGGCGGCCCCGGTACTTCTGCAGCAGTCCGGGGCCGCGGCGGGCGGCGAGGTCGCCCACGGGGTCGTCCACGAAGCCGGGCACGGGCGCGAGCTCGGCCGCGGCGGGGAGGAACTGGGCGAGGACGGGGTCGGCGGGGTCGCCGCGGCGGATGCGCTCCAGCACCGTGGCGGTCACGCGCACGGGGAAGTCGGCCGCGGCGGCCCGCTCGGCCTCGGCCGGCGCCCCCAGTCCGGCCGCCGCCCGCAGGGCCTCGGGCGTGCGCAGCGCGGCGGCGAGGGCGCGGCGCCAGTCGCCGACGGCGGGGGCGGCGCCGGTCATCTCGTGCGAAGGCGGGGGCATCGAGCTATTATACGCGGCCGCCGCGGGGGGGCGCCCTGCGGCCAGGGTGACAGACAGCGAGGTGTGAGGGGGCGATGGCGACGGTCAGCACCAACCAGTTCCGCAGCGGTCTCAAGGTCCTGCTTGACGGCGAGCCCTGCGTCATCGTGGAGAACGAGTTCGTCAAGCCGGGCAAGGGCCAGGCCTTCAACCGGGTGAAGTTCCGCAACCTCCTCACCGGGCGCATCCTCGACCGCACCTTCAAGAGCGGAGAGTCGGTGGAGCTTGCCGACGTGCACGAGACCGAGATGCAGTACCTCTACCACGACGGCGAGCAGTGGCACTTCATGGTCCCCGAGACCTTCGAGCAGTACGCCGCCGACGAGGCCGCCGTGGGTGACGCCGCCAAGTGGCTCAAGGAGCAAGACCTCTGCCAGGTCACGCTGTGGAACGACCGCCCGATCGCGGTCACGCCCCCCAACTTCGTGGTCCTGGAGATCGTCGAGACCGACCCCGGGGTGCGCGGCGACACCGCCACCGGCGGTACCAAGCCGGCGACCCTCGAGACCGGCGCCGTGGTGCGGGTGCCGCTCTTCGTCGAGGCGGGCGAGCGGATCAAGGTCGACACCCGCACCGGCGAATACGTCTCCCGCGCCAAGGAATGAGCCCGCGCCGGGCGCCGTGAGCGCGCCGGACTGGGGCCCGGCCTGCTCCCGCGCCGTCCTCGAGGCGCGCGCGCGCCTGCTCGCCGCCGTGCGCGCCTTCTTCGCCGCGCGCGGGGTGCTGGAGGTGGAGACGCCGCTGCTGTCCGCCGGCACCGTCACCGACCCCGCCCTCGAGCCCCTGCGCACCCGCGTCGGCGGGCGGCGCCGCCACCTCCAGACCTCGCCCGAGTTCCACATGAAGCGCCTGCTGGCGGCGGGCAGCGGCGACATCTACCAGATCACCCGCGCCTTCCGCGGCGGCGAGCGGGGGGCGCGCCACAACGTCGAGTTCACGATCCTCGAGTGGTACCGCGTGGGCTGGGACCACCACCGCCTCATGGACGAGGTGGAGGCCCTGCTCGCGGCGGTGGCGCCGGGACGGTTCGCGCCCGCCGAGCGGCTCACCGTGCGCGAGGCCTGGCGCCGCCACCTGGGGCTCGATCCGCACCGGGCCGGGCGGGCGGCGCTGCGCGCGGCGGCGGCCGCGGCCGGGGTGGTGCTGCGCGGCGACGAGCCGCGCGAGGTCCTGCTCGACGCCCTCACCGCGCTGTGGGTGCAGCCGCGGCTCGGGCGCGGCGGCCGTCCCGCCTTCCTCCACGACTACCCGGCCTGCCAGGCGGCGCTGGCGCGCGTGCGCGGCGCGGGCGCCGACGCGGTGGCCGAGCGCTTCGAGCTCTACCTCGACGGCATGGAGATCGCCAACGGCTTCCACGAGCTCACCGACCCGGCCGAGCAGGCCCGGCGCATGATCGCCGAGCGGCGCGCGCGGCGGCGCGCGGGGCGCCCGGGGGGCGGCGACCGGCGGCTGCTCGCGGCCCTGCGCGCGGGGCTTCCCGCCTGCGCCGGGGTCGCCCTCGGCCTCGACCGCCTGCTCATGGTCCTCGCCGGTGCGCGCACCATCGACGAGGTCCTCGCCTTCCCGGAGGGGCGCGCCTGACCGCCGCCCCGCGGCCGCTATAATGGGCCGATTCAATCCCTTGATGGAGGAGAGGGACGGTGGCCCAGTATCAGGCTCCCCTGCGCGACATGCGCTTCGTGCTCTACGAGCTGCTGGATGCCGGGCGGGCGCTCGCCGAGCTGCCCGGGTGCGAGGAGGCGACCCCGGATCTCGTGGGCGCCGTGCTGGAGGAGGCCGGGCGCATCGCCGAGGAGGTCCTCTTCCCTCTCAATCGCAGCGGCGACGAGGAGGGCTGCCGCCTCGAGGACGGGCAGGTGTCCACGCCGCGCGGCTTCCGCGAGGCCTACCGCCTCTTCTGCGAGGGCGGCTGGCCCGGCATCGGCGCCGACCCCGACTACGGCGGCCAGGGCCTGCCGACCCTGGTGGAGTTCCAGGTCCACGAGATGTGGAGCGCGGCCAACGTCGCCTTCAGCCTCTACCCGGTGCTGACCGCCGGGGCCTACCGCGCCATCCGCGCCCACGCCGACGAGGCCCTCAGGCGCCGCTTCCTGCCGCCCATGGTGGAGGGGCGCTGGTCCGGCACCATGTGCCTGACCGAGGCCCACTGCGGCACCGACCTCGGGCTGCTGCGCACGCGCGCGGTGCCCGCGGGCGACGGCGGCTACCGCATCACGGGGACCAAGATCTTCATCACCGGCGGCGACCAGGATCTCACCGAGAACATCGTCCACCTGGTGCTCGCCCGCCTGCCCGACGCCCCCGAGGGGGTGCGCGGCATCAGCCTCTTCCTCGTGCCCAAGCGCAAGGTGCGCGAGGACGGCAGCCTCGGCGAGGCCAACGGCGTCTCGCCGGGGGCCATCGAGCACAAGATGGGGATCCGGGGGGCGGCCACCTGCGTCATGAACTTCGACGACGCCGAGGGCTACCTCGTGGGTCCGCCCAACAAGGGCCTGGCCTGCATGTTCACGATGATGAACCTCGAGCGGCTCGCCATCGGGATGCAGGGCCTGGGGCTCGGCGAGGTGGCCTACCAGAGCGCCGCGGCCTACGCGCGCGAACGCCTCCAGGGCCGCTTCATGGGCGGGCCGCGCGATCCGGACCGCCCCGCCGATCCCATCGTGGTCCATCCCGACGTGCGCCGCATGCTGCTCACGGCGCGGGCCTACAACGAGGGCAACCGCGCCCTGTGCGCCTGGGCGGCGCTCGCCATCGACCAGGCCGAACGGCACCCCGACCCGGCGGTGCGCGAGGCCGCCGACGACCTGGTGGCGCTGCTCACGCCCATCATCAAGGCCTTCGTCTCCGACTGCGGCTTCGAGGTCTGCAACCTCGGGCTGCAGGTCTTCGGCGGCCACGGCTACATCCGCGAGCACGGCATGGAGCAGCTCGTGCGCGACGCCCGCATCGCCCAGATCTACGAGGGCACCAACGGCATCCAGGCCCTCGACCTGGTGCGGCGCAAACTCTTCCTCCACGACGGGCGCCTGCCCGGGCGCTTCTTCGCCCCGGTGGAGGCCTTCGTGCGCGAGGCCCACGGGCGCGCGGGCATGGGCGAGTTCGTGGTGCCTCTGGAGGATGCCCTGCGCAGGCTGCGCGCGGTCACGGCCTGGCTGCAGGAGGAGGGGCCGCAGCGCCCGGAGGAGCTCGGCGCCGCCGCCACCGACTACCTGCGCATGTTCGGCCTCACCGCGCTCGCCTACCTCTGGGCGCGCGCGGCGGCGGTCGCCCTCGAGCGCCTCGACGGCCCCGAGCGGCCCTTCTACGAGGGCAAGCTCGCGGTGGCCCGCTTCTACATGCAGCGGCTGCTGCCCCAGGTCCACGCCCTCGAGGCCGCGGTGCGCGCAGGCGGCGCCACCCTCATGGCCCTGCCCGACGAGGCCTTCTGAGGACGGCGGGCGGCGCTCACCACAGCCGGAGGCTGTCGCGGAAGACGGCCTCGAGCAGCGCCGCGTCCACCGCCACCGGCGCGTTCACCAGCAGCCGCTGCTGGGCCAGCGTGCCCTCCACCAGGGCCGGGATGTCGGCCGCCGTGTAGCCCACCTCGGCGAGGCCGTTGGGCAGCTCCAGCTCGCGCAGCAGTGCCGTCATCCACTCCGCCAGCGCCGCCCCGGCCTCCTCCGGGGCCACCGCCCCGGCGTCGCCGCCGAGGTGGCGCAGGGCCTCGCGGGTGCGCTCCGGGGCGTGGGGGCCGAGGTGGCGGAAGCTCGCCGGCGTGCCGAGGGCCACCGAGATCCCGTGCGGCACCAGCGGCCCCTCGCCCGGCCAGCCGCGGGGGCGGAAGCCGCGCACCAGCCCCGCGATGGGGTAGGACATGGCATGGGGCAGGTGCACGCCGGCGTTGCCGAAGCCCATGCCCGCGTAGGTGGCGGCGAGCATGAGACGGGTGCGGGCCTCGCGGTCGCCCGGCTCGTGGTAGGCGCGGGCGAGCCAGCGCGCCCCGAGCCGGATCGCCTCCGCCGCCCACAGGTCGCTCACCGGGTTGGCCCCCACGTAGGCGGGGCGCTGGGCCGGATCGGCGGGGGCGGGACGGCGGTCGTAGGGCAGGCTGGTGTAGGACTCGAGGGCGTGGCAGAGGACGTCGAGGCCGCAGGAGGCGGTCACCGCCGGCGGCAGGGTGAGGGTGGTCTGCGGGTCCACCACGGCGAGGCGGGGGCGCAGGTGGCGGTGCGAGACACCGGTCTTGACCTTGCGCTCGAGCAGGTCCAGCACCGCCACCGAGGTGGTCTCGCTGCCGGTGCCGGCGGTGGTGGGGATCGCCACCAGCGGCTTGAGGGGGCCGGGCACCGGGCGGCCATCGCCCAGCGGCCGGTTGATGTAGGCCATGAGGTCGGCGGGGTGGGTGGTGTAGAGGTTCACGGCCTTGGCGGTGTCGATGGCGGAGCCGCCGCCGAGGCCGATGAAGCCGTCCCAGGCGCCCTCGCGGGCGAAGGCGATGGCCTCGCGCCAGCTCGCGTCGGTGGGCTCGCTGCGCACCCCGTCCCAGACCACCACCTCGACCCCGCAGGTCCGCGCCCGCTCGGCCACGCGCTCGGCGTGCCCGGCGGCGGCCACGCCGGGGTCGGTGAGCAGCAGCACCCGCCGCAGGCCGAGGGCGGCGAGATCGTGGCCGATCTCGTCGAGGGCCCCCCAGCCGAACTTGAGGGGGACGGTCTCCATCGTGAAGACGCGGTTCATCTCCGCCATGGGCAGGCTCCTCCGGCCAGGGCTTGCAGGCTATTATGGTTGAATTCCCAACCGTTGCGGGGGGCGACGTGAGCGCCATCAGCGCCGCCGAGTTCGAGACCATCGCGCGGGAGGAGGTGCCCTTCGTCGGCCGCCTCGGGCTGCGCGTGGAGGCCATCGAGCGGGGGCGGGCGCGCCTGCGCCTGCCCTACCGGGACGACTTCCTGCGCCCGGGCGGCACGGTCTCGGGGCCGGTGCTGATGGCGATCGCGGATGCCGCCATGTACGCCGCGGTGCTGAGCGCGCTGGGGCCGGTCAAGCTCGCCGTCACCACCAACCTCAACTGCAACTTCCTGCGCCGGCCGCGCCCGGCCGACGTCGTCGCCGAGGCCCGCCTGCTCAAGCTGGGACGGCGCCTGGCGGTGGGCGAGGTGGCCCTCTACAGCGAGGGCGACCCCGAGATGGTCGCCCACGTCACCGCCACCTACGCCATCCCGCCCGGGGCCGACGCCGGCCCTAGAGGCTGATCCCGGCGACCTTGACCTCGAGGTACTCCTCGATGCCCTCGGGGCCGCCCTCGCGCCCGAGGCCGCTGTCCTTCATGCCGCCGAAGGGGGCGGCGGCGGCGGTGGGGTTGACGTCGTTGACGCCGATGATGCCGAAGTCGAGGCCCTCCACCGTCCGCCAGGCGCGGGCGAGGTCACGGGTGTAGACGTAGGCGGCGAGGCCGTAGTCGGTGTCGTTGGCGAGCGCCACCGCCTCCGCCGGGTCGTCGAAGGGGATCACCGGGGCCACGGGGCCGAAGGTCTCCTCGCGGTAGACGGTCATCTCCGGGGTGACGTCGGCGAGCACCGTGGGGGCGTAGAAGAAGCCGCCCTCGAGCCCCTCCGGGCGGTGCCCGCCGCAGACCAGGCGCGCTCCCTTGCCCACGGCGTCGGCCACCTGCCGCTCCACCTTGGCCAGCGCCGCCGCGTCCACCAGCGGCCCCATGCCGACCCCCTCCTCGAGGCCGTGGCCGACGCGGATGCGGGCGGCGCGGGCGGCGAAGGTCTCGAGGAAGGTCCCGTAGAGGGGGCGCTGGACGTAGATGCGGTTGGGGCTGATGCAGGCCTGGCCGGCGTTGAGGAACTTCAGGGCCGCGAGCCCCTTGGCCGCGTGCACCGGGTCGGCGTCGGCGAAGACCAGCGCCGGGGCATGGCCGCCGAGCTCCATGGAGATGCGCTTGAGGTGGCGCGCGGCGCGTTCGGCGAGCCGCCGTCCCACCTCGGTGGAGCCGGTGAAGGTGATCTTGGCCACGCGCGGGTCGGCCGTGAGCACCTCGCCCACGGGCGCCGGGTCGGCGGTGGTGACGAGGTTGGCCACCCCCGGCGGCAGCCCCGCCTCGTGCAGGACCTCGAAGACGGCGCGGGCGCACAGCGGGGTCTGCTCGGCCGGCTTGAGGACCGCGGTGCAGCCGGCGGCGAGCGCCGGGCCGAGCTTGCGCGTGAGCATGGAGACGGGGTAGTTCCACGGCGTGATCGCCGCGACCACCCCCACCGGCTGCCGCAGGAGGAGGAAGCGCTGGTCGCGCCGCGCCGAGGGGATGGTGCGGCCGTAGACGCGCTTCGCCTCCTCGGCGTACCACGCGAGGAAGTCGGCGGCGTAGCGCACCTCGGCCAGCGCCGCCTTGAGGGGCTTGCCCTGCTCCCGGCTCATGAGGCGGGCGATGGCCTCGGCCCGCGCGAGCATCCCGGCGTGGGCGCGCTGCAGGAGGGCGGCGCGCTCGTAGGCGCTCGTCTCCCGCCACGCCGGGAAGGCCTCGGCCGCCGCCGCCACCGCGCGCTCGGCGTCCTGCGCGTCGCCGTTCGGGACCTCCCCGAGCCGCTCCCCGGTGGCCGGATCGTGGGAGGGGAAGCGCCGCCCCGAGGCGGCCTCGCACCATTCGCCCGCGATGTACATGGCGCCCTCCTCCTGCGGAATGTTCGATGGCCGAACATCATAGCCGGGGCGGAGGCCGCCGCAAGCGGCGCCGCGCGGGAGCATGGGCCAGAATGGGGGCAGCGCAGCGGGCGGAGGGCGTCATGGCGAAGCAGATGGAAGCGAGGGGCGCGGCGGCGAAGCTGGGGTTGCCCCCCGGCAGCGCCGTGCATGTGGGGGCGGTGAGCGATCCCACACGGGTGGTGGTGACCAGCTGGGGGGAGGGTCCCCCGCAGCGGCGCATCCTCGCGCCCGAGGAGGCCCCGCCGGCGCCTGCTCCGGGGCGGCTGGTGTGGGTGGACGTGGCGGGGCTCGCCGATGCGGCGCGGGTGCGCGCCCTGGCCGTGGGGTACGGCCTCGACGCCCTGCTCGTCGAGGACATCCTTCATACCGGCCAGCGCACCCGGGTCGACGCCGAGGGGACGGGACTGTTCATGATCCTGCGCCTGCCGCGCACGGGCGACGACCCGCTGGATCTCGCCGACGAGCAGATCGCCGTCTTCCTCGCCGAGGGGGTGGTCCTGACCTTCCGGGAGCACGACGACGAGGGCCTCTTCGCCCCGCTCGAGCGCCGATTCGGCCGGCGCGGCCATGCCCCGTCCGGGGCCGACGTCCTCGGCCATGCCGTCGCCGACCTCGTGGTCGATCACGTCTTTCTGGTCCTGGAGCGGCTGGCGGATGTGGAGGAGGAGTTGGAGGCGCTGGTGCTGGAGCGGCCCGAGGCCTTGCCGAGGGCCGCCTTGCACCGGCTGCGGCAGGGCCTGCTGCTGGTGCGGCGGGGGATCGCCCCGCTGCGCGGCGAGCTCGCCGAGCTCGTGCGCGAGGGCCATCCCCTGCTCGGCCGCCAGGCCCGGCACTACCTCCGCGACCTTCTCGACCACGTCCTGCGTGCGGTGGAGGAGGCCGAGGCCATGCGCGAGACCGCGGCGGGGCTCACGGACGCCTATCTCGCCGCCCTCGGCCAGCGCACCAACGAGGTGATGAAGCTGCTGTCGCTGGTGGCCACGGTGTTCCTTCCGCTCACCTTCCTCGCCGGCGTCTATGGCATGAACTTCGAGCACATGCCCGAGCTGCACTGGCGCTGGGCCTACCCCGCCGTCTGGCTGGTGTTCGTGGCGGTGGCGGCGGGGCTGGTGTGGTGGTTCCGCCGCCGCGGGTGGCTTTGAGCCGGCGGCGGCCTCAGCGCAGGAAGGCCCAGTAGAGGAGGAGCTGGAGGAGGGTCAGGGGCGCCCCGGCACGCACGAAGTCGCGCTGGCGCAGGCGCTGCCCGGCGCGGGCGGCGCGCTGGACGATGATGACGTTGCTGGCGGCGCCGAGAAAGAGCAGGTTGCCGGCGACGGTGCTTCCGGCGGCGAGGGCGAGGAGGGTCTCGGTGCCGGCCCCGTGCAGCAGCGGCAGGTAGAGGGCCACGAGGGGGACGTTGGAAAGGACCTGGCTCAGGCCTGCGGAGACGGCGAGGACTGCGGCCGGGGTGCGCGCGGGGCCGGCGATGGCCTCCACGCCCGCGCGCACGAGCGGGCTGCGCCAGGCCGCGGCGACGACGATGAAGAGGCAGGCGAAGAAGAGGAGGGTGTGCCAGTCGATGCCCCGGATCAGCTCGCGCCGGCGGGGGGAGGCGAGGAGGGGGGCGGCGGCGACGAGGGCCATGGCTCCGAGGGGCAGCGGCGCGGCGAGGCCGCTGGCCGCAAGGGCGATGCGGCCGAGCACGAGGACGACCAGGATGGCCATGGAGAAGGCCGCGAGGAGGGCGAGGCGCCGGTCGGAGACGACCACCGGCCGCAGGGTGAGGGGGCCGGTCCGGAAGTCGCCGGGGAAGGCGAGCCTCAGCACCAGCCAGGCAAGCAGCAGTGCCAGCAGCGTCGCCGGGCCGAGGCCGGCGAGGAAGGCGAGGAAGGGCTGGGGCAGGGCCGCCTGCGTGGCGATGAGCAGGTTCTGGGGGTTGCCGATGGGGCTCATGACAGAGCCGGTGGTGATGCCGTAGGCGAGGGCGAGCAGCAGGAGGCGTGGCGGCAGCCGGTGCTCGCGGGCGAGGTGCAGGGCCAGCGGGGTGCCTACCACCGCCAGGGTGTCGTTCATGAGCAGGGCCGAGGCGACACCGCTGGTGAGGACGACCCCGAGGACGAGGCCGTCGGCGCTGCGCGTGCGGGCGAGGAGGGCGTGAGCGCCCGCCTGCAGCAGGCCGCTCCGTGCGAGTCCCTCCCCGATCAGGAACATGCCGGCGAGGAAGGCGATCACCTCGAGGTCGATGGCGCGCAGGGCCTGGGCCGGCCCGATGGCGCCGGTGAGGACCGCGGCCGCGGCGCCAGCGGCCATGACCTGCCAGATGGCAAGGCGCAGGGGCCCCAGCCGGCGCAGCAGGACGAGGCCGAAGGTGGCGACGAGGACGGCGAGGCCGGCCATGCTCAGGTCCCGAGGTCGCGGCAGTAGATCGCCTTGCCGTCGCCCTCGGCGTAGAAGTCGGCGAGGGTCGCCGCGCGCCGGTAGCCGTGGCGCCGGTAGAAGGCCCGCGTGGGTCCGTAGGCGGGCTGGGTCGAGGTCTCGACGTAGATCCTCCTGCCGCCGTCGGCCCGCACCGCCTCCTCCACCCTCCGCAGGAGGGTGGTTCCGATGCCTCGGCGCTGGTGGCGGGGGTCGACTGCGATCCAGTAGAGGTCGTGGCGGCCGTCGGTGGCGGGGATGGGGCCGTGGCACGCGAACCCCACCGGCGTGCCGGCGGCCTCGGCGACCAGGAAGCGGTAGTCGCTGGCCGGCCCGCGGGTGAGCCGGTCCCGCATAAGCTCGGCGGCGACCGCGAGCTCCGCCTCCCGGAAGCGGCCGGTGCGCGCCAGCAGGTCGAGGAGCAGGGGGATGTCCTCCGGCAGCAGCTCCGGACGCACGGTCACCGCGCCGGCATGTTCGGTGGTGCGGCGCGCCTGCCTCCTGCCGCGGGCGGGGGTGGCGTCGCTGCGAAGCGGGTGCTTGCGGGACATGGTCGGCGACGCCTTCAGCGCCCGGCGGCGGCCGCAGCGCGGCCTGTGAGGCTTACGCCGGCGCTGGCGAGGATGTGCGCGATCAGCCCCTCGTAGGTGAGGCCCGCATGAGCCGCGCATGCCGCCATGCCGGCGTCCGGCGCGAGGCCGGGGTTGGGATTGACGTCGATGACCCAGCAGCGCCCGCTGCCGTCCACACGCAGGTCGATGCGGGCGTAGCCGCGCAGGCCGAACAGCGTCCAGCAGCCGCGGGCGAGGTCTGCGGCGCGGGCGATCAGCGCCGGCTCCGCCTGCGGGTCGACGAAACGGCGCGGGGTGGCGAGGTCGGCCGGCGAGCCCGGCCGCCACTTCGCCTCGTAGCCGACGATGCGGGGGCAGCCCGGCGGGAGCCCCTCGAAGCCGATCTCGGCGACGGCCAGCACCCTCGCCCCCCCGCCGCCGTCATCGAGGAGCGCGACATTGAGTTCGCGGCCTTCCACGTAGCGCTCGGCGAACCACTCGCCGCCGTACGCCGCCGTCATCCGCCCGATCCGACGTCGGGCCGAGTCGAGGTCCGGGCAGAGCGCTTCCGCGTCCAGGCCGCGGGAGGCGTGATCCCATGCCGACTTGACGATCCACGGCCCGCCGCCCCCCGACGTCCCATGCCCCGGATCCCGGTCGGGGGTGGGAAGCCCGGCGGCGTGCAGGAGGCGTTTGACCGTGGGCTTGTGGGCACAGGCGAGCAGGGCCGCCGGGGGCGCCCCCGTGATGGGCAGGCCGCAGCCGGCGGCGACGAGGGCGGCCACCGGCGCCAGGGCGTCCTGGCCGCAGAGATCGTCGACGAGGTTGAAGACGGCATCGACCGTGGCCGCTCGCAGGCGGGCGGCGGTGGCGGCGAGATCGAGATCCGCCACCACCGGTACCGGCTCGGCACCGAGGTGGCGCAGCGCCGCTGCGACGGCCTCCCGCTGGACCAGCGTGTCCACCTGGTCCGGGGGGGCGTCCGCGGCCACCGCCCCGTGGAGAAGCGCCACGCGTGTGCACGCCGACGCCGTCATGCCTCGGCCGCGAGGTCGTGCCGGCCGAGCCTGGCCGAGGCACTGGCGAGGATCTCCGCGATCAGCTCGCGGTAGCCCATGCCGCGCAGCGAGGCCAGGATCGCGAGATCGGAGCGCGTCGGGTGGAGCCCGGCCAGGGGGTTGATCTCGAGGAAGCATGGTCGGCCCTCGGCATCGAGGCGCAGGTCCACGCGGGAGGCGTCGCGGCAGCCGAGGACGCGGTGGACGGCAAGCGCGATCTCGGCCGCGGCGGTGGCGTCGGCGTCGTCGACGAGCCGGTAGCGGACCCGTTCCTCGTAGTGCTCCTTGGTCTCGAAGCCGTAGATCCCGCCGTCACGGGGGTCCCGCAGCAGCACCTCCATCACGCCCAGCACCCGTGCGTACGGTCCGGTGCCGAGGATCCCCACGGTGAACTCGCGACCGGGCAGGAAGCACTCCACCAGCGCGGGCTGGGCGTGGCGCACCCACACCCGCCGCACCGCCTCCTCGAGGGCCCGGGCGGACTCGACCCGGGAGGCGGTGCCGATCCCCTTGCTGGTGCCCTCGGCCACCGGCTTGACGAAGAGGGGGTAGGGGAGGGTCGCCGCCCGCGCCAGGTCCGCCTCCTCGGCGACCACGGTGAAATCGGGCGTCGGCAGGCCGGCGTCGCGCACGACGTGCTTGGCCATGCCCTTGTGGAGGGCGACGGCGAGGGTGAGGGCGTCGGAGAACACGAACGGGATCCCCCACCCCTCGAGGAGGGCCGGCACCTGCGCCTCGCGGGCGTAGCCGCGGAGCCCCTCGGCGATGTTGAACACCAGATCCCAGCGCTCGCCGCGGGCGAGCCGAGGGACGAGGTCGTGCAGCGAGCCAATGCGCACCGGGGTGTGGCCGAGGGCCGAGACGGCCTCGGCGAGGGCGTCGATGGTCTCGGGGCGGTCGAACTCGGCCGCCTCCTCCTCGCCGAGGCCGCGTGCCAGGTGCTCGTCGCGCAGGTCGTAGGTCAGGCCGACGCGCACGTGCCCCCCTCCCCCCGGTTTTCCGGAGTCACGGGATCCGGGTAGCGGTAGACGCGCCCCTCGTAGTTGCGCAGAAGAAGCTCGTCGCCGGCGCGCCCCACCACGGGGTCGGGCTGGAGCGGGATCTTGCCGCCGCCGCCCGGTGCATCCACCACGAAGGTCGGCAACGCGTAGCCGCTGGTGTGGCCGCGCAGACCCCGGATCAGCTCGAGGCCGCGGGCCACGGGGGTGCGGAAGTGCGCGGAGCCCGCGATGGGGTCGCACTGGTACAGGTAGTAGGGACGCACGCGCAGGCGCAGCAGGCCGTGGAAGAGCGCGCGCAGGGTCGCGACGTCGTCGTTGATGCCCTTCAGGAGCACGGTCTGGCTCCCGAGGGGGATGCCGGCGTCGGCGAGGCGCGCGCAGGCCGCGGCCACCTCGGGGGTGAGCTCGTCGGGGTGGGTGAAGTGCAGGCTCATCCACAGGGGGTGGAAGCGGCGCAAGGTCTGCACCAGGCCACGGGTGATGCGCTGGGGCAGGACCGCCGGCAGCTTGGTGCCGATGCGGATGATCTCGACGTGGGGGATCGCCCGCAGCCGAGCGAGAATCCACCCCAGCCGCTCGTCGTCGAGGGTCAGCGGGTCGCCGCCGGAGATGAGAACGTCGCGGACCTCCCGATGGGCCTCGATGTAGGCGATGGCGGCCTCGAGATCGCTGCGGCGCAGGGCATGCTCCCCGCCGTCCCCCACCATGCGGGCCCGGGTGCAGTAGCGGCAGTAGACGCCGCAAAGGCTGGTGGCGAGGAACAGGACACGGTCCGGATAGCGGTGGACGATCCCGGGCACCGGGCTCGTGTGCTCCTCACCGAGGGGATCGGTGGCCTCGCCCGGGGTCACGACGAACTCGCACAGCGAGGGCATCACGGCGCGGCGCAGCGGCTGGTCGGCGGCCAGGGGATCGAGCAGGCTCGCGTAGTAGGGCGTGATGCCGAGGGGGAGCGCGCCGCGGTGGCGACGGATCGCCTCGCGCTCGCTCTCGGTCAGTTGAAGGACGCGCTCCACCGCCCCCAGGCTGCGCAGGCGGTTGCGCATCTGCCAGCGCCAGTCGTTCCAGTCGCGGCGGCTCGCGCCGGGAAAGTGTCGGCGGCGGAAGGCGTCGCCGGGGCTTGTCGACGGGCGTCTCGGTGTCCGGACAGGGCGAGGGCTGGTCTGCGGGAGGGAAAGATCGGCGATGGCGGCCGGTGCCGCCTCGGCGGGGGCGACGGACAGCGGCACGCCGCCGTCTGGCGGCTCTTCCTCGAGGCTTGCGCTCTGCTCGCGCATGGGGGTCGCTCCTTTCGTCGATCGGCCGGGCCATCACGCGATGCCCGCCCCGGCCCGCGGGCACACCGGCGCGCGAATCTAGCACAGCGGCGGCCGCACGCAAGGGGTTTCTGCGCCGCCCCGCACGGCTCCGGAGGCACCCGTCGGGGTGTCCCGCTAGCGCCCGCCGGCCGGGGCCTCGGGGTTGGCGATCGGGGGCAGGCTCAGGAGGTAGCGGGCGATGGCCTCGAGGTCGGCGTCGGTGAGGTGGCTCGTCCCCTCGTCGATCACCTCCCCCATGGCGCCGCCGACGAAGTCGCCGTCGGGGAGCATGCCGCTGCGCAGGACCTCGACGAGGTCGCCGACGCGCCAGCGGCCGATGCCGGTCTCGCGGTCCGGCGTGATGTTGGGCACCACCTCGCCCTCGGGGCCGTCCGGGTTGCCGGCGAGGAAGCGGTCCTCGTCCATGGCCCCGGCGAGGTTGCGCGGGGAGTGGCACTCGCCGCAGTGGCCGAGGGCGCGCACCAGGTAGCGGCCGCGGTTCCACCAGGCCGGCCGCGACGGGTCGTCGACGAGCGGTCCGGGCTCGAAGAAGAGCCGCTTCCACGGCCCGAGCAGCCAGCGCTGGCTGACCGGGAAGGGCAGCGCGTGGGGCCGGTTGGGCCGCCGCACCGGCGGCAGCGAGAAGAGGTAGGCCTTGATGGCGAGGAGGTCCTCGTCGCGGATGCCGGTGTAGGAGGTGTAGGGGAAGGCCGGGTAGTAGTGGCTGCCGTCCGGGGCCAGGCCCTCGCGCAGGGCGCGCACGAAGTCGCGGTCGCTCCAGCGGCCGATCCCGGTCTCGGGGTCGGGGGTGATGTTGGGGGTGTGGAAGGTCCCGAACGGGGTCTCGAGGGCCCGCCCTCCGGCGAAGGCGGGCCCGCCCTCGGCGGTGTGGCAGGCCTTGCAGCCGGCCGCGCGCACCAGATAGGCCCCGCGCGCCACGGCGTCGGCGGCACCGGCCCCATCCGCGGCCGGTGCAGGCCCCGCCGCGAGCAGGGCGAGGAGCAGCGTCGTGCAGGCGTGGCGCATGGACGCGGCGGCCGGGCCCCGGCCCGGCCGCCTCCGCTCACGGCTTCTTCTTTTCCTTGCGGTAGTCGTCGTGGCAGCCCTTGCAGGCCTTGCCCACCTTGCCGAACTGCTGCTTGAAGGCGGTGAGGTCGCCGGCCTCGGCGAGACGCGCAAGCTCTGCGCTCTCCCGCTGCAGGGTCTCGGCCTTGGCCTTGAAGTCGTCCCAGTTGTCCCAGATCTCGGGCTTGGCGTTGGTCTCGCCGAGGTCCGAACCCTCCGGGAAGAGGTCCAGCAGGAGGGTGGCGGTCTCGGCGAGGGCGCGGGCGTGGACCTTGAGGTGGGCGGTGTGCTCCACCTTGCCCCGGACCACCGCGGCCATGGAGGCCATGTGGCCGCCGAGGGCCTTCATCCCGGCCTGGCGGTAGTCGATCTGGTCCTGGGGGTCGGCGGCGAGCGCGGCGCCGCCGGCAAGCGCGGCGGCAGCCGCCAGGGCGAGCCATCGCTTTCCTCTCATGCTCTGCTCCTCCTCTGCATCCTGGGCGATCCCGTCCCCGTCGGGAACGCCGTCCAGCGGACAGTATTCCACAGGCTGGGTGCGCCGGCGTCTGTGACGAAGTCACACAGCCCCGCCCTCGGGGGATTGCGGTCTTGTTGCAGAGCAGTACACTGCCCGTCCCGAGGCGCGCCCTGGGGCGCGCCGGGAGAAGCGCCGTGCCAGAGACGAACGAAGCCGCCGCCCGGCCGCTGCCGGCCGGTGTGGCCGCCTACCCCTTCGCGGGCCCGCCCGCGCCCGGGGAGACCGTCGAGGTGGCCCCGGGCGTGCGCTGGGTGCGCATGCCGCTGCCCTTCGCCCTCGACCACGTCAACCTGTGGCTGCTGGAGGACGGCGACGGCTGGGCGGTGGTGGACACCGGCTACACCCGCGACGAGGTGCGCACGCTGTGGGCGGCGGTGCTCGGCCGCCTCGGCACCCCGACGCGGCTGCTGGTCACCCACGGCCACCCGGACCACGTGGGCATGGCCTGGTGGCTGCAGGAGCAGACCGGCGCCGGGCTGTGGATGAGCGACGCCGAGTTCCTTCATGCCCATCTCTGCGCCCGCGACCTGGCCGCCGCCGACGTCGAGGCCCGCTGCCGCTTCTTCCGCCGCCACGGGCTGGCCAACGGCCGCCTCCGCGCCATCGCCGCACGCGGCAACCACTATCGCCGCGGGGTCCCGGCGGTGCCCGAGACCTACCACCGCCTCGCCGACGGCGACACCCTGGAGATCGGGGGGCGGCGCTGGCGGGTGATGATCACCCACGGCCACTCCCCCGAGCACGCCGTCCTCCACTGCGGGGAGCTGGGGGTGCTCATCTCGGGCGACCAGGTCCTGCCGCGCATCACCACCAACGTCAGCGTCTGGCACCCCGAGCCCGAGGCCGACCCGATCCGCCGCTACCTGGACTCGCTCGAGCGGCTGCGCGCGCTGCCCGCCGACACCCTGGTCCTGCCCTCCCACGGCCGCCCCTTCCGCGGGCTGCACGGACGCATCGACGCCCTCGTCGAGCACCACCGCCGCCGCCTCGCCGAGGTCCTGGCGGCGTGCCGGGCGCCCTGCACCGCGGCGGACATCGTCCCCGTGATCTTCCGCCGCGAGCTGGACGTCCACCAGCTCAGCTTCGCCATGGGCGAGGCCATCGCCCATCTCAACCACCTCGCCGCCCAGGGCCGGCTCGAGCGCAGGATCGACGACGACGGCGTCATCCGCTTCGCCGCCGCGGGCTGATCGGGGCTCAGTCCAGGAAGAGGTCGCGCTGCGGCGGCGCGGTGGGGTCCACGGCCCAGGCCGAGAAGTCGCTGACGCCCTCCTCCCGCAGCACCTCCTCGTCGATGCAGAAGCGGCCCGTGAAGGCGCGCGAGGGGCGCGCGAGGATGGCCCGCGCCGCCTCGGCGACGATCTCCGGGCGGCGGCTTCGCCGCAGGACCTCGGGCGGGAAGTGGACCTCGATGGCGGCGGTGGCGATGGTGGTGGCCGGCCAGAGGGAGTTGACGGCGATGCCGTCGGCGGCGAGCTCGGCGGCCATGCCGAGGGTGCACATGGACATGCCGTACTTGGAGATGGTGTAGGCGACGTGGTCGCGGAACCAGCGCGGATCCATGTTGAGGGGCGGGGCGAGGTTGAGGATGTGGGGGTTGGCGGCGCGGCGCAGGTGCGGGATGCAGGCCTGCGAGCAGAGGAAGGTGGCGCGGACGTTGACCGCCATCATGAGGTCGAAGCGCTTGGCCGGGGTCGCCTCGGTGCCCGCGAGGTGGATGGCGCTGGCGTTGTTCACCAGCGCATCGATGCCCCCGAAGGTCTCCGCCGCCTGCGCCACCGCGGCGGCGACGGCCTCCGCGTCGCGCACGTCGAGGCGGATGGCGAGGGCCTCGCCGCCGGCCGCGCGCACCGCCTCGGCGACCTCGTGGATGGTGCCCTCGAGCCGGGGATGGGGCGCGTCGGTCTTGCCCGTGACGACGATGCGCGCGCCCTCGCGGGCGAGGCGCAGGGCGATGGCGCGGCCGATGCCGCGGCTTGCCCCGGTGATGAAGACGGTGCGGCCGGCGAAGGTCTCGCTCATGGTGGCTCCTCCCTCGGTGGATCGACGGACGGTCCTCAGGTGCCGCGCAGGACCGCCAGCGGCGGCGTAGTCAGGGCCTCGCGGGTGCCGGCGAGGCCGGCCAGGGTGATGCCCGCGGCGCCCGCGGCGGCGCCGGCGAGCCAGAGGAGCGGGCGCGGCCGGTAGGCGAGATCCAGCACGCCCTCGGCGACGCCGACGCCGGCGCCGGCGGCGACCGCCGCAGCGGCCAGCCCCGTGGCGAGGCCGAGCAGCAGGTACTCGGTCAGGCAGGCGGCGAGGACGGTCCCGCGGCGCGCGCCCAGCGCCCGCATCAGGGCCGCGGCCTCGCGCCGCTCGGCGGCGGTGGCGCGGGCGCCGGCGTAGAGCACGGTGATGCCGGCGAGCACGGTGAGGAGGAAGACCACCTGGACCGCCCCGGCCAGACGGTCCATGACCCCGCGGACCTGGGCCACGAGGGCGGAGACGTCGAGCACCGTGACTCCCGGGAAGCGCGCGTGGAGCGCCGCCTCCAGGCCCTGCCGTCCCGGCGGCAGGCGGAAGGCGGTGATCCAGGTCGCCGGCCGCCCCTCGAGGGCGCCGGGCTCGGCGAGGACGAAGAAGTTGACGCGCATGGACCCCCAGCGCACGGTGCGCAGGCTCGTCACCACCCCCTCCAGGGGCTCGCCCGCGATCTCGAAGCGCAGGCGGTCGCCGAGCCGGATCCCCAGGGTCTCGGCGAGCCCCGTCTCCACCGAGAACTCCGTCCCGGGGTCGGCGCCCCACCAGCGCCCGGCGGCGAGGGCGTTGCCCTCGGGCGGGGCCTCGCTCCAGGAGAGGTTGAAGTCGCGCACGGCGAGGCGGCGCGCACGCGGGTCGTGGTAGTCCTCGGGGCGCACGCGGCGCGCGCCGATGGCCACCAGGCGGGCGCGGACCATGGGGTAGAGGGGGGCGTCGGCGATGCCGTGGCGGGCGAGGAACGCGCGCAGCGCCTCCACCTCCGAGGGCTGGATGTTGATCAGGAAGCGGTCCGGCGCGTCGTGGGGGAGGTCGCGCTGCCAGGCGGCGAGGAGGTCGCCGCGCACGAGGCCCACCAGCAGCACCGCGGCGAGGGCGAGCCCGAACACCGTGGCCTCGGCGAGGTGCAGCCGCCTGTGGCGCAGCAGGAAGGCGAGGCCGAGCCGCCAGGCGGGGCCGCTGCGCCGCGCGAGCGGCGCGCCCAGATGCATGAGCCCGGCCGTGGCGGCGGCCACTGCGGCCGCCGCCAGGGCGAGCCCGCCGCCGGCCCAGAGCACGGTGCGCAGGTCTCCACCCACGTGGAGGGCGAGGGCGGCGACGGCGAGGACCGCGGCGAGGCGGGCGAGGGCGGCGGCGGGGGGCAGGGGCGCCGGGGTCGCGCGCAGGGTCTGCATCGGCGGTGTCGCCGCCGCCTGCAGCGCCGCCGGCAGGCCGAAGGCGAGGACCGCCACCGCCCCGGCGGCGGCCGCCGTGAGCAGAGGCCCCGCCCCCGGCGGCGGCAGGGCCGGCCCCACGAGGCCGCCGGCGAGGCGCAGCAGGGCGAGATGGGCGAGGAGGCCGAGGGCGAGGCCGGCGGCGCTCCCCGCGGCGGCGATCCCGGCGAGCTGGGCGAGGGCCGCCGCGAGCACCGTCCGCCGCCCCGCACCGAAGGTGCGAAGGAGGGCGAGCGCGGTCGCCTCCCGCGCCAGATGGCGGCGCAGGCCGAGGCCCGCCCCGGCGCCGGCGAGCAGCAGGGTCGCCAGGCCCGCGAGCCCCAGGTAGCGCCCGGCCCGCTCCATCGCCAGGCGCAGCTCCGGGCGGGCGTCCTCGACCCCGGCCCAGCGCAGGGCGGGGTCCTCCCCCTCGTGGGCGGCGCGCAGGCGCGCCAGGGCCGCGCCCGGCCCGGCGAGGAGGAGGGCGTGGTGGGCGTGGCTTCCGGGGGCGAGGAGCCCCGTCGCCGCCAGGTCCTCCAGGCGGATGAGCACGCGCGGGCCGATGGAGAGGAGGTCGCCGCCGCGGTCCGGCTCGTACGTGAGCACCGCGGTCACCCGCAGCGAGGCCTCGCCGAGCCGGATCTCGGCCCCCGGGGCGAGGCCGTCGGCGGCCAACCGCGCGTCCACCCACGCCTCGCCGGGGGCGGGCGGGGCGGCGGCGGGCCGGTCGGGGGCGAAGGGGGCGTCGGCGACGCGCAGGCGCCCGCGCAGCGGATAGCCGGCCGAGACCGCCTTGAGCTCCACCAGGCGCAGCCCGCCGCCGGCGGCCACCATGGTCCGGGTCTCGGTCCAGCGCGCGGCGGCGAGGCCCGCCGCCCCCGCCTCGGCCTCCAGCGCCGGCGGCGGCGGGGCATGGCCGGTGACCGCGAGATCGGCGGCGAGCAGCTCCGCGGCGCCGAGGCGCAGCCCACGCTGGATGCGGTCGGTGGTGGTGCCCACCGCGGCCAGCGCCGCCACCCCCACCGCCACCGCGGCCACCACCACCCCGAGGGTGCCGCCGCGCGCCTCCCGCGCGAGCATCCGCAGGCCGAGGCGGAAGGCCTTCATCCGCCCGCGGCCCGGCGTCGCCCCGCCTCGTGGAGGCGCCCGCCGGCGAGCTCCAGGACGCGGTCGCAGGGGCGGGCGATGCGGGGGTCGTGGGTGACGAGGACGAGGGTGGTGCCGTGCTCGCGGTTGAGGGCGAAGAGCAGCTCCGCCACCTCGCGGCCGGTGGCCTCGTCCAGGTTGCCGGTGGGCTCGTCGGCGAAGAGGATCGCGGGCCGCGGGGCGAAGGCGCGGGCGAGGGCGACCCGCTGCTGCTCGCCGCCGGAGAGCCGCCCCGGGGTGTGGCGGAGGCGGTCGGCGAGGCCGACGCGGGCGAGGGCCTCGCGGGCGCGGGCCTCGGCGTCGGCGGCGCCGGCGAGCTCCAGGGGCAGCATCACGTTCTCCAGCGCGGTCAGCGCCGGCAGGAGCTGGAAGTTCTGGAACACGAAGCCGACGCGGCCGGCGCGGGCGGCGGCGCGCCCCTCCTCGTCGAGGGCGGTGAGCTCGACGCCGTCGAGGCGCACCCGGCCGCGGGTCGGCAGGTCGAGGCCGGCGAGCAGCCCCAGCAGGGTCGACTTGCCCGAGCCCGAGGCGCCGAGGATGGCGAGGCGCTCGCCCCGCGCCACTGAGAGGTCGACGCCGTCGAGGATGGTGAGCTCGCCGCCGGGGGCGGCGACGCGCTTGACGAGGCCAGACGCCTCGATGGCGGGCGGATCGCTTGCGGGCATGGGCGCTCCGGCTGACGGAATCGGGTTAGGATAGCCCACCGTGCGTCGACTGCCGCTCATCGTCCTCGCGCTCGTCCTCGCCGCCGCCGGCGCCGGCGGGCGGCCGGTGCTGCTCGTCCTCGGCGACAGCCTGAGCGCGGGCTACGGGCTCGCCCCCGGCCAGGGCTGGGTGGATCTGCTCGGGCGGCGCCTGGCCGAGCGCGGCTACCCGCACCGGGTGGTCAACGCCAGCGTCAGCGGCGAGACCAGCGGCGGCGGTCTCGAGCGGCTGCCGGCGCTGCTCGCCCGCCACCGGCCCGCGGTGGTGGTGGTGGAGCTCGGCGGCAACGACGGCCTCCGCGGGCTGGGCCTCGAGCGGACGCGGGCCAACCTCGCCGCCGTCGTCCGGCGCGCCCGCGCCGCCGGGGCCCGCGTCCTCCTCGTGGGGATGCGCCTGCCGCCCAACTACGGGCCCCTCTACACCCGCCGCTTCGCCGCCCTCTACCGCGAGATCGCCCGCGACGAGGGCGTGCCCCTGGTGCCCTTCCTGCTCGAGGGGGTGGCGCTCGCGCCGGGGATGATGCAGGCCGACGGCATCCACCCCACCGCGGCGGCGCAGCCGCGGCTGCTGGACAACGTCTGGCCGCACCTCGAGCCGCTGCTGCGCTGAGGGGGCGGGGTGCTGCAGCAGGTCCCGGCCTCCGCTCCGCACTTCCCGGCCGCCTCGCTGGCGCGGGGGGCGCGCGAGAGCGCGGCCCTGGCGGCGGTGGTGGCGGCCTACGGGGTGGTGCTGGGGGCGATCGCGGCGGGGCGCGGCCTCGCCCTCGGCGAGCTCCTGGGGATGGGGGCGGCGGTCTTCGCCGGGGCGGCGCAGTTCGTGGCCGTGGGCCTGTGGGAGCGGCCGCTGCCGGTGGCGGAGATGGTCCTCGCGGTGGCCGCGGTGAACCTGCGCTACCTGCTCATGTCGGCGGCGCTCGCGCCGCTGTTCGAGGGTCGCCCCCTGTGGGCGCGGCTTGCCGGGGTGCACCTGGTGGCGGACGAGAACTGGGCCGTGACCATGGCCGCGATGCGCCGCGGCGGCGCCGACCCGGGCTTCCTCCTCGGCGGCGGCCTCGCGGTGCTGGGAGGGTGGCTTGCGGGCTGCGCCGCAGGCCACGCCCTCGGCGCGGTGCTTCCGCGGCCGGAGCGGCTCGGGCTCGATTTCGCGGTCACGGCGGTGTTCCTCTGCCTGCTGCGCGGGCTGTGGCGCGACGCCCGGCGCGATGCGGCCCCCTGGCTGGTGGCGGCGCTCGCCTCGGCCACCGCCGCCGCGGTCCTGCCGGGGCGCTGGTACGTGCTCGCGGGGGCGCTGGCGGGGGCCCTGGTGGCGGCGGTGGACGACGGGGAGGCGGCGGCGTGAGCGACGGGGCGTGGCTTGCCATCGCGGCGATGGCGGCGGCCACCTACGGGCTGCGGGCCACGGGGCTGCTCGCAGGCGCGCGCTTGCCCCGGGACGGGGCCTGGGGGCGGGCCCTGGAGGCGCTGCCCGGGTGCGTGCTGGCGGCGGTGGTGGCGCCGGCGGTGGCCTCGCTGGGCACCCTCGGGCTGCTCGCGGCGGCCGCGGTCTACGGCGTGTACCGCGCGAGCGGCAGCGTCATGGCGGCGATGGCGGCGGGCGCGGCGCTGGTCGCCGCGGCGCGGCAGCTGGGAGGGTGAGGACATGGGGGCGGACGGGCCGGTCTCGGGGATCTGGTCGCCGACGCTGACGCCGCTCGGCGACGACGGCGCCATCGACGTCGCGCGCCTTGCGGCGCACGTGCGCTGGCAGCTCGAGGGAGGGTGCCACGGGGTGGTCCTCTTCGGCACCACCGGCGAGGGGCCCTCGTTCACGGCGGCCGAGCGCATGCAGGCGCTGGAGGGGCTGCTGGCGCAGGGCGTCGATGCCCGCCGGCTGGTGGTGGGCACGGGCTGCTGCGCGCTGCCGGACACGGTGACGCTGACGCGCCACGCGCTCGCCTGCGGCTGCCGCGCGGTGCTGGTGCTGCCGCCCTTCTACTTCAAGGACGTGAGCGCCGAGGGGCTGCGCGCCGCCTTCGCCCAGGTGGTCGAGGCGGTGGGGGATGCGCGGCTGCGGATGCTCCTCTACCACTTCCCGCGCCTGTCCGGGGTGCCGATCCCGCCCGCGGTGCTGGGGCGGCTCGCCGCCGACTTCCCGGGCGTGGTCTGCGGGGTCAAGGACAGCTCAGGCGACCCGGACTCGCTGCACGCCTTCCTCGGCGCGGGCGAGGGGCTCTGCGTGCTGCCCGGCACCGAGGCCCTGCTCCTTGCGGGGCTGCGCGCCGGGGCCGCGGGCTGCATCAGCGCCGGGGCCAACGTCAACCCCGGCGGCCTGCGGGCGGTGTGGGCGGCCTGGCAGGCCGGCGACGAGGCCGCGGCGGAGGCGGCCCAGGCCGCGGCCGGTGCGGTGCGCGCGGCCCTCGCCGGTGCGCCCATGATCCCCGGGCTCAAGGCCCTCACCGCGCGGCGCACCGCCGACGCCGCCTGGCTCGCCGTGCGCCCGCCGCTTCGGCCGCTGGATCCGGAGGCGGCGGCGAGGCTTGCGGCGGCGGTGGCCGCCGTCCGCCCCGGGGGCGGCGGCCCTGCCCGATAGGCGGCGGAGTCGCCCCGCAAGGCACCGCGCGTCGGGGCCGTGCAGCCAGGGACATGAGCTGCTAAGGTCATAGGTCCACCCCGGGGGCGAGCGCCGCCGCCTCCGGACGGGGGCGGTGCAGGTGGTGGAGCATGCAGGACGAGGGACGCCGAAATCCGAAGGTGCTGGTGGTGGACGATGACCCCTTCCAGCGCGAGCTCATGGCGGCGCTGCTGCGGGCGGAGGGGGTCGGGGAGGTCCTCGAGGCGGCGAGCGGGGCCGAGGCCCTGGCCATGCTCGCGCGGGAGGCACCGGCCCCGGATCTGATCCTGTGTGACCTCCAGATGCCGGGAATGGACGGGGTGGAGCTGCTCCGCCATCTCGCGGATCGGGGCTGCCGCAGCGCCCTCGCCCTCATCAGCGGACAGGACACGGCCATCCTCAAGACCGCGGTGGCCATCGCGCGGGAGCGCGGCCTCGCCGTGGCGGGGGGGGTTGCGAAGCCGGTGACGCGGGAGGCGGTGGCGGCGCTCCTGTGCAGGGGGCCGAACCGGCACGCGGCGCGCGCGCCGGTGGCGGTGGAGGTGGAGGCCCTGCGCCGGGGCATCGTGGGGGGCGAGCTGGAGCTGCACTACCAGCCCAAGGTCCGGGTCGAGGACCGCACCCTCGCCGGGGTCGAGGCCTTGGTGCGATGGCGCCGGGCGGACGGCCGGCTGGTGCCCCCGGATGCGTTCATCCCGGTGGCGGAGCGCCACGGCCTCATCGACGCCCTCACCGCCGAGGTGCTGCGGCTCGGCCTCGCCCAGGCCGCCCGCTGGCGGGGCGGGGGGCTCGCGGTCCCGGTGGCCATCAACCTTTCCATGGACAACCTGCGCGATCCAGCCGTGGTGGGGCGCATCGTCGAGGCCGTGGCCGCGGCTGGCCTCGAGCCGGACGCCCTCGTGCTGGAGATCACCGAGAGCCGCCTCGCCCAGGAGCTGACTCTGGTCAAGGAGATCCTGGCGCGACTGCGGCTCGCCGGCTTCGCGCTGGCGATCGACGACTTCGGCACCGGCTTCTCCTCCCTCAAGCAGCTCCAGGATCTACCCTTCACCGAGCTCAAGATCGACCGCGCCTTCGTCGCGGGGGCGGCGGAGGATGCCTCGCGTCAGGCGATCCTCGAAGCAAGCGCTTCCATCGGCGCCCGTCTCGGCCTCACCGTGGTGGCGGAGGGGGTCGAGGACGCCGAGGACTGGGGTGCGGTGGCCGCCGCCGGCTGCCATCTGGTCCAGGGCTGGCACGTGGCGCGGCCCATGCCGGCGGCGGAGTTCGAGCGCTGGGCGGGGCTGCGGGGTCCGGATGGAGGATAGGCTGTCACGGAGGGGCCGTCTCCTCATGGGCGCGGCCGTGCTGCTGTCCCTGGCCGTCACCGGCGGGGCGGTGCTGGCCGAGTACTTCTGGCTGCGTGAGCGGGCGGTGGCCGCGGACGAGCGCCGGCTCGATCGGGGGGGCGCCCTCCTCGTCCAGGAGCTCAAGACCCTACGCGCGCTGCTTCGGGGACCGGCGGCGATGCCGGTCGCCGGGCTCGAGCCGTCGCCGCCCCGCTTGCCCGTCTTCGCCCGCCGCATGGTCGAGGAGCATCCCGTGGTGCGGGCCATGGGCTGGGCCTGGCGCGAGGGGGGGGCGGCGCGCGTCGTCCTTGTCGCCGGGGAGGCGCCGGTGCGTCCCGGGGAGCCCCTGTCGGCCATCGCCGGGGAGGCCGCCGAGGGCTGCACCGCGGCGCTGCTCGTTCGGCCGGGCGGCGGCGACGGGCGCGTCCTGATGCTGGAGCCGGCCCGGGATGCCGCGGGCCGGTGTGCCGGCATGCTCTTCGCGCTCCTGGATCTCGCCGCACTGGAGCGCACGGTGACGGTGGCGGCGGGGACCGAGGTCCGGCTGCGGGCGGGGGTTTCGCCGCCGCCGGAGGCGGGGCGGGTGCGGCGCGTGCTCGAGTTCGGGGGCCTTCCCTGGAGCCTGGAGCTGGCGCGGTCGCCGGTGCGCTGGCGCCTGCCCGCGATCCTCTTCCCCCTGGCGCTACTCGCGGGCGGGCTGGGGGTGAGCCTGCTCCTGGCAATGCACCTGCGGGCGCGGGGGCGGCTCGAGCGGCGCCTGCGGGACGAGGCGGCGGCACACCGGCGCGAGCTGGAGCTGCGGCGGGCCCTGCTGGCGGAGGCCCCGGATGGTGTCCTGCTGGCGGACGAGGGCGGGCGCATCCGCGAGGTCAACGCGGCCCTGTGCCGCATGCTGGGCTGGGCGCCGGAGGCGCTGGTGGGGCAACCGGTGGAGGTGCTGGTTCCGGAGGCGCGGCGCGAGGCGCACCGGCGCTGGTGTGCCGACTTCACCGCGCAAGGCGACAGCGCGGGTCGCCGCATGGCGCAGGGCCGGGGGCTCCAGGCGCGCGCCCGCGACGGCAGCCCGGTGGAGGTGGAGGTGGGGCTTGCGCGCGTGCGCGGCGACCACGGCACTGTGGTGGTGGCCTTCGTGCGGGACGTACGCGCGCGGCTCGAGGCGGAGCGGCGCAGCCGCATGCTCGCCGCCATCGTCGAGGCCAGCAGCGACTTCGTGGGTATCGCCGACGAGACGGGGCGCGTGGTCTACATGAACCCGGCCGGCCGGCGCATGGTGGGCTTGCCCGAGTGCGGCCCCCTAGGGGAGGTGGACGCGGCGGCGCTGGCGCCGGCGTGGGCGCTGGAGCGGATCCGGCGCGAGGGGTCGCCGACGGCGAAGGCGCGGGGGCACTGGGTCGGGGAGACCGCCCTGCGTGCCCTGCACGGGCGGGAGATCCCGGTCTCGCAGCTCATCCTGCACCTGCCGGAGGGGCCGGACGGGCGGCCCTACATGGCCACCGTCTGCCGCGACATCTCGGCCTACCGGGAGCTCGTCCAGAAGCTGCGCGAGAGCGAGGCGCATTTGGCCGAGGCGCAGCGGCTGGCGGGGGTGGGCTCCTGGGAACTCGATCTCGTCCGCGGCCGCCTGCGCTGGTCGGCGGAGGTGTACCGCCTCTTCGAAGTGGCGCCGGAGGCGTTCGGGGCGAGCTACGAGGCCTTCCTCGAGCGGGTCCACCCGGAGGATCGGGAGGCGGTGGATCGGGCCTACCGGGAATCCGTGGCTCAGCACACCCCCTACCGCATCCGCCATCGCATCGTCCTGCCGGACGGGCGCATCCGCCACGTCGAGGAGCGCGGCGAGACCTTCTACGCGGAGGACGGAACGCCGCTGCGCTCCATCGGCACGGTGCAGGACATCACCGACGAGGTGGAGGCGGAGCGGCTGCGCGAGGAGAAGGCGGCGGCGGAGGCGGCGAACCAGGCCAAGAGCGCCTTCCTCGCCATGATGAGCCACGAGATCCGCACCCCCCTCCACGGCATCCTGGGGACGCTGGAGCTGTTGCACCGAACCGACCTCGACGCGACCCAGCGGGAGATGGTGGAGCGGGCCCGCCTCTCCTCGCAGAATCTCCTCGGGATCATCTCGGACGTGCTCGACTTCTCCAAGATCGAGGCCGGGGCGCTGGAACTCGCGCGGGAGCCGTTCCCGCTTCGCCGCACCGTGGAGGAGTGCGCCATCAGCCTGGGACAGCTCGCCCTCGTGCGGGGGGTGCGCCTGCTGGTGGACGTGCCCAGCGCCCGGGACGAGGTGGTGCTCGGCGACGGGCCGCGCCTGCGCCAGATCTGTGCCAACCTCCTCAGCAACGCGGTCAAGTTCACCGCCGGGCGCGAGCGCGCCACGGTGCGTCTGCGCTTGCGGTGGACGAGGGAGGAGGAGACCGTCCGCGCCCGCATCGAGGTGCAGGACAACGGCATCGGCATGACCGCCGAGCAGCAGCGCAAGGTGTTCGAACCCTTCGCCCAGGCCGAGGCGGACACCACGCGGCGCTTCGGCGGTACCGGCCTGGGGCTCGCCATCGTCTCCCAGCTGGTCGCGCAGATGGGCGGGACCATCGCGGTGGAGAGCGAGCCCGGCCGGGGCAGCCGCTTCACGGTGGAGCTCGCCCTCCCCCGCGCGCAGGGCGCACAGGCCCCGGCCCTTCCGGAGCTTCCCGGCGTCGGGGTCTGGCTGTGGGCCGACGACGCCGACCTCGGCGCCTTGTGCCGGCGGCATCTGGAGGCGGCGGGGGCGCGGGTGGAGGTCCTCGCGCGACGGGAGGCGATCGGGCGCAGGCTGGCGGAGGGCGGGGCAAGACCGGACCTGGTGGTGATCTGCCACGGATCCCGGGCGCGTCGGCACGGGGGGTACCTCGCGCGCCTCGCCCGCCTCGCCGCCCGGGGGGTGCCGGTGCTGGTGATCGCGGCCTGGCAGAGCGCCGGCGCGGAGCTACCCCCGGGGGTCGCCGTGTTCCACCATCCCTTCCGGCTCGAAGCGCTGCTGGCTCGGGCGGCGGTGCTGTGCGGCCTCCTCGAGGAGGAGGCGGCGGTGTCCTCGCTCACCCTCCGGCTCGCCGCGGCGCCACGCAGCATCGAGGAGGCCGAGCAGGCGGGTCGGCTGGTGCTCGTCGCCGAGGACAACGAGATCAACCAGAAGGTGATCGAGGAGCAGCTCGCCCAGCTGGGCTACCGTGCCGTGATCGCCTCGGACGGGCGGGAGGCGCTGGCGCGCCTTGCCGAGCATCGCTATGCCGCCGTGCTCACCGACGCCCACATGCCGCACATGGACGGCTACGGCCTGACGCGCGCGATCCGCGCCTCCGAGGCCGACACCGGGAGGCGTGTCCCGATCCTGCTCCTGACCGCCGATGCCACGCCGCAGGTGGCGGGGCGCTGCCGCGACGTGGGGGCCGACGACGTCCTGATCAAGCCCCTGGCCCTGTCGGAGCTGCGGCTGGCGCTGGAGCGCTGGGTCACGCCCGCCCCACCGCCGGGCCGGTCAGCCCCCGCCGGGTCGGCGGAGGCGGCGGACTGGGATCCGGCGACGCTCGCGCGGGTGGTGGGCGACTCGCAGGCCCTGCAGGAGCGCATCGTCGCACGCTTCCTCGCGGATGCGCCCCAACAGGTGGAGGAGATCAGGCGTCTGGCCCGCGGGGGGGATGCCGCCGCGGCCGCGGCGGCCGCCCACAAGCTCAAGTCGGCCGCGCGCAGCATCGGCGGCCTGCGCCTCGGCGATCTGTGCGAGGCCGTCGAGCGGGCGGGGCGCGCGGGGGACGGAGCGGAGCTGCGCCGGCTCGCGGACGAGCTCGAGCCCGCACTTGAACGGCTGGTGCGCAGGATCCGAGACCGGACATGAACGCAAGGCCGCCGCACGCCCTCGACCACGAGGTCCTGCTCCTTTTCAGCGACGACAAGGACATCGTCGAGCACGTGGCGCAGATGCTCGAGCCCGCCCACCGTCAGGCCCTGCGGCTGGGCCGTGCCGACGAGGTGGTGCAACTGTTCGGCGAGCTCGAGCCCGGCGTCCTCCTCTATGCCTTCAGCCGGCTCGAACTCGCCGAGCGTACCCACCTCGACCTCTACCGCAACAGCGAGCGGGTCTTCGACGTGCTGCACGAGACGGTGGTCCTGTGCGAAGGGGGCGAGGTCCACGACGCCTGGGCGTTGTGCCGGCGGGGGATCTTCGACGACTACGTGGTGGTGCGCCCGCTGCACGACCCGCATCGCCTCGACATGGCCCTGCGCCATGCCCTGGCGCGGCTCGCGTACCGCCGCGGCAGCCCCTCGCAGGGGGAGCTGCGGCGGCTCGGCGAGGAGATCGCGGCCCTGCACCGGGGGTTGCGGGAGGCGCTGGGGCGGCGGGGGCGGCTGGACGAGAGGCAGGCGGCGCTGCTCGATGGTCTGCAGCGGCGCGTCCGCGAGGAAGGCGCGCGATTGCTGGAGGCGCTGCAGCGGGACGACCGGCCGACGGCGGACGGGCTTCTGCGGCGCTTCGCCGAGGAGGCGCTGCCGCGCGAGGTGGCGCGGGTCTCGGCCGGCATCGGCGAGGCCGTGGCGAGCTGGAGCGGCACCCTGGAGGCGGAGCTCGAGGCGCACGCGCCGGCGGTGGCGCGGCTCGCCGAGGTGGCCAGCCGTGCGCGCCCGGCGGTGCTCCTGGTGGAGGATTCCGAGATGGACGCGGAGGTGGTCACGGCTGTGCTGGAGGAGGCGGGCTGCCGGGTGATGCGCTGTTGGGACGGTGCCTCGGCGCTGTCCAGATTGGCCGAGGAGCCGGCGGACCTGGTCCTCCTGGACGAGGGCCTGCCGGACCTGTCCGGGCTCGATGTGCTGCGCCGGATCCGCGCGAGCGGGCGTCTGGCCGAGCTGCCCGTGGTCATGCTCACGGGGCGCGCGGAAAAGGAGGTGGTCGAAGGGGCGATCGCCGCCGGCGCCTCGGACTTCATCCGCAAGCCGCCGGCACGTGATCTCCTCCTGAGCCGGCTGCAGGCGCTCCTCGGCCGGTCCTGACCGGCACGGCGGGCCCCGGGCCGGAACGGGGCCCGCGTTGACCAGGTTCAGAGACATGTGAGACGTTGAAGGCCGAAGAGCGGGGCCCTCATGCTGGGTGTAGGTGGAAGAACCTGGCAGAGGAGGACCCGGGATGAAGCTCTTCGGCCTTCAGGGGGAGATCCGTGCGCCACCGTCTTGGGGTGGTGGAGCGGTTCGAGTATCTGCGTCGGCGCGGGCTGAGCGCGGCCGAGGCGGCGGCGGTGCTGGGGGTGAGCCGCGCGACGGTGCATCGGTGGCGCAGGCGGCTGGCCGAGCGGGGCTTGCGCGGTCTTCGTCCGGGCTCACGTCGCCCCCGCAGGCTGCGACGAAAAGGCTGGGATCGGCACCTGGTGGAGGCCGTCGAGCGTCTCCATGCAAGCTTTCCTGCCTGGGGCAAGGAGGAGCTGGTGGTGCTGCTGCGCACGCAGGGCTTTGCGGTCTCGGCCAGCACCGTGGGCAGGATCCTGGCCTGGCTCAGGCAGCGGGGACGGATCCCGGCAGCGCCCCTGGCGGGCGGTGGCGGGCGGCGCCGGGGCAGGCCCTGGCGCCGGCGCTGGGCACGGCGAAGCCGGACCCGCCTTCGTGGCAAGGCCCCCGGCGACGTGGTGCAGTTGGACACCCTGGAGCTGCGGCTTCTGCCCGGCGTGACGGTGTATCAGTTCACCGCTTGGGACGCGGCCAGCCGCTGGAGCGTGGCCCAGGTGTATCACCGCCCCACCAGCCGCTGCGCCGCCTGGTTTCTCGAACACCTGCGCGCCCAGTGCCCGTTTCCCATCCGGGCGCTGCAGGTCGATGGCGGCAGCGAGTTTGCCGGCCGCTTCGAAGCGGCGTGCGAGGCGGCCGGCATCCCGCTGTATGTGCTGCCGCCCCGAAGCCCCAAGCTCAACGGAGGGGTGGAACGCACCCAGGGGAGCTGGCGCTACGAGTTCTATGCCTGCTACCCCTTGCCCACCACCCTGGCCGAGCTTCGCCCGCTGGTGCAGTGGTGGCAGCACGTCTACAACCACCTGCGGCCCCACCAGGCCTTGCAGGGGCTCACCCCCGCCGAGTACCTTCGCCAACACACCCAGCACCCCGCCCCGCGCGTGGTCGTGTCTCCTATGTACTGAACCAGGACACGCGTTTGACAGCCGCGATGCGGCGGGCGTAGATTGCGCCGCGGCGGCGAACCCGCCGAAAAGGAGAGCGCGACGGCCGCCGGCCCCACAAGGGCGCAGGCCGGACGAGGAGGCACGGCAGCGATCCTGCCGTGGAGGAGTGGGCGATGCGCCACCACCCGCCCGCAGGGCCCGTCCCGGGCCCGAGCCAGCGACACGCGTCCCGGCCGAGGACGCGGCTCCCCCACGTGCCCGACGATCCGCGCCCGCGTTGCGCGCGCCCTGCGCCGACGCGGGCGGGCCGTGCCCTGCCCCGGCCCCGGCGGCGGTAGCAAGGCAACGGCGCGCCGGGTGATCCCCGGCGACGCGGGCAACGAGGAGGAGTCCGACATGACCCTGGCCGCAGTGCGTGCGGACGACATCTACACGCTCGAATCCGGGCGCGTCTTCCTCTCCGGCATCGAGGCCCTGGTGCGGCTGCCCATCATGCAGCGGCGGCGCGACCGCGAGGCCGGTCTCCACACCGCCGGCTTCGTCTCCGGCTACCGCGGCTCGCCCCTGGGCGGGCTGGACCAGGCCCTGTGGCGGGCGCGCGAGCACCTCGAGCGCCACCACGTGCGCTTCCAGCCGGCGGTGAACGAGGATCTGGCCGCCACCGCCGTCTGGGGCACGCAGCAGGTGAACCTGTTCCCCGGGGCTCGCTACGACGGCGTCTTCGCCATGTGGTACGGCAAGGGGCCGGGGGTGGACCGCAGCGGCGACGTCTTCAAGCACGCCAACGCCGCCGGCACCTCGCGCCACGGCGGGGTGCTGGTGATCGCCGGCGACGACCACGGCTGCAAGTCCTCCACCCTGCCGCACCAGAGCGACTACGCCTTCATGGACGCCATGATTCCGGTGCTCAACCCGGCGGGGGTTCAGGAGATCCTGGACTACGGCCTCGTCGGCTGGGCCATGTCGCGCTACAGCGGCTGCTGGGTGGCGATGAAGACCATCGCCGAGACGGTGGATTCCTCGGCCACCGTGGACGTGGACCCGGGGCGCGTCCGGCTGGTGCTGCCCGAGGACTTCGAGCCGCCCCCGGAGGGGCTCAACATCCGCTGGCCCGACCCCCCGCTGGCGCAGGAGTTGCGCCTGCACCGCCACAAGCTCTACGCCGCCCTGGCCTTCGCCCGCGCCAACCGGCTCGACCGGGTGGTGATGGACAGCCCGCGCCCGCGCCTCGGCATCGTCACCACCGGCAAGTCCTACCTGGACGTGCTGCAGGCGCTGGACGACCTCGGCATCGACGCGCGCCTTGCCGCCGAGATCGGGCTGCGGGTCTACAAGGTGGGCATGGTCTGGCCCCTGGAGCGCGAGGGGGTGCGCGCCTTCGCCCGCGGCCTCGAGGAGATCCTCGTGGTGGAGGAGAAGCGGGCGGTGATCGAGAACCAGCTCAAGGAGCAGCTCTACCACTGGGACGCGGGCGAGCGGCCGCGGGTGATCGGCAAGTTCGACGAGGCCGGCCGCTGGATCCTGCCCTCGGCGGGGGAGCTCACACCGGCGCGCATCGCCCGCGCCATCGCCGCCCGCATCCAGCGCTTCCACACCAGCGAGCGCATCCGCGAGCGGCTCGCCTTCCTCGAGGCCAAGGAGCGCGCGCTGGCCGGGCGCCCGGCGGTGCTGGAGCGCACCCCGCACTTCTGCTCCGGCTGCCCGCACAACACCTCCACCCGGGTGCCCGAGGGCAGCCGCGCCCTCGGCGGCATCGGCTGCCACTACATGGCCACCTGGATGGAGCGCGCCACCCACACCTTCACCCAGATGGGCGGCGAGGGGGCGACCTGGATCGGCCAGGCCCCCTTCACCGAGACCCGCCACGTCTTCCAGAACCTCGGCGACGGCACCTACTACCACTCGGGCCTGCTCGCCATCCGCGCCGCGGTCGCGGCCGGCGTCAACATCACCTACAAGATCCTCTACAACGGCGCCGTGGCCATGACCGGCGGCCAGCCGGTGGACGGGCCGCTGACCGTGCCGGGCATCGCGCGACAGGTGTGCGAGGAGGGGGTGCAGCGCATCGCCGTCGTCAGCGAGGAGCCGGCCCGCTGGCGCGCCGCGCGCGACCTGCCCGAAGGCACCACCGTCCATCACCGCAGCGAGCTCGACGCCCTGCAGCGCGAGCTGCGGGAGACGCCCGGGGTGTCGGTGCTGATCTACGAGCAGACCTGCGCCGCCGAGAAGCGCCGCCGGCGCCGGCGCGGCGAGTACCCCGATCCGCCGGTGCGGGTGTTCATCAACCCCGAGGTCTGCGACGGCTGCGGCGACTGCTCGGTGCAGTCCAACTGCCTCTCGGTGGTGCCGGTGGAGACGCCCTTCGGGCGCAAGCGCGCCATCGACCAGTCGGCGTGCAACAAGGACTACACCTGCCTCGAGGGCTTCTGCCCCAGCTTCGTCACCGTGCACGGCGGGCGGCTGCGCCGCCGCGGCGGGGTGGAGGTGCCCTTCGAGGCCCTGCCGGAGCCGCGCCGTCCCGCCCTCGACCGGCCCTACAACATCGTCATCACCGGCATCGGCGGCACCGGCGTGGTGACCATCGGCTACCTCTTAGGCATGGCCGCCCACCTGGAGGGCAAGGGCGCGACGGTCCTGGACATGACGGGCCTGGCGCAGAAGTACGGCGCGGTGGTGAGCCACGTGCGCATCGCCCGCGAGCCCTCCGAGATCCACGCGGTGCGCGTCGCCGCGGGCGGGGCCGACCTGCTGCTCGCGGCCGACCTCGTGGTGGCCTCGGGCTTCGAGGCCCTGGCCAAGCTCGCCGCGGGGCGCAGCCGCGCGGTGGTCAACACCTGGCGGCAGATGCCGGCGGCCTTCACCCGCGACCCCGATCTGCCGTTCCCGGACGCGGAGATGCTCGGGCGCATCCGCGAGGCCGTGGGCGGGGACGGGGCGCTGTGGGCCCTCGACGCCCACCGCCTCGCCACCGCCCTGCTCGGCGACGCCATCGGCGCCAACCTCTTCCTGCTCGGCTTCGCCTACCAGAAGGGGCTGGTGCCGGTGTCGGAGGCGGCCATCCTGCGGGCGGTGGAGCTCAACGGCGTGGCGGTGGCGTTCAACCGCCAGGCCTTCCTCTGGGGGCGGCGCGCCGCCCACGACCTCGCCGCGGTGGAGCGCATCACCCGCCCCGCGCGCGAGGCGGACGCCGAGGAGGGGCTCGAGGCGCTGGTGGAGCGCCGCGCGCGGCACCTCGCGGCCTACCAGGACGAGGCCTACGCGCGGCGCTACCGGGCGCTGGTGGCGCGGGTGCGCGAGGCCGAGCAGCGGGTCGTGCCGGGCTCGGAGGCGCTGACGCGGGCGGTGGCGCGCGGCTATCACCGCCTGCTCGCGATCAAGGACGAGTACGAGGTGGCGCGCCTGCACACGGACCCGGCGTTGCGCGCCGCCCTGGAGGCGCAGTTCGAGGGCGACTACCGCATCGTCCACCACTTCGCGCCGCCGCTGCTCGCGCGCCCCGACCCCCGCACCGGGCGGGCGCGCAAGCGCCGCTTCGGGCCCTGGGTGCGGCCGCTGCTGCGGGTCCTGGCGGCGATGCGCCGGCTGCGCGGCACCCCCTTCGATCCCTTCGGCCGCAGCGCCGAGCGGCGCATGGAGCGGGCCCTGATCGGCGAGTACGAGGCCGTGGTCGGCGAGCTCGTCGAGGGGCTGCGCCCGGACAACCACGCCCTCGCGGTGGAGATCGCGGCGGGCGCCGAGCGCGTGCGCGGCTTCGGCCCCGTGAAGCGGGCCAACATCGAGCGCGTGCGCGCCGAGCGCGAACGGCTGCTTGCGCGGCTGCGCGGCGGGCGGGGGCTGGACGCGGCGGCCTGAGGGCCGGGGCGGGTGCGGACCGAGGAGGAGCGATCATGAAGCTGTTCACGCATCCGGAGTTTGCGGGCCACGAGCAGGTGGTCTTCGGTCATGACGAGGCGAGCGGCCTGCGCGCCATCATCGCCGTGCACAACACCCACCGCGGCCCCGCCCTGGGGGGGCTTCGCATGTGGCCCTACGCCGACGAGGGTGAGGCCCTGACCGACGTGCTGCGCCTGGCCCGCGGCATGACCTACAAGTCGGCCATGGCCGAACTGCCGCTCGGCGGCGGCAAGTCGGTGATCATCGGCGATCCCCGCCGCGACAAGAGCGAGGCCCTGATGGAGGCCATGGGGCGGCTCGTGGACGGGCTCGGCGGCCGCTACATCGTGGCCGAGGACTCGGGGACGACGGTGACCGACATGCGCGTGATCGCGCGCCGCACCCGGCACGTGGCCGGGCGGCGCGAGCGCCCGGGCTACGACGGACGGCCCTCCGACGGCGATCCCTCGCCGGCTACCGCCTACGGCGTCTTCGTGGGCATCCGCGCCGCGGTGGCGCACCGCCTCGGGCGCAGCGACCTCGAGGGTCTGCGCGTGGCGGTGCAGGGCGTGGGCAGCGTCGGGCGCAGGCTGGCCGCGCACCTTGCCGCCGCCGGCGCGCGGCTGTGGGTGACCGACATCGATCCCGAGCGCCGCGGGCAGGCGGCGGAGACGCTGGGCGCCGAGGCGGTGCCGCCCGAGGCCGTCTACGACCTCGACGTGGACGTCTTCGCCCCCTGCGCGCTGGGGGCGGTGATCAACGACGCGACGGTGCCGCGGCTGCGCGCGAAGGTGGTCGCGGGCGCCGCCAACAACCAGCTCGCCGCGCCGCGCCACGGGGAGGCGCTCGCCCGCCGGGGGATCCTCTACGCCCCCGACTACGTCATCAACGCCGGCGGGGTCATCGACGTCTGCTACGAGCACCTGGGGCTCGACCCGGCGGGGCTGCGCGCCCACATCGAGCGCATCGGCGACAACCTCGCCGAGATCTTCCGCCGCGCCGAGCGCGAGGGGCGGCCGACGGCCTGGGTCGCCGATCGCATCGCCGAGTCGCGCTTCGCCGCGGGGCTGCACCGGGCGGCGGGCTTCTGAGGCCGGGGGCGCCGCCCCCGGCCCCGGTTTGACGTTTACGTAAACGTTTCGCAGAATCCCGCCATCTCCGGGCCGGGAGCCGTCACAGGAGGAGCAAGCCCATGGCCGAGACGAGCACCCGCGCGGGCCGCGACGAGGCGGCGGACGGCGCGCCGCGCCTGCGGCACAAGATCCGCTTCGTCACCGCGGCGAGCCTCTTCGACGGGCACGACGCGTCCATCAACATCATCCGCCGCCTGCTGCAGTCGAGCGGCGCCGAGGTGGTGCACCTCGGCCACAACCGCGCCGCCGGCGAGATCGTCCGCGCCGCGATCCAGGAGGACGTCCAGGGCATCGCCGTCAGCTCCTACCAGGGCGGCCACATGGAGTTCTTCAAGTACATGGTGGACCTGCTGCGCGAGCAGGGGGCGGGGCAGATCCGCGTCTTCGGCGGCGGCGGCGGCGTCATCGTGCCGGCGGAGATCCGCGAGCTGCAGGCCTACGGCGTCGAGCGCGTCTACTCGCCCGAGGACGGCGTGGCGCTGGGCCTCAAGGGCATGATCGAGGACATGCTGCGGCGGGCCGACTTCGCCCCCTGGGAGACGCCGCCGGAGCGCATCGAGGCCCTCGCCGAGGGCGACTTCCGCGCCCTCGCGCGGGTGATCTCGATGCTGGAGAACGACACCATGCCGGCCGAGCTGTGGCGCCGGGTGGAGGGGATGGCGGCGGGAAGCCGCACCCCGGTGCTCGGCATCACCGGCACCGGCGGCGCCGGCAAGAGCTCCCTCACCGACGAGATCGTGCGCCGCTTCCGCGCCGACCGCGACGACATCGCCATCGCCATCATCGCGGTGGATCCCTCGCGGCGGCGCACCGGCGGGGCCCTGCTCGGCGACCGCATCCGCATGAACGCCATCGACGGCCCGCGCATCTACATGCGCTCGCTGGCGACGCGCGACTCGGGCAGCGAGATCGCCGCCTGCGTGCCGCGGGTGATCGAGGCCTGCAAGGCGGCGGGCTTCGACCTCGTCATCCTCGAGACCTCCGGCATCGGGCAGGGCGATGCCGCCGTCGTGCCGCTGGTGGACCTCTCCCTCTACGTCATGACCCCGGAGTTCGGCGCCGCGAGCCAGCTCGAGAAGATCGACATGCTGGACTTCGCCGACCTGGTGGCCATCAACAAGTTCGACCGCCGCGGCGCCGACGACGCCCTGCGCGACGTGCGCAAGCAGGTGCAGCGCAACCGCGAGGCCTTCGACCGCAGCCCCGAGGAGATGCCGGTCTACGGCACGGTGGCGGCGCGCTTCAACGACCCCGGCGTCACCGCGCTCTATCACGGCATCCTCGATCTGCTGCGCGAGCGCGGCTTCGGCCCCTGGGAGAGCCGGCTGGAGCGGCCCGAGGGCAAGGTCTCGCCGCCGGGGCAGGCGATCGTGCCGCCCGAGCGCGAGCGCTATCTCGCCGAGATCGCCGAGACCGTGCGCGGCTACCGCCGCCACGTGGAGCGGCAGGCGCGCATCGCGCGCGAGCTGCAGCAGCTTCGGCACACGCGGGAGCTGCTCGCCGAGCGCGGGGCGGCGGTGGAGGCCGTCGACGCCCTCATCGCCGAGCGCGAGGCCGGGCAGGATCCGCGTGCGCGCAAGCTCATCGAGATCTGGCCCAAGGTCCGGGAGAGCTACGCCGGCGACGAGTACGTGGTGCGCATCCGCGACCGCGAGGTGCGCACGAGCCTCAGGCACACGACCCTGGCCGGGACCCGGGTGCCCAAGGTGGCGCTGCCGAAGTGGGAGGACCACGGGGAGCTCACGCGCTGGCTGATGCTGGAGAACGTCCCCGGCAGCTTCCCCTACACCGCGGGGGTCTTCGCCTTCAAGCGCGAGGGCGAGGAGCCGACGCGCATGTTCGCCGGCGAGGGCGACCCCTTCCGCACCAACCGCCGCTTCCACTACCTCTCGCGCCACTCCGAGGCCAAGCGGCTCTCCACCGCCTTCGACTCGGTCACCCTCTACGGCTTCGACCCCGACGAGCGCCCGGACATCTACGGCAAGATCGGCAACGCCGGCGTCTCGGTGGCGACGCTGGACGACATGAAGGCCCTCTACGAGGGCTTCGACCTCTGCCATCCGCTGACCTCGGTCTCCATGACCATCAACGGGCCGGCCCCGGCGATCCTCGCCATGTTCTTCAACACCGCCATCGACCAGCAGCTCGAGAAGTTCGAGCGCGACAACGGCCGCCCGCCCACGGACGAGGAGATCGAGAAGATCCGCGCCTGGGTGCTCTCCACCATCCGCGGCACGGTGCAGGCGGACATCCTCAAGGAGGACCAGGGGCAGAACACCTGCATCTTCTCCACCGAGTTCGCCCTGCGCATGATGGCCGACGTGCAGGAGTGGTTCGTCCAGCACGACGTGCGCAACTTCTACTCCGTCTCCATCTCCGGCTACCACATCGCCGAGGCCGGCGCCAACCCCATCACGCAGCTCGCCTTCACGCTGGCCAACGGCTTCACCTACGTGGAGGCGTATCTGGCGCGGGGGATGCACATCGACGAGTTCGCGCCCAACCTCTCGTTCTTCTTCTCCAACGGCATGGACGCCGAGTACTCGGTGATCGGCCGGGTGGCCCGGCGCATCTGGGCCATCGCCATGCGCGAGCGCTACGGCGCCAACGAGCGCAGCCAGAAGCTCAAGTACCACGTGCAGACCTCGGGGCGCTCGCTGCACGCCATGGAGATGGAGTTCAACGACATCCGCACCACGCTGCAGGCCCTCATCGCCATCTACGACAACTGCAACAGCCTGCACACCAACGCCTACGACGAGGCCTACACCACGCCCACCGAGGCTTCGGTGCGCCGGGCGCTGGCGATCCAGCAGATCATCAACAAGGAGTGGGGGCTGGCGAAGAACGAGAACCCCAACCAGGGCAGCTTCATCATCGAGGAGCTGACCGACCTGGTGGAGGAGGCGGTGCTCGCCGAGTTCGAGCGCCTGTCCGAGCGCGGCGGGGTGCTGGGGGCCATGGAGCGCGGCTACCAGCGCGGCAAGATCCAGGAGGAGTCGCTGCACTACGAGACCCTCAAGCACGACGGCACCCTGCCCATCGTCGGCGTCAACACCTTCCTCGACCCGGACGCGCCGCCGGCCGAGGAGCGCACGCTGGAGCTGCGCCGCTCCACCGAGGAGGAGAAGCAGAGCCAGCTGCGACGCCTGCGCGCCTTCCACGAGCGCCACCGCGAGGAGGCCGGGCCCATGCTGGAGCGCCTCAAGGAGGCGGCGCGGCGGGGCGAGAACACCTTCGCCGTGCTCATGGACGCGGTGCGCTGCTGCTCGCTGGGGCAGATCACCCGGGCCCTGTTCGAGGTGGGCGGCCAGTACCGGCGCAACATGTAGGCGCCCCCGCGCGCCGCGGCGTGCCCGCGCGGGCCGCGGGCGGGGGGCTTCGCTTTGCCTGAGAAGGGGGGAAGCAGATGGAGATCGAGGTCATCGGCGTCATCGGTGCCGGCACCATGGGGCACGGCATTGCCCAGGTCTTCGCCGTCGCGGGCCATCCCGTGCGCCTCTACGACGTCTCGGCCGAGGCGCTGGAGAAGGGGGTGGCGCGCATCGGCGCCAACCTCGCGCGCCAGGTGGAGAAGGGGCGCATGGACGAGGCCGCGCGCGAGGCCGCCCTCGCCCGCATCCAAGCCGGCACCGAGCTCGGCGCCATGGGGGAGGCCGACCTGGTGGTGGAGGCCGCCACCGAGAACGAGCCTCTCAAGCTCGAGCTCTTCGCGCGCCTGGACGAGATCTGCCGGCCGCAGGCGATCCTCGCCTCCAACACCTCGTCCATCTCCATCACCCGCATCGGGGCCGCGACGCGCCGGCCCGAGCGCGTCATCGGCATGCACTTCATGAACCCGGTGCCGGTGATGAAGCTGGTGGAGGTGGTGCGCGGGCTGCGCACCGCCGACGAGGTCCACGCCGACGTCGTGCGCGTGGCCGAGGCGCTGGGCAAGGTGCCGGTGACGGTGAACGACGCCCCCGGCTTCGTCTCCAACCGGGTGCTGCTGCCCATGATCAACGAGGCGATCTACGCCCTGCACGAGGGCGTGGCCGAGCCCGAGGCCATCGACACCGTGATGCGGCTGGGCATGAACCACCCCATGGGGCCGCTGGCGCTCGCCGACCTCATCGGGCTGGACACCTGCCTCGCCATCCTTGAGGTCCTCCACGAGGGGCTCGGCGATCCCAAGTACCGGCCCTGCCCGCTGCTGCGCAAGATGGTGGATGCGGGCTTCCTCGGGCGCAAGACCGGCCGCGGCTTCTATCGCTACGCGTGAGCGCAAGGGAGGAGAAGGCCATGTCCGAACCCGTGGTCCTCTACGACGAGCCGGAGGCCGGCATCGGCCGCCTCACCATCAACCGCCCGCGCGTGCTCAACGCGCTCAACCGCGAGACCCTCGAGGCCCTGCGCGGCCGGCTCGAGGCCCTGCGCGGCCGCGACGACCTGCGCGCCCTCATCGTCACCGGCGCGGGCGAGAAGGCCTTCGTCGCCGGCGGCGACATCGCCGAGATGCGGACCATGAGCGCGGTGCAGGCGCGGGCCTTCTCGGAGCTCGGGCTCGCCACCCTGCGCCTGCTGGAGACGATGCCGGTGCCCGTGATCGCGGCGGTCAACGGCTACGCCCTCGGCGGCGGCTGCGAGCTCGCCCTCGCCTGCGACTGGATCGTCGCCTCGGAGCGCGCGGTGCTGGGCCAGCCCGAGGTCAACCTCGGCGTCACCCCGGGCTTCGGCGGCACCCAGCGCCTGCTGCGCCGCGTCGGCACGGCGCGCGCCCTCGAGCTCGTCACCACGGGCCGCCAGGTCAAGACCGAGGAGGCGCTGCGCATCGGCCTCGTCAACCAGGTGGTGGCGCCCGAGGCGCTCATGGACACGGTGCTCGCCCAGGCGCGCATGATCGCCGCGCGCGGGCCGGTGGCGGTGCGTCTGGCCAAGGAGGCGGTGCAGCGCGGGCAGGATCTCGACCTCGACAACGCCTGCGTCCTCGAGCGCGAGATCTTCGCCCTGTGCTTCGCCACCGAGGACCAGAAGGAGGGGATGGGCGCGTTTCTCGAGAAGCGCGCGGCGCGCTTCGCGGGCCGCTGAGGCGGCGCGGACGCGCTTGCCGCGCCGGCGGCCGCCCCCTATCTTTGCCGGCAACGGCCAAGGAGCAGGAGAAGCGACATGGCGATCCGCGACATCCTCGTCCACCTCGACCCCACGCCGCGCTGCCGCGCCCGCCTCGAGCTCGCCCTCGCCCTCGCCTCGGCGCACGGGGCGCGGGTGGTGGGGCTCTACGCCGTGGCCGCGCCCTACGTGCCGGATTTCGTGCCGGGTGTCGCCCCGGAGCAGCTGCGCGAGGCCGACCGCGCCAAGGCCGCCGAGGCCGAGCGCGCCTTCCGCGAGGCCGCGGGGCGGGCCGGCGTCGAGCACGAGTGGCGCGGCCCCGACGGCCGGCCGCTGGGTCTGGCGGACGTCATCGACGAGGTGGTGGTCCACGCCCGCCACGCCGACCTCGCCATCGTCGGCCAGCACGACGACGACGACGCCCTCGGCCTGGTCCCGGCGGACCTGCCCGACCAGGTCCTGCTCGATGCGGGACGCCCGGTGCTCGTGGTGCCCTACGCGGGGCAGTTCCGCAGCGTCGGCGAGCGGGTGATGGTGGCCTGGAACGCGAGCCGCGAGGCCACCCGCGCGGTGCACGATGCGCTGCCGCTGCTGCGGGCGGCGAAGAAGGTGGTGGTGCTGGCCGTGAATCCGGGCGAGGCGCCGGGCGCAGGCCACGGCGAGATCCCCGGCGCCGACATCAGCGCCCATCTCGCCCGCCACGGGGTCAAGGCCGAGGCCGAGCACGTCCACGCCGACGACATCCAGGTGGGCGACATGCTGCTGTCGCGCGCCGCCGACGAGGGGGTCGACCTCATCGTCTGCGGCGGCTACGGCCAGCCCCGCCTGCGCGAGGTGGTCCTCGGCGGCGTCACCCGCCACCTCCTCAAGCAGATGACGGTGCCCGTCCTGTTCTCGCACTGAGCGCGCGGGGCGCGGCCGCCCCCGTCACCGTCGGTGACGGAGGCGGCCCGCGACGTCACCTTCCGTAACCCCGCGGGTGGCGTCCGGCCGCCGACGCGGCCGCGGATCGCTGGCGCGATCCCTGCATGGCCCGGGCCGGTGCCCGGCGCGCCTTGACCGATGCTGCGGCGCCGGTATGATTGGCCGACGTTGACGTAAACGTCACGTGCGACCCTGACGCGGACGTCCACGTCGGTGCGCGGCCGGGGCGTCGACGGGCCGCGGCATGAGCGCAGGAAGCGAGAGAACAGAGCCGCCCTCGAGCGGCCGCAGCCGGATGGAGGCCATGAGCGAGAGCGAAGCACAGCCTCGGGCATCGGCCGAGGCGAGCCTCGACACCTTCCCCAAGCTGCTCCTTCATCACGCCCGCGTGCGCCCGGACCGGCCCGCGATCCGCGAGAAGGACTACGGGATCTGGCAGACCTGGACCTGGCGGGAGGTCGCCGACGAGGTGCGGGCGCTGGCCTGCGGGCTGGCGGCGATGGGCTTCCGCCGCGGCGACATGCTGGCCATCGTCGGCGACAACCGCCCCCGCCTGTACTGGTCGATGGCCGCCGCCCAGGCCCTCGGCGGGGTGCCGGTGCCGCTCTACCAGGACAGCGTCGCCGAGGAGATGCAGTACGTCCTCGACCACTCGGGGGCGCGCTTCGCGGTGGTGGAGGACCAGGAGCAGGTGGACAAGCTGCTCGAGATCCGCGGCCGCTGCCCGGCGCTCGAGCACATCATCTACGACGACCCGCGCGGCCTGAAGCTGCACGAGGCCTACCGGCGCGACGACCTCCACGACTACGAGGACGTCATCGCCCGCGGCCGCGCGCACGACGCCGCCCACCCGGGGTTCTTCGAGGGGGAGGTGGCCGCAGGCCGCGGCGGCGACCTCTCCATCATCCTCTACACCTCGGGCACCACCGGCAAGCCCAAGGGCGTCTGCCACACTCACGAGGCCTTCATCTTCGCCGCCCGCGGCGGGGTCGAGTTCGACCGCCTCGGGCCCGACGACAACGTCCTGTCGTACCTGCCCATGGCGTGGGTGGGCGACCACCTCTTCTCCTACGCCCAGGCGCTGGTGGCGGGCTTCGCCATCAACTGCCCCGAGTCCGGCGACACCGTGATGATCGACATGCGCGAGCTCGGGCCCAGCTACTACTTCGCCCCGCCGCGCATCTACGAGAACCTGCTCACGCAGGTGATGATCCGCATGGAGGACGCAAGCCGCATCAAGCAGGCCATGTTCCACTACTTCATGGGCGTGGCCCGGCGCTGCGGCGCCGACCTCCTGGCGGGGCGTCCGGTGCCGCTCAAGGACCGCCTGCTCTACGCCCTCGGCCGCTGGCTGGTCTACGAGCCGCTCAAGAACGTCCTCGGCATGAGCCGGCTGCGGGTGGCCTACACCGCGGGCGCGGCCATCGGGCCGGATCTCTTCCGCTTCTACCGCTCGCTGGGGATCAACCTCAAGCAGCTCTATGGCTCCACCGAGACCTGCGCCTACGTCTGCCTGCAGCCCGACGACGACGTCAAGCTCGACACCGTGGGGGTGCCGGCGCCGGGGGTGGAGCTGCGCATCGCCGACAACGGCGAGGTGCTGGTGCGCGGCCCGATGCTCTTCAAGGAGTACTACAAGCGCCCGGACGCCACCGCCGAGGCGCTGGACGAGGAGGGCTGGTTCCACACCGGGGACGCCGGCATCCTCGACGAGGACGGCCACCTCAAGATCATCGACCGCGCGAAGGACGTCGGCCGGCTCAACGACGGCTCCATGTTCGCGCCCAACTACATCGAGAACAAGCTCAAGTTCTTCTCCTACATCAAGGAGGCGGTGGTCTTCGGCAACGGTCGCGACTTCGTCGCCGCCTTCGTCAACATCGACCTGGAGGCGGTGGGGAACTGGGCCGAGCGGCGCGGGCTCGCCTACGGCGGCTACACCGATCTCGCCGCCAAGCCGGAGGTCTACGACCTCGTCCACGGCTGCATCGAGCAGGTCAACCGCGACCTCGCCGGCGAGCCGGGGCTGGCGAGCTCGCAGATCCGCCGCTACCTCATCCTGCACAAGGAGCTCGACGCCGACGACGGCGAGCTGACGCGCACGCGCAAGGTGCGCCGGCGCTTCATCGCCGAGAAGTACGGCGACCTCATCGAGGCGCTCTACGACGGCAGGCCGCAGTGCCACGTGCGCACCGAGGTCACCTTCGAGGACGGGCGCAAGGGCGTGATCGAGGCCGACGTGCGCATCCGCGACGTGGAGGCGCTGCCGCCGGCCGAGCCCATGCGCAAGGCGAGCTGAGGGCATCGGCATGGGCAAGGTTCGCGAGCTCGGTGAGGTCATCCTCAAGGTCGAGGACGTCTCGCTCGCCTTCGGCGGGGTGCAGGCGTTGTCGCACGTCAGCTTCGAGGTCCGCGAGCACGAGATCCTCGGCATCATCGGCCCCAACGGCGCCGGCAAGAGCTCGATGCTCAACGTCATCAACGGCTTCTACCGGCCGCAGGAGGGCTGGATCACCTTCAAGGGCAGGCGGCGCCGCCACATGCGCCCCCACGAGGCGGCCCGCAACGGCATCGCCCGCACCTTCCAGAACATCGCCCTCTTCAAGGGCATGAGCGTGCTCGACAACATCATGACCGGACGCACCCTCAAGATGCGGGTGCCGATGCTGGCGCAGGGGATCTGGTTCGGACCGGCGCGGCGCGAGGAGATCGCGCACCGGGCGGTCGTCGAGCGCATCATCGACTTCCTGCGCATCGAGCACGTGCGCAAGGTGCCGGTGGGCCGGCTCCCCTACGGCATGCAGAAGCGGGTCGAGCTCGCCCGGGCGCTCGCCGCCGAGCCCGACGTGCTCCTCCTCGACGAGCCCATGGCGGGCATGAACACCGAGGAGAAGGAGGACATGGTGCGCTACATCCTCGACGTCAACGAGGAGTTCGGCACCACCATCATCCTCATCGAGCACGACATGGGCGTGGTGATGGACATCTGCGACCGCGTCGTGGTCCTCGACTACGGCGGCAAGATCGCCGACGGCACCCCGGACGTGGTCCAGCGCGACCCGCGCGTGATCGACGCCTACCTCGGCGTCGCCCACGACTGAAGGAGGAGTCCACGACGTGCTCTTCTTCCTGGAGACCACCATCAGCGGGCTGATGAGCGGCGTCATGTACGCCCTCGTCGCCCTCGGCTTCGTCCTCATCTACAAGGCCTCGGGCGTGTTCAACTTCGCCCAGGGCGTGATGGCGCTCTTCGCCGGGCTCACCCTCGCCGGGCTGATGGAGCGCTTCGGGCTCCCGGCCTGGCTCGCCATCCTCGCCACCGTCGCAGTGATGACCGTGCTCGCCGTGGCCATCGAGCGCGTCGTGCTGCGCCCGCTGGTGGGCCAGCCCCACATCATCCTCTTCATGGCCACCATCGGCCTCGCCTACGTCCTGGAGGGGGCGGGCGACCTCATCTGGGGCTCCGACGTCAAGGTCCTCGAGATCGGCCTGCCCCAGGGCGCGAGCGACCTGCTCCTGGACAAGTACGGGCTCTACGTGGAGAAGCTCGAGGCGGTGGCGGCGGTGACCGCGGCGGTGCTGGTGGCGGCGCTCGCCTTCTTCTTCCAGAAGACCAAGGTGGGGCGGGCGCTGCGGGCGGTGGCCGACGATCACCAGGCGGCGCTCTCGGTGGGGATCAACCTCAACACCATCTGGGTGATCGTGTGGGCGGTGGCCGGGGTGGTGGCGCTGGTGGCCGGGATCATGTGGGGCGCCAAGTCCGGGATCCAGTTCTCGCTCTCCCTGATCGCCCTCAAGGCGCTGCCGGTGCTGATGCTCGGCGGCTTCGAGTCGGTGGCCGGGGCCATCGTCGGCGGCATCATCATCGGCATCGGCGAGAAGCTCGCCGAGGTCTACGTGGGCCCGTTCGTGGGCGGGGCCATCGAGTCGTGGTTCGCCTACGTGCTCGCCCTCATCTTCCTGCTCTTCCGGCCCCAGGGGCTGTTCGGCGAGCGCATCATCGAGCGCGTCTGAGCGAGGAGGCGGGGCATGTTCTATCGCGAGGCAGGGCAGTTCAAGACCAGCTACGCCGCCGACCAGGCCATCTTCCCCATCGCCCAGGACCGCTGGTTCATCGCCGCGCTGCTGGCGGTGGCCTACGTGGTCGTCCCCCTCACCGCCGACGAGTACTGGTTCCAGGCGCTGCTCATCCCCTTCCTGGTCTACTCGGTGGCCGCCATCGGCCTCAACATCCTCACCGGCTACTGCGGCCAGCTCTCCCTGGGCACGGGCGGCTTCATGGCCGTGGGCGCCTACGCGAGCTACAAGCTCATGACCGCCTTCCCGGAGCTCAACCTCATCGTCGTCTTCCTGCTCTCGGGGCTCATCACCGCGGCGGTGGGGGTCCTCTTCGGCATTCCCTCGCTCCGCATCAAGGGCTTCTACCTGGCGGTGGCGACCCTCGCGGCCCAGTTCTTCCTCGTCTGGCTCTTCAACAAGGTGCCGTGGTTCTACAACTACAGCGCCACCGGGCAGATCACGGTGCCGGAGGCGGCGCTGTTCGGCATCACCCTCACCGGGCCCGCCGCCTCGCCGGTGGCCAAGTACCTCTTCGTCCTGGCGACGGTGACGGCGCTTGCGCTCTTCGCCAAGAACCTCGCGCGCAGCCGCACGGGACGGTGCTGGATGGCTATCCGCGACATGGACATCGCCGCCGAGATCATCGGCATCCGTCCGCTGGCGACGAAGCTCACCGCCTTCGCCGTCTCCTCCTTCTACGTCGGCATCGCCGGGGCGCTGATGTTCGCGGTCTGGCTGGGCTCGGCCGAGCCCACCGAGGCCTTCAACATCGACAAGTCGTTCCTGGTCCTCTTCATGATCATCATCGGGGGCCTGGGCACCATCCTCGGCTCCTTCTTCGGCGCCGCCTTCATGGTGGTGATGCCCATCGCCCTCAAGAACCTCATGGTGGACGCGCTCGGCTTCTCCACCGGTGTGGCCGAGCACGTGCAGATCATGCTCATGGGGGCGCTCATCGTCTTCTTCCTGATCGTCGAGCCGCACGGAATGGCGCGGCTGTGGCAGATCGGCAAGGAGAAGCTGCGCCTGTGGCCGTTCCCGTACTGAGGGGCGCGGGGGCGTACCGCAGGGGCTTTCGCCCCGGGGCCTGCTAGGCTTCGGGGATGACGGGCCGGGGGGTCCCCGGCCGGCAACCAGAGAGAGAGGGAGGAGAGCACATGAAGCTGAAGACGCTCCTGGGGGGTGCCCTGGCGGCGGCCGTGCTCACGGGCACGGCCTCGGCCGAGCTGGTGATCCCCACGCTGGACTACCGCACCGGGCCCTACGCCCCCAATGGCATCCCCTTCGCCAACGGCTACAGCGACTACTTCACGCTGCTCAACGAGCGCGACGGCGGCATCGAGGGCGTCAAGATCCGCCTCGAGCCCTGCGAGACGGCCTACAACACGCAGAAGGGCGTGGAGTGCTACGAGAAGACCAAGAACGTCGGCTCCGGCGCCCTCGTCTACCAGCCGCTCTCCACCGGCATCACCTACCAGCTCATCCCCAAGGTCACCGAGGACCGCATCCCGATGCACACCATGGGCTACGGGCGCACCTCGGCGGCCAACGGGCGCATCTTCGAGTGGGTCTTCAACTTCCCGCTCACCTACTGGGACGGCGCCACCATCGCGATCCAGTACATCGCCGACCAGGAGGGCGGCTTCGACCGCCTGCGCGGCAAGAAGATCGCCCTGGTCTATCACAACTCGGCCTACGGCAAGGAGCCCATCCGCACCCTCGAGGTGATGGCGGAGAAGTTCGGCTACAAGCTGCTGCTGCTGCCGGTGGACCATCCGGGGCAGGAGCAGAAGGCCACCTGGCTGCAGATCCGCCGCGAGCGGCCCGACTGGGTCCTGATGTGGGGCTGGGGCGTGATGAACCAGGTCGCGATCAAGGAGGCGGCCTCCATCCGCTATCCGATGGACCGCTTCATCGGGGTCTGGTGGTCGGGCTCGGAGAACGACGTCCTGCCGTCGGGGATGGCGGCCAACGGCTACAAGTCGCTGGCCTTCCACGCCGCGGGGGCGGACTTCCCGCTGCACAAGGACATCCTCAAGTACGTCTATGACCGCGGCAAGGCGGTGGATCCGGGCTTCCGCGACCGCGTCGGCGAGGTCCTCTACAACCGCGGTCTGATCGCCGCGGTGTGGGCGGCCGAGGCGATCCGCACCGCGATGCGGATCCACGGCACCAAGAACGTCACCGCGGCCATGGTGCGTGACGGCTTCGAGAACCTCGAGGTGAGCGAGCAGCGCCTGGCGGAGCTGGGGCTGCCGGGCTTCACTTTCGGGATCAAGATCAGCTGCGCCAACCATCGCGGCGCCGGCAAGGCCGCCGTCCAGCAGTGGGACGCCAGGGCCAAGAAGTGGAAGATCGTGAGCAAGTACTACAGCCCGCTGGAGGACGTGGTCTGGCCGCTCATCGAGGAGGACTCGATGAACTACGCCAAGGAGCACGGCATCACGCCGCGCGACTGCAAGTGAGGATGCGGCCGGGGGCGGGCCGCCGCCCCCGGCCCCGAGGACCGACCCCGAGGCATCCCATGGCCGAACCCGCACGCCAGGAGGCGGCCGCCGCCGCGGCCGAGCCCATCCTCTCCGTCAACAACATCGAGGTCATCTACGACCACGTGATCCTGGTCCTCAAGGGCGTCTCCCTGGAGGTGCCCAAGGGCGGCATCGTCGCCCTCCTGGGCGCCAACGGCGCCGGCAAGACGACGACGCTGAAGGCGATCTCGAACCTGCTGCGGGCCGAGCGCGGCGAGGTCACCAAGGGCAGCATCGTCTTCGAGGGCGAGGAGGTGACGCACCTCACCCCCTACGAGCTGGTGCGCCGCGGCTGCATCCAGGTCATGGAGGGGCGGCACTGCTTCGAGCACCTCACGGTGGAGGAGAACCTCCTCACCGGCGCCTACACCCGGCGCGCAAGCCGCGCCGAGATCCGCCGCGACCTGGAGATGGTCTATCACTACTTCCCGCGCCTGAAGGAGCGGCGCAACGCCCAGGCCGGCTACACCTCGGGCGGCGAGCAGCAGATGACCGCCATCGGGCGTGCGCTCATGGCGCGCCCGCGCATGATCCTCCTCGACGAGCCCTCCATGGGGCTTGCGCCGCAGCTCGTGCAGGAGATCTTCGAGATCGTGCACCGGCTCAACGTGGAGGAGGGGGTGAGCTTCCTGCTCGCCGAGCAGAACACCGCCGTCGCCCTGAGGTACGCAAGCTACGGCTACATCCTGGAGACGGGGCGGGTGGTGCTGGACGGCGACGCCGCCACCCTCTCGGAGAACGAGGACGTCAAGGAGTTCTACCTCGGCATCAGCGGCGGCGAGCGCAAGAGCTTCCGCGACGTCAAGCACTACCGCCGGCGCAAGCGCTGGCTGAGCTGAGCGCGAGGCGCTCTCCGCCGCCCAGGGAGCGAGGCCCCACATGCGCGAGCACTACGACGAGCTGGAGACACGGGATCCCGAGGTACGCGAGCGCGGGCTCTTCTCCGCCCTGCCGGGGCTCATCGCCGCCGCCAGGGAGCGCGCGCCGGCCTGGGCGCGCATCCTCGCCGGGGTGGATCCCGCCGAGGTCACCGACCGCGCGGCGCTCGCCCGCCTGCCGGTGACGCGCAAGTCCGCGCTGCTCGCGATGCAGCGCGAGGCGCTGCCCTTCGGCGGCCTCACCACCGTGGCCCCCGGGGAGCTGGCCAGGATCTTCGCCTCGCCGGGCCCCATCTACGACCCGGAGGGGCGCCGCCCGGACTACTGGCGCATGGGCCGGGCGCTCTTCGCCGCCGGCTTCCGCCGCGGCGAGGTGATCCAGAACTGCTTCTCCTACCACATGACCCCCGCGGGCTCCATGCTCGAGGGGGGCGCGGCGGCCCTCGGCTGCGCCGTCATCCCGGCCGGCGTGGGCCAGACCGAGCTGCAGGCCCAGGTGATGGCGGAGGTGCGCCCCGACGGCTACGTGGGCACGCCCTCCTTCCTCAAGATCATCCTCGAGAAGGCCGACGAGCTCGGCCGCGACTGCTCCAGCGTGCGCAAGGCGCTGGTCTCGGCCGAGCCCTTCCCGCCGAGCCTGCGCCAGTACTTCGCCGGCCGCGGCATCACCGCGCGGCAGTGCTACGCCACCGCCGACGTGGGGCTCATCGCCTACGAGTCCGAGGCCGAGGAGGGGCTCATCGTCGACGAGGGGATCCTCCTCGAGATCGTGCGCCCCGGCACCGGCGATCCGGTGGCCGAGGGCGAGGTGGGCGAGGTGGTGGTGACCGTCCTCAACCCGGAGTATCCCCTGATCCGCTTCGGCACCGGCGACCTCTCGGCGGTGATGCCGGGGCCGAGCCCCTGCGGGCGCACCAACGTGCGCATCCGCGGCTGGATGGGGCGTGCCGACCAGACCACCAAGGTGCGGGGCATGTTCGTGCGTCCCGAGCAGGTGGCGGAGATCGTCCGCCGCCATCCGGAGATCCGCCGCGCCCGCCTCGTGGTGGACCGCGACGACGTGCGCGACACCATGGTGCTGCGCTGCGAGGTGGCGGGCGCGCCGGAGGGTCTTGCCGAGGCCGTGGCCGCCACCATCCAGGCGGTGACCAAGCTGCGCGGCGAGGTGGAGCTGGTCCCGCCGGGCAGCCTCCCCAACGACGGCAAGGTGATCGACGATGTGCGCAAGTTCGACTGAGGCCCCCGCGGGGCGGGAAGGGCGCATCAGCCGCTTCCCGGTGCCGCGCCTCGAGGACCTGCCCGAGGACATCCGCGCCCGCATCGAGGCGGTGCAGGCCAAGGCCGGGTTCATCCCCAACGTGTTCCTGGCGCTGGCGCACCGGCCGGACGAGTTCCGCGCCTTCTTCGCCTATCACGACGCGCTCATGCTCAAGGAGGGGGGGCTGAGCAAGGCCGAGCGCGAGATGATCGTCGTCGCCACCAGCGCGGCCAACCAGTGCCACTACTGCGTCATCGCCCACGGCGCGATCCTGCGCGTCTACGCCAAGGATCCCCTCATCGCCGACCAGGTGGCCATCAACTACCGCAAGGCCGACATCACGCCCCGCCAGCGCGCGATGCTGGACTTCGCCCTCAAGGTGGCGCTGCGCGCCCACGAGATCGGCGACGAGGACTACGCGCGCCTGCGCGCCCACGGCTTCAGCGACGAGGACATCTGGGACATCGGCGCCATCGCCGCCTTCTTCGGCCTCTCCAACCGCATGGCGAACCTCATCGACATGCGGCCCAACGACGAGTTCTACCTCCTCGGCCGCCTGCCCCGCGACGGGGGCTGAGCGGCGGCCCCCGGCGCGCTCACATGTTGGGATAGTTGGGGCCGCCGCCGCCCTCGGGCACGGTCCAGACGATGTTCTGGGTCGGGTCCTTGATGTCGCAGGTCTTGCAGTGGACGCAGTTGGCGAAGTTGATCTGCAGCCGCGGCCCCCGGCCCTCCTCCTCGACGATCTCGTAGACCCCGGCCGGGCAGTAGCGCTGCTCGGGGGCGTCGTAGCGGGCGAGGTTGACCCGGATCGGCACCTCGGGGTCGCGCAGCCTCAGATGCGGCGGCTGGTTCTCCTCGTGGAAGACGTTGGCCAGCGCCACCGAGCTCAGGCGGTCGAAGGTGATCACCCCGTCGGGCTTCGGATAGGCGATGGGGCGGCACTCGGCGGCGGGGCGCAGCCGGGCGTGATCCGGCTCGCGGTGGCGCAGCGTCCACGGGGCGCGGCCGCGCAGCAGGTAGGTCTCCAGCGCCGAGTAGGCCATCCCGCCCCAGAGCCCCCAGCGGAAGGCGGGGCGGATGTTGCGCACGCGGTAGAGCTCGTCCCAGAGCCAGGAGCGGCGCAGCGCCTCGGGGTAGCCCGCCGGCTCGCGCTCGTCGCGCGCCAGCGCGTCGAAGACCGCCTCGGCGGCGACCATGGCCGACTTCATGGCGGTGTGGGTGCCCTTGATCTTGGGCACGTTGAGGAAGCCTGCGGCGCAGCCGATGAGGGCGCCGCCCGGGAAGGTCAGGTGGGGGATGGCCTGGAAGCCGCCCTCGTTGAGGGCGCGGGCGCCGTAGGCGATGCGCCGCCCGCCCTCGAAGGTGGGCCGGATGGCCGGATGCAGCTTGAAGCGCTGCATCTCCTGGAACGGGCTGAGGTAGGGGTTCTCGTAGTCGAGCCCCACCACGAAGCCCACCGCCACCAGGTTCTCCTCCAGGTGGTAGAGGAAGGAGCCGCCGTAGGTGTGCGCATCCAGCGGCCAGCCCACGGTGTGGATCACGAGCCCCGGCTGGTGGCGCTCGGGCTGGACCTCCCAGAGCTCCTTGATGCCGATGCCGTAGGTCTGGGGATCGACCCCCTCGCGCAGGCCGAAGCGCTCGAACAGCCCCTGGGTGAGCGAGCCGCGGCAGCCCTCGGCGAAGAGCGTCATGCGGGCGTGGAGCTCCACCCCCGGCGTGTAGTTGGCGGTGGGCTTGCCGTCGCGCCCGATGCCCATGTCGCCGGTGGCGACGCCGCGCACGGCGCCGTCCTCGTCGTAGAGGACCTCGGCGGCGGCGAAGCCCGGGAAGATCTCCACCCCCAGGGCCTCGGCCTGCTCGGCCAGCCACCGGCAGAGGTTGCCGAGGCTGATGATGTAGTTGCCGTGGTTGCGCATCTGCGGCGGGGTGGGCAGGCGGCGGGCGCCGCGCTCGGTGAGGAAGAGGAAGCGGTCCTCGGTCACCGGGGTGTGGAGGGGCGCGCCCCGCTCGCGCCAGTCCGGGATCAGCTCGTCGAGGCTGCGGGGCTCGATGACGCACCCGGAGAGGATGTGTGCGCCCACCTCCGAGCCCTTCTCCAGCACGCACACGGAGAGGTCGCGGTCGTGCTCGGCGGCGAGCTGGCGCAGGCGGATGGCGGCGCTGAGCCCGGCGGGGCCGGCGCCGACGATGACCACGTCGAAGGGCATGGCTTCGCGTTCCACGGGGCTCCTCCGGATGCGGAAACGGCCGTTTATTGACGTTTACGTAAACGTTTATACTACGGCGACCCTGCCGCGGGGCCAAGGTCGCGCCGCCGCGCAACCATAGCGCGCCGCGGCCCCGGGGGCCAACATCGGATCCGGCGGCGCCCGCCGGAGAGGCACGAGGGAGACACCGGCATGAAGGTACTGGTCGCGGTCAAGCGGGTGGTGGACTACAACGTTCGGGTTCGTGTGAAGGCGGACGGTTCTGGGGTGGAGACGTCGAACG